>CAZZVE010000242.1:0-7180 GCA_964657325.1 uncultured Ktedonobacterales bacterium
CACGCACTTGGCCGGAGATCCAGCAGGCTCATCAAACGTGGTGGCGCAACTACAATATTGAGCACCATTATGCCCATCGGGAGCGCCAGGACGGGCGACACTCGCCATCTGCGGTCTTGCGTGGAATGTTGGGACGTGCCATCCCCGAAGAGGTGCTTTCGCGGGCCTTGTACGCGACCCAGTTTACGCGCCAGATTGATAAGCATGGCTATGTCAGGTTCAAGCACTGGAAATTCTTCGGAGAAAATGGGCTAGCCGCCAGAGAAGAGGTTTCTGTGTGGGTGTATGAGGACACGCTGAAAGTGGAGTACCAAGCCACAACCCTCTCGCTCTATTCGATTCGCCTTTCGCCTGATCAGAAGAAGATCAAGGATGTGAAGAATGCTCGCCGTCTGGAGACCCATTTTCGCAGCCCACAATTGGACCTGTGGCAACTCTCAGAGACCGAGTGGTTACTCGCGTTGCGGCGGCCAGAGCCAAGTGTACGCAAGAAAGTAACCAAGATCACGGCTTTCGCGCAACAACTCCGGTTGCCTTTGTTTAGCACGATCGGCTGAGCCGAGAGGAGTTGAGCGGAGCCGAAGTTCCATGGCGAAAGCGCGACCATATGCATGAATGTCCAGTTGGGAATGATCTGGGAGGAATGTCTCCAGATCATTCCCAACTGGACACGAAAATACCAGGAGCATGCTCCGCAAAACCAGATGGTTATTTTTTGTCCGGCTGGTAGATAAGAGCCAGGGTCCCGGCACTGATCCTCTTGCTTTCGACAAGCCGTAGCTTCGTCTCTTGCGTCCCGTCTGGGAAGAACCGCCTTCCCCTTCCCATGATATAGGGCAGGACTAAGAACCGATACTCATCGATCAGATCCGTTCCCATCAGCGAGTGGACAAGCGTGGCACTGCCATCGATAATCATATCTTTGCCCGGCTGCTGTTTCAGTGTGGTGATTTCTTCCACCACATTTCCTCTGATGATGGTGGATTCTTTCCAGGGAGCGGTTTCGAGCGTCGTCGAGACCACGTATTTTTTCATGCGGTTGAGGATTGGCCCAGGACCATTGCCGGTCGTCTGTGTGGACCAGCCCGGCCAAAGCATTTCATAGGTGGTCCGTCCCAGCAGGTACACATCGCCTTTCGAGTACTCTTGCACAATGTACTCCATCCTCCTCGCTTCATCCGCAGCAGTCTCATCGGTAGGAGGCCACCAGTGATCCATCGTGTCCGCGTCAAAGACCCCATCCAGGGTCATCCACGCCTTCACCCAGAGCTTTCTCATGTTCGTTCTCTTTTCCCATTCCTTCTTCTCTCTGTTCGCCTGAAATACGGTGATCTCGTTGCGCATCTGCTAAATGAGCTACGAAGTGAGCAGATTTGCCCTCAAACAGGAGAAATTGCCCTCAATCTTGAGTACTAGTCGATGTGTTTTCTGGACAAACTGCTCCTCATCTGCGCTCGATCATCGATATCTTGTAAATTGGGGGGAGGAAAAGAAAGAATCGTGTTAGTTCTCTTCAAGGATTTACAGGTAAGCTGGCGAGCGGAGTCTACATTGACAAGAAGGGCATGAAGAGACGAACCGGACTGCCTTCCAACTGCGCTTTCAGTTCTGCGCTCGACTCACCAAGGAGTTCGCCAGAGACCGATCCTGTCGCAAAGATTGCTTTCGATAATTCGGCAATGTGCGAGCTATGCGCTATGAGCGCCTCGGAATTGCTGTATCGCTCAATGACGATACACTCAGACTGATCGTCGTTGATAAAGACGTCGTACTGTAGCGTTCCGGGTTCCTTGGCCCGCGCGATTTCCATGCATTGAGCTGACAAGTGCTTGAACTCCTCTAGCTTGCCCTCGTGAATCTTGAACCGAGCGATACCCAGAAGCTCGCTCATTGCTTTAAGTCCTCCACCAGATAATTTTTTATTTGTAGATAGTATTTTAACACATCTTCGACAGCAATGTCGAGTGTCCTCTTCCCACTAAACTAGACACTGAGTCCGTGACTCGGCAAAACTAATAGGCCCAGGATGTGGGTGAAAACCACGGAGACGTGAGTGATTTGTACACGTATCCTGGGCTTCCCTCTACCAGATCAATGCTAGGTCTTCACCCTGTTACCTCTACGATGTCACATGCTCCAGTTGGGCAAATGAGCGGTCTTTCAATGGTCACAGCTTCCACAGGATACCAGCGTCTCCATCCTCGAAGCAGGACGAGTAGTTGCCCACGGCGGTGTTTCACCGCCATCACGTGTGCCACTCCCCATCTCACCCGTGTACAGGGATGAAACGCTTGCTCCCACAGCGCGGCCTTGATCTCTTCAAGATCGGTTGACTGCATGTATCCCTCCTTCCAGATACTCAGGAGTGAGCGTAAACAGGCGAACATAGGGTGCAGGCGGGCTGAAGAAGGTGTACAGATCGACCAGGATATCTGTGGCGAATTCGAGCGCACAGGTGATATGGTAGACGGTTTGCTTTGCATCGTCGCTCATGATGAGTGGATAGGCGGCGAGCGTTTTTGAGCAGTAGGGACACGGTTCCTCCAAGCTCGCAATCCCGGCGAGGCGGAGGTGGTCATCAGTCACAATGAGCATCTGGCATTCTCCTCCATCAATCCTTTCACGCTGTTCTCAACGTGCGCTTCTCTAGAACAGTGTAAGAATCAACCAGGAGATTGGCAAGATGCTTGGTCAGCTTGGACTGCCCACATACGTAAACCGATTTATGATGTGGCCTCGCCCTCTCCTCCGTCCCAGTTATCGCGTCAGGCGGAGTCGCGGATGGCAGAGGCATCGTTGCTGCTCTTGCTCTGGGTGCTGAGGCGGTATGGGTTGGGACACGCATGGTGGCAAGTCAAGAAGCCTATGCGCACGATGAGTACAAACAGCGTATCGTTGCCGCTTCAGCCCGTGGCACTACTCGTACCACGCTTTTCGGGCCGGAGTGGCCGGATCAACCGATACGTGTCATTCGCAATCGGGTCGTCAACGAGTGGAGCGGACGCGAGGCCGAAGCGCAAGCTTCTTCAGAACCAGGCCAGGTGATCGGACAGACGATGTTAGGTGGTCAGGCAACACCTATGCCCAAATTCTCAGCACTGCTTCCTACACCAGATACCACGGGCGACTTTGAAGAAATGTGTCTCATTGCAGGCGAAAGTGTCGGCCTGATACACGAGGTTCGCCCTGCCAAAGAAATTATTGCCAGTATGATGAATGAAGCAAAGCAGATCATCGAGCAGAAACTGTATGGGAACGACGTTCTTCGTACCCAATGAAAAAGTGGTTCATGAAAAGTGTTCAAAGCTTCACTTCGCCAGGGAGTCACGGTATTCACATAGTGCTATGCGCAGCAAGAATGCAACCAGTGGAAGTCTTGTCCTACCCCAGCTTGTCACGATCGGAGAGCGTAAGCCCTGGTCGTTCATCGTCCCAAGCCAGAGAACTTATTTTCCATCCTGCATCAGTCAGGATGAACTGAAACGATATTATTCCTCGGCCTTCAAATGCCGACCCCTCGCTGATACCGTATTTTTCATAGGTGCTAAAACGATGTGCGATCTTTCCGAAGATTTCCGTAATCTCTGCCGTTTCACCTTCTTTGAAGCACGTTAATTCTCCTGAATCAACCGTTCTTTGGCGAGGTTCGATAAATTGACGAACGGTGGATATTTCGGGCATGGATGAACTATTTTTAATGAGTTGTCCGCTCTCAATAAAGAGCTGGTACAAGTTTTTATAGGGTGGCTTGTCTCCTTCTTTGAAAGAGACCGTTCTAAAAAAATCGAGCGTTATTGCGTCGATTTCATCTTTGCTACTTAAAGCTTCCCTAGAAGTTGTCATTTCTGTTCCTTTTGTAATAAGAGACCTGTCTGTGCGACATGTATTTCTTTTCTCGTCGGCTTTAACATGTCGTGCAACGTCGAAAGGCTAGGCTTCGGCGATGAGCGCGATAGAAATTTTCATTCCCTTTGGATGGACGGGAAGTTTCGCTCCCTGCCGGGCTGGCGGATTCTCGAGAAACCATTTCCCCCACTCTTCGTTCATCCCAGCGAAGTCACTTTCCTCACCTAAGATGAAGGTCGCGCTCACCGCTCTCTCAAGGGAACTATTCGCCGCGTGAAGAATAGCTGCAACGTTCTTCAAGCATTGAGCCGTCTGTTCTTGGATGGTTGTGCCAACAACCTCACCCGTCTTGGCATCAAAGGGTCCCTGACCAGCGACAAAGACAAATCCTCCAGACTTCACCGCTTGACTATATCCAGTTGGGGATTTTGGTGCTTCATCCGTGTGTACGATGACTTTTGTCATTTCCTTTTTCTCCATGAGTCTGCGTGATATTCTGCATCACGCGGAGTCGTAAACATGATTGTACTCTGGACTCTGTAGAACATGCAAGATGTGCTGGATGCGCGACGTACTCAAGGGTGCAACGTCGAGACCAGAGGATGTGGAACACTTCGCTCCGCTCAGTTTTCAACATGTCATGTACATAGCAAATACTATGCACATCTTCCCAGAAACTGTTGCCCAGTGCCACCATCGGCCCTTCAACCGCTTTCTTCTCCAGAAGAGCTTTTCTATGTTTTCTCCTAGAGGGAAATGGCTCTTCTGATCTTTGCTCCCGGTCCGTTCATACTCGACAGCATGATTGAAGCAGGGTGTCGAGATAAACAAGGCTACCTCAAAGAGGCTCGTTTGAGAGACGATGTGTAATGCTTTCTGTAGATGGCGTGCGAACCAGATACTCACTGTTCGCTCGGTCTGACCAGGATACGCCCGTGCGTCTGCTCACCCAGCATGGCCTGTGTCACTCTTGAGATGTCCTCCAGCGTGACTTCAGAGATAATCAAATCCGAAAGGCTCAAAAGCGTTGTTTCACGCATCACCTCTTCCAACAACTCCCGGCGCATCGTGAGCGGAGTCGATGGCATATCGATGCCCAGCACGTTGATACCACGCAGGATAAGCGGAAACACGGTCGCCCGAAACGCTGCCCCTCCAGCGACTCCGATGGCCACAATCGCTCCTCCTTGTTTCGTCGTCCGCATCAGATAGGCCAGGGTCGCACCACCCACGGTGTCGATGCTCCCGGCCCACCGCTCCGCTTCGAGCGGTCGATTGCTTGCTGCTGAGGTTTCCTCACGACTCAGGATCTCGCTTGCCCCAAGTTGTCTCAGATAGTCAGAAGCGTCAGCTTTGCCCGTGCTTGCGGCCACCGTGTAGCCCCGCCTCGACTACATGCTGACGGCTAGACTTCCAATACCTCCAGTGGCACCTGTGACGAGTACTGGACCCCTTTGGGGTGTCAGATTATTCTTTTCAAGCTGGCGCAACCCCATCGCTACTGACCCACCTGTCGAAAGCATGAGGGCTTGCTTGAAGCCAAGTCCCACAGGAAGGGGAAAGAGAAAATCGCTTGGCACACGGGCATACTCGCTGTAGCCACCATGCCGGGAAATGCCTTGAGTGTGCCCAAAATCACTGGCCAGCACGGCGTCACCCGGCTGGAAACGTGTATCGGTTGACTCAATTACCACGCCTGTCAGTTCTAAGCCGGGCACCAGAGGATACGTCCGCGCCACACCACCTCTGGGGATACAGACGAGGGCATCTTTGTAGTTCAGCGCGGTGTAGGCCACCTGGATCAGCACATCGCCAGGGGGTAAATCTCGCTCTTCTAGATACCGGATGCCCATCTGAAACCCATCAGCCGTCTGATCGACTACAAATGCTCGGAAAGGTGCAATCATAACACTTCCTCCTTCTCTGGGAGACTCTACTACTATTCTTTTTAATGATCGACTACAAAAACCATCACGGTTTACGTCCGCTCACCAGGAAGGTGAGATTAGGCAAGAATGGCTGCATCGCCACGTCCACATACCCAGCCTCTTGCATGGCAGCTCCCAGTTCGTCAACGGTATACGCCTGCGTTTGGGCCGAAGCCGAGAGTTGGCCGAAGAGAAAAAGAGCGGCGTTGTGTGGACCGCTCCGATCAGCAGTGAGCGCAAAATCATGCAGTAGCAGGTGGCCTCCAGAGGGCAGGTAGGCGTACGTATGGACAAGGAGTGCCTGCACAGCCTGCGGCTCATAGCAACTTACGATATAGGACAGCAGGATCAGGTCTGCCCCTATTGGCCAGGAATCGCGGCGCAGATCACCGCTCGCACAGGCGATCCGGTCGGCGAGTCCGGCTTCCCGGATGATCTGCTCGGCCACCGAGATTACCTGTGGCAGGTCGAACACCACTGCCGACAAGCGAGGGAAGTGTTTGACAGCCTCGATTGCGAAGGCCCCTGAGCCACCTCCAAGATCAAGCAAGTGGGAGAAACCTGAGAAGTCGTAGGAGCGTGCGAGCAGGGCCGCTGGACCGAGCGATCCGGCGTGCTGGCCGCTCACAAACTCCTCCGTCGTCTTAGGATCAGCCAGCGTCGTTGCGTAATCGAGTTCTTTCATCAAAGCTTCGCCACGTAGCAACGAGCGGACAAGGGGAAGTCTGGGATACACAATGGGACTGATCTGGCGTAAGTAATAGTCCCCAACGTAGCTGTGAGCTGTCTGTACCAGAAAGCGTTGGGCAGCAGAGCTGTTGGCGTAGTGTTGGTCATCCCACGTCAGGAGCCCGAGTGCTAGGCAGGTGGAGAGCAAGACGCTCAGTGGTCCAGTTGGAGCATGCAGCTTGTCCGCCAGGGCCTCGAGTCCACAGGACTCATCAGACAAGGCAGTAAACAGGCCGAGTTCTAAAGCAGAGAATAACGCTTGAGACCCCATAAAGCCATAGGCGATGGCCGAGATGGAGCTAATCGCATCACTGCCTTCTGTCCTGGTATCCTTCTTCAGAGATGGTTTGTGTGACATATGCACCTTCCTAGTTGATGGTCTTGCCCGTTAAGTTCTCGAGAAGACCCAATTGCTTGATTGTGGTCGCCTTCGACGAGTGGAGCGTATTTTCCTGGCCTTCCCATCGACCAAAACACGGAGATGGTCAGGTAAGAAAAGCAAGCAGAATAGAATTTTACTTGCTCTTCTTAGCTATTTCTGGCAGATCGTCCTAGTTATGAGACGTGAGAAAGAGGACCTGCGTTGTTCGGGAAGTTGGCGGTGTTGAGTACTTGCACTCCTGCATGTTGCTCACCGTTGAACGGTGTCACAATTGGTGCTTTTGCTCCTGGCTCGC
>CAZZVE010000243.1:0-1578 GCA_964657325.1 uncultured Ktedonobacterales bacterium
TAGTCAGCTTTTCTTTATAACACTGTAATTTTTTGTAAGTTAATATATGTTTTTTAGTTACTATACATAATATAGTACATGCGTCTGTTGTTTTTGTCAAATAAAATCACCCATTCATTAGAGCTGTTGTAAGATCAGTTTTCCCTCAAGCGACCAAACGGAGCAGGCTCTATAATGTTGAACTTTTTCCCGTAGCTATGTCCACTTGTGGGCATTCCATGATAGGTACTCTTGACTGAACAGGTTGCCTCTTCGTTCCTTACTAACTGCTGACTTTTTGACAATTATACCTCATTTTGTGTTTAAGAGTCTCAGGGGAAGAAATGTGAAGAGAGCAAGGTTGTTCTACTCCTGTCTTCTTGCAGAGAAGAAAAGGAAGTTCATTCTCTTCTCTCTTGCGGCGGAAATCAGAAATGGGGACTACTTTTGTGTGTGTAAGGCATCAGAGCTTTCAAGAAGAGGCTAGCCAGCTACACAGTAGCTGGCGTCTCAGGCCGAGGTAAGGAAAAGCAAGTGCAAGAGGAGAAACGCCAGTTGCTGTGTAGCTGGCTACGCACACAAAGAAAGGTCTACTCGACGGTATTGGTGCCTTTGGTAATGGTGTTAGGGTTCTGCTCAATCACGTCCACCCCTTTGGTAGCGGTGTTGGGGTTCTGCTCGATCACCGCAACGCCTTGGGTACGGGTATCGGGCGTTTGCTCAATCACGTCCACGCCTTGTGAAATCAGCTCAACTTCACCAGCCGCTGTCGTTGCTCGTGTGACAACAGAGTGCTCGTGCTGGAGTTCATCTTTGGTGACACTCAGGTATATCCCGTGAGCGTCACTACGCTGCACTGTGTTGAGGGGAACATGGATGTCCTGGTCGAAGGGGAGGTCTGTGTGCACGATGAGCATGTTTGCGGTTTGACTCTGCTTGCTTACGGTTCCCACTCGCACCCCGTTCAGGTCATAGACCGAGGTGCCCTCAGGGAAAGCGTGGACGATGCCCTGTGGAGGCAGTGCTTGCTGATCACTCATGAAGTTTTCCTTTCGCTGGTAAGTACCGTTGAATCAGACGCTGTGTCTCCAATACTGTACCTCGTTTGCTTCAATGATAGCAAATGTTCACGCGCTTGCAGCGTTTTTGCCTGTGATGCGACTTATCGAGGGGTTCATAGAATGCAAAGAAGCTGTTGGGACGTGACGAGCGTCCCAGTGGCAATGGCAGAATCGACGGGCATTGGTCTCGCTTCTCGCTGATATCGCGCAACAGGCGCAGGTGCCATTGGGCAACGTCTACTATCACTTCCGTACAAAGGATGCATTGATAGGGGCTGTTATTCAGGCGCATGTGCAGGAAATTGAGGCAATGTTTGTAGGCTGGTAACGTTATATAGACCCACGAGATTGTGCAAAAATTGGTGCCAATGTAAACGAAAACCCACTCTTCTTGCAAGCCACAGACTTTGTGTTGCGGCCCGACGACAAAATAGTGGTCTCGGTCTATTCCAGTGCCGCGATTGGTCGCCTTGTTGCCGCTGATACTATCGATTTCATTAAATACCTGCAAAAAATGCATAGTAACACATTCGCGGGC
>CAZZVE010000243.1:1588-7148 GCA_964657325.1 uncultured Ktedonobacterales bacterium
AGACTCTTACAAGTCTGCCCGCGAATGTGTTACTAAAACAAGCGTACTTGTATCTTACAGCATGTACTATGAATATATTCACTCTGCTTGCGAAATGGCCCATGCCGCATTCACGAGGCCAATGTGACTGAACGCCTGCGGGAAATTGCCCAACAGCTCATTGTTCACTGTATCGACCTCCTCAGAGAGTAAGCCGACATCATTGGCATAGCCAATTGCACGTTCGAAGGTCGTTCTGGCTTGCACGGTCTCCCCTGCTAGTGCTTGCGCCTGAGCGAGCCAGAACGTGCAGAGCAGGAATGTTCCTTCTTCGCCAGCCAATCCGTCCGTTGCTCGGTAGCGGTAGACCAGACCATGTTTATCAGTGAGTTGCTCAGCTATCGCGTCGATGGTGGACCGCATGCGTGGGTCCGTGGCAGGTAGGAATCCCACAATTGGCATCATGAGCGAGGAGGCATCCAGGTCATCGGAGCCAAATGATTGCGTGAACGCTTTCGCCTTTTCGCTCCAGCCACGGGTGAGGATGGCGTCACGGATATAATCACGAGTAATTGTCCATTCTGTAACTCGATCATGTGCTTGCAGTATATCCGCGAGATCAATAGCAGAGTCGAGTGCTACCCAGCACATGAGTTTTGAGTACAGGAAATCTTTTGGGTCTCCACGTACTTCCCAGATACCCTGATCGTGTTCTTGCCAACGTGCATCAACGGCGTCGGCAACCTCGACTAAAAAGGCGCGAGTCACCTCGTCGATATTCCCAAGTTGGCTGCGAAGACGGCGAGCGGCTCCAAGGAGTTCACCATACACGTCGAGTTGTCGTTGGTTCCAAGCACCGTTGCCAATACGCACTGGTCGGCTGTTCCGCCATCCTTCGAGGTGGTCGAGCGAACGTTCGCTGAGATCGCGTTCGCCCCCAACTCCGAACATAATTTGAAGATCAACACCACGCCGAATTTGGGTTGCAACGGCACCAGCCATCCAGGAGAAGAACAAATGGGCCTCATCAGGACAGGCGGCAATCCAAAGCGCATCTAGTGTGAAGCTAGCGTCACGAATCCAGGTGTAGCGGTAATCCCAGTTGCGCTCTCCTCCTACTAACTCAGGTAGGGAGGTCGTTGGTGCGGCGACGATTGCACCTGTGGGACGGAACGTAAGCGCCTGTAGCACACGACCACTGTGATGGACTAGATCCCTCCACGGTCCTTTATACTTCTGATGCAAGTCTGACCAAGTACCCCATCCCACAACGGTGTCGTGCAAGTAATCCGTGATCGCCGTTTGAGTATACACCTCTGGTATTTTCTCCCAACTCGCCTGATGCTGTAGTGCGAAACTTGCCTGTTCGCCTGCCTGAAGCGTAAAGAAAGCACGTGCCACCGAGCCTTCTACAGAGAACACAATTGGTGAGGAGAGGACCAAAACATCTGCACCTCCACGGGCAACAATGCCTCCCTCAATTGGCCTCAACAACGGGAAAATCAGGCCGTATTCAAATCGGGGCACATACTCAAGCTCTATCTCCACCGTGCCACTCTGACACGATACAGACCTCAACACTATTCCTGGTGAGTCAATGCCCAGGTCGTGGCCGCGCTCATTACGTCCGATTGCCATCGCATCAACCAGCACCACGCTGCCCGTTGGAGTGTGGAAGGTCGTTTCAAGTGCCATCGTCCCTTGAATATAGCGGCGACTCACTTCGGTGGTACTAACTGCCGAGATGGACCAGTGCCCCGCTTGAGCATCCAGTAAGCGAGCAAAGACCGATGGTCCATCGAAGCGGGGAAAGCACAGCCAGTCAACAGAACCGGCGCGACTGACGAGAGCGGCTGAGCGACAGTCTGATAGTAAAGCATAATCAGCAATTGGTATGTTACTCATGATCTCTTTCCTTTTGTAGCACATACTTTTGGGGTTTCCGCTTATGTCCAAACTCCCAGTTATATAGCTACCACGTCTGGTTACAACATTTTTTGCTAGCGAAAGTATTTATGTCTTACAAATAGGAAGCAACTAGCAGAGCATGTTTCTGATCAATTACCAGGCTTATGAATGATCGGTGAGCTAGGTATGAAAGGGTTTTCTGCCTGACCCCGCGCAGCAACAATTTGAGATTTGCTCAAAAGCCTCATCTTGCCAGCAAATTGGCGCGAGGAGATCCGCCGAGAAATGCTCGCAGAGGTACAGGCGGTGGGAGATTACAACGGAGACACTAGAGCGAGAAAAAGAGCGGCTCAAGCTGAAGAAATCCTGTATTCTCAAGCAGCAACGAGAGGAGGTTATATTGATGAGGTGTTTCAGGGAGAGATCGCAGCGGTCGAACTTGCGATGCGTCAACTGGATATGCCAGAAGAGTGGGTGGGGTGAAATTCGAGGACGTGATCGAAGCGGGTGAGCACATTCCGGGGATGGTAGCTTTATGGGATGTGGCGACACCAGAGGAACGTAGGGACATGGTGCTGCTCTTATTCGAGCCGGGTGGTTTCTACTATGATCTGGAACAAAAGGTCATAGCCGCAATAAAACCCCGTCCCACATTCCTTCCTGTGTTGCGAATGCTGAACGGGGTTTTTGAGTACGACGAGACCAGAGGTCTGCTTCTGACAGAACACTGGTGCGACCGGAATCGACGGGCAACGGGTCCTCTCTTGCCAACGTTCATACTCTTCTATGCTCCTGATAGAAAGCTGTTTGTGGTACTGCAAGAAGACGTTTCGCTCGATGAGACGCTTAAAAACACTATTTCTCAGCGCATACGCTAGCAAGTCTCTCCAAATCATGTGTCTGAGTCAAACTCACATGCAATCGAGTTTTTCATCACGTTTGCCACTCAGAGGGTATACTAGATAGCAGAACTTTGGACAGACACACAAAGAAAGAAGAAAGCTATTATGGACATAACCAATATTGTCGCCATTGACGTACATACGCATGCCCATGTATCGCCGCATGTCGCCGACGCTCCTGGCAATACGGAGGTGAAGGAGGCGGCTAGACGTTATTTTAAGAATGAAGGAAACTCGCCCACGCTGACAGAGATAGCCGCCCACTACCGTGAGCGCAAGATGGCTTGCGTGGTCTTTCCCGTTGATGCAGAGTCCATCACAGGCGAGGTGCGTGTTCCCAACGAAGATGTTGCTGAAGCAGCGGCTGCAAATCCCGATGTCATGATACCTTTTGCTAGTATTGACCCTGCTAAAGGGAAAATGGGTGCGCATGAGGCGCGTCGTTTGATTGAACAGTTTGGAGTACGTGGCTTCAAGTTTCACCCCACTATTCAACAGTTTTATCCTAACGACCCAAAGGCCTATGTGCTCTATGAAGCAATAGCCGAGGCAGGCTTGCCTGCCATCTTTCACACGGGTCATTCTGGTATCGGGACAGGAGCACGAGGTGGTGGTGGCATACGTCTCAAATATTCCAACCCAATGTACCTGGACGATGTAGCTGTTGATTTCCCTGACATGCCTATCATCATGGCTCATCCATCCTTCCCGTGGCAGGACGAAGCTCTTTCGGTATGTCTGCACAAACCACAGGTCTATATCGATCTATCAGGATGGTCGCCCAAGTACTTTCCACCACAGCTTATCCAGTATGCCAATACACAACTTAAGCACAAGATGCTCTTTGGTTCCGATTTCCCCTTGCTCACTCCTGATCGGTGGCTAGCGGATTTTGAGAAGATAGAAATTCGACCAGAGGTGCGACCCTTGATTCTACGCGAGAACGCCATCAAGCTACTCGGCCTCGGTGGTGTGCCAGAGCAGGTAACATTACCCAGGTAGATATGTGTAGGTCTCTATCCATCAGGAAAGCCGAAAAGGAGATCGAAAGGTCTCCCCCAATTCCGTACACAAACACGTACAAAGTGTTAACCGTGGATGTTCGTTAAAGTGCCGCAAAGTATTGTCAAATCTTTTCCGAGTTGACAACACGCTTATCAGAGAAATGCATCAGAAGGCGCGCTTTTTAGATGGAAGCCTTACAACTACTGTGTAGTAAACAGAATGTAACAAGGTGCAATAACGTCTATCGTCAGCCGACCAAAGTCAGATAATGGACTTCCAACTTCACCAATAACAGGCTAAAAGAGTTTGCTACTAACAACTCCAATTTAAATAATTTGATCCACCAGAGAGAGCACCAGGGACAGAAAACCATATAGTACCCGACTCTGGACAACCTTTACTTGCAATTGTAATAGTCACTTGTGTTGACGCGCCTGGAGCGAGAGTGCCTTGTGCCTGTGAGAACGTGACACCTGTCAAAGAGCCTATTCTAGTTGACCATGATGATGTTGTCTGATTTCCAGAAACTGCAGCTAGAGGAACAATGCACGTCCAATTGCCATTCTGAGTACAGTTGCTACTGTCTAGAGTATGTGTTCCCAGAGTAACTTGAACTTGCGTACAACCAAGAGGTACTTGTATCGTATTATCTGTTCCTTGAAAGGAGAGCGTTATACTGAAAGGACAATTTTGACCTGTTGCATACATCACAACAGTCGTCGATTGACCGGGCGCGATTGTACCCGAAGAGTGATCGAAACTGACGGTTGATGTATTGGCGGATGCAGACCATGACAGCGTTTTTTTTGTTTGTGTACTATTACTCAATACAAGTGAACATGAAGCAAGATAACCTTCTGCCCCATGTGAGTCTGATTGACAAGTGCTCAAATTATCAAATAAACTTGCCGGACTGACAGTTAGTGTCGATGGTATTGCAATAGGCGTTGCCGTTGGAGGTGTTGTCGCTGTCGAATGAGGTGTTGTTGTCACTCCAGGAGGCTGAGTCACGGTTGTGTTTGGCGACGAACCGGCAGTAGCATTGAGTGACGTCTTCTTTGATATTGTTGTAGGTGATCCCTTTCCTAATGGTTCCTGTGAAGATTGCGTGGTCGGCGTATCTCCTACTGTCGATACAGTTGTTGCAGTGAGCGTTTTCCCTTTAGATGCGTTGGATTGGTGCAACTCAAAGGCAAGTGAACCGAAAAGCACCAGCAGAACAGTGAGAAGTGTTCCTGTAATAAATATCTGTTTCTTGAATGGTAGTGCGTTTGGACGTATTACTGGAGTAGCAGACGGTATGCGTCGTGATGAAGTTTTTTCTCTGTCAGGCCCAGCAGGTGTGATGTGCATTCTCTCTGAATGTGTTGAGATTGAGCTTTGCCGTGCTGATGATGTTTGTGGAAGCGGTTTTGTCGAGTAGGAAGGAAGAACAGGTGCTATAGGTTCGTTTTGACTTCCTTCTACAGAACTATTTTGAGAAGCTTTCGTCTCAGGCTTGTCAAGTTGTGAGGATTGTGTTGCGAAGAAGCTTGCATGTAAAGCAGTTGTCCTATCTTGCTCTTGAGATAGCATCTTCACAAATGCTGCATCCTGGGCCGCTGCCATCTCTGCCACTAGAGGAGAAGGAGGCAAAGAAGTGATGTTCTGTACCGTTTGTTGATTTGCCTGTTCCAACGCATTCACGAATGCTTGCACATGTGCAAAACGTTGTTGTGGCTCTTTAGCAAGAGCAATCATCACAACCTGTTCAAGTACCTGGGATA
>CAZZVE010000244.1:0-7111 GCA_964657325.1 uncultured Ktedonobacterales bacterium
GAACTCGCGACAGCCTGCTTGGAAGGCAGGAACTCTACCACTGAGTTACTCCCGCATAAGTCGGGGTACACAGACTCGAACTGTGGACCTCCTGGTCCCAAACCAGGCGCGCTACCAACTGCGCCACACCCCGTCTAATACGTCTGAACTATATCATTCTTCTTTCACTCTGTCAAGTACTTTTTGACTTGACAACAAGAACATAACACGCTGTTTCATGTTATGTTCCACCTTACTCTATGCACCACTGCGTTTGCGATAGCGCACCTTGAGCATGAACAGATTCCATCGGGTCCTGAGCGTATGAAAAGGCCCTTTCCGTAAAGGGGTAATGGTCGCGTTGCCATAACGTATTGATGACGGACGACGTGGCTTGAATATAAACTGTGAGAAAGCGACCAACAGAATACAAACCAGACCCACAATTGCAAGAATACCAGTCACAATTGTTTGACCGTCAATAAATGCATATCCACCTGCGACAAGCGCAACACCAATTGCCGTAATCAGCAACCAATCTGAGATGGTAAGGGTGAGCGAAAAAGTACTGCTGGGCCGTGGACGCACGCGTGGCGGTATAGGCTTTCGTCGAAGTCGCTCATTGAACTTCTGACCCATACCCACTTTCGGCTCTGTTTGCTCCAGGTTACGCAGAATCTCTTCGATCTCGCGTTCGTATTTATTTGGCATGATCGTACTGCTTCCTTGAACTTGCCAGGACACTCTTGTTTGTAATGATACCAAGTTTTGAGTGTATAGACAAGTAGTTTGCATCTCAATTTTCTATTTTCTTTACATTGAGCAGAGCTTTGACCTTTTCTGTGAGATCAAGCGGATGAAAAGGCTTTGTGATATGCTCTGATGCACCAACATCTTTACTTATACGCTGATAAATATCCTCGGCGTGCGCAGTCATAATCATAATAGGAACGTTTTGAGTAAGAGGATGCTGTCGCAAATAACGACAAAGGTGAAAACCGTCCTCTCCTGGCATCATGACATCCAACAGGATAAGATCGGGTACACGTTGCAATAGCACTTGCTGAATTTGCGCCCCGTCGCTCGCAAGAATAACCTCAAAGTTATTATGTTTGAGCACAAACGAAAGAATTTCTCGCACCTCTTTGTCATCGTCAACTACTAATATGCATTTATTCATAAAATGTGTACTATCCTCATAAATCTTTCTTCATCTATCAAAGGTTGACGCATAATAGCACCTCTGGTATCATGTGTTCATCTATTGAAAATCATACACGTAAGGTAAAAGAGGTGGCAAGCATGGTTAACGAGCCTCCTGCATGGTCGGTTGTTTTACAAAATATTATCAAATCAACGGCTGAACGAAAACGCTTGGCGTCAGCACTTGGCATGTCCGATATGACCCTTATACGTTGGGCCAACGGCGAGTCCAATCCCCAGAGGCCGCACTTGATTCATTTAATACAAGTATTACAACCGCGTCACCGAGAAGATATGATAACTGCTCTTGAAGAGTACTATCCTGAAATTCATTCCTGGCTGAAAGGCGATGTCACAGAAACGATTGCTCCTGAATTCTTTGCACAAGTTTTAAGCGTACGTACCATGACAACAGAGAGTTTACGCTTCTGGCGCATCAGTGACATGGTACTCAAGCAAGCACTGCTGCAACTTGATCCTAACAATATTGGCATGGCAATCAAACTCATTCAGTGTATGCCTCCTAAAGATGGTAAAATCCGCAGTATCCGCGAATGTGCTGGAAAGGGAACTCCGCCGTGGACTGCTGATCTGGAACATGACGTACTTTTTCTTGGCCTTGAATCCATGTCGGGTTATGCAACTGAGTCACGCCGCTTTGTCAATAACAATGATTTACGCAAAAGTAAGATGGTACCTGCGTACCAAGGCGAATTTGAAATTAGTGCACTTGCATATCCTATTCATCTCGAAGGACGTATCGCTGGTTGCTTACTTGCTTCTAGTACACAAGAAGGATATTTTTCACAGCAACGTGTCGCACTGCTAGGTGCATTTAGTGATCTTATTTCTCTCGCCTTTGACAAAAAAGATTTCTACAAGCCATCGCTGCTAGAACTACGTTTCATGCCACGACCAGAGGTGCAGAAACCAATCATCGCAACATTCCGTGAACGCGTCACAAGAAAGTTTCAGACCTCGACCCATAATGGTGCTCGCCTCACCAACCCAGAGGTTGAGCTTGAAGTGTGGCAAGAGATTGAAGATAAACTTCTCTCGTTGCGCGATGAAGATATGGAACCCTATGCTGAATAATATTTTCCTTCCTTTCTTCCTTCCTTACACTTTAAGAACCCTATCTAATCTATGCCATGCTTACGCATAAGATAGCGCAGCTGATCAACCTTCGCAAAGCCAAGTAGTTCTGAAGCTCTCGTACGATTATACTTCGCAGTCTCTAGTGCTGCGCGAAGCATATGTCGCTCTACACGCTGGCTCACCTCCTCAAATGAAAAGGGACCTGTAGGTCGTGTCTCTAACCACTGTGTCAGTGGATCATGTGCAAGCGTTGTGTGGATGCTTGTGGAACCAACAATTTCGTAGGGCAAATGACTTGGCAGCAATTCGTCATTGCTACTTAAAATCATCGCACGTTCGATCACGTTCTTTAGTTCGCGTACATTGCCAGGCCAGCTATAGGAGAGCAGGAGCCGTTGTGCTTCTGGGTCTATACGCCGCACATTGCGTCCTAATGACTTATTGAAGTCTTCAATGAAGCGAGAGGCGAAAAGAAGAATGTCGTCAGGACGTTCTCGCAATGGTGGAAGCACAATCTTAAGCACAGCAAGACGAAAGTAGAGGTCAGAGCGGAATGTCCCTTCCTTCATTGCCTGCTCAAGATTGCGATTGGTTGCCGCCAACACGCGCACATTAATCGTTACCTCCTTATTTCCACCAAGGCGGAAAAATGAGCGTGTTTCTAGTACACGTAAGAGCTTCGCCTGCATATCTGACGCCATCTCACCGATCTCATCAAGAAACAGTGTGCCACCCTCCGCAAGTTCAAGCAAGCCTCGTTTCTGCTTTTTCGCATCGGTAAAAGCGTACTGCTCGTGTCCAAACAGTTCACTCTCCAGAAGATGGTTGGGAATTGCCGCACAATTCAATGGATGAAAAGGACCAGAAGCACGTTGACTTTGCTCGTGAATAGCATGCGCAACAACTTCTTTTCCTGTTCCACTTTCACCAGTAATCAGTACCGAAGCGGTGTCGCTTCGGGCAACTTTTGCCACCATCTCAAATACGTCCCGCATGCCTTTGCTATATCCTATAAGATATTTGAAGTGGTAGTTGTCACTCCGTTCGCGCCGCAATTGCCGTAACTCACGCGACATAGCACTGGTTTCGAGGACACGCTGGACAACAAGCAAGAGTTCCTCAAGATCAAAACCCTTCAATAAATAATCTGATGCCCCTAGCTTCATTGCCGCCACAGCATTTTGCACATCACCGTATGCGGTCAGCATCACAACAGGAAGCTCTGGTTCGAGTTTGCGAATATGCGCAAGGACTTCCAAGCCACTCAGTTTTGGTAAACGTACGTCAAGCAATACGAGGTCTACCGTATATTTTTGCAGTTCTCGCAAACCAGCCTCACCATCAGCAGCCGTATACACTTCGTAACTACGTTTACGTAGATAGCGTGCAAGCTGATGTGGTAAATTTGGCTCATCGTCAACAATCAGGATAACAAGACTCACCCTCTCATACCCCCTACAAACATCTCTATTTCTCTTCTTCTGTACCACTCGTCAGCAAGGGAAGGTACATCGTCATAGCAGTTCCCTTACCAAGTTGACTTTCAACGTGCAACGTGCCACCGTGGTCTTCTATGAGACGGCGTGTAATAGGCAACCCCAGGCCAATACCATGTGCCTTCGTGGTAAAAAATGGTTGGAAGATGCGTTTGAGGGCATCAGAGGATATACCAATACCGGTATCGGTCACAGTTATGGCAAGTTGCTGTTGAAGTTCGGTAGTCTGTTTTCGTCTTTGTTCGGCAACTTGCTCTACCACGCGACATGTGATGGTCAGTTCACCGCCTTCTGGCATTGCCTGCAATGCGTTCGTGTACAGGTTAAACAATACCTGCTCCATCTGTCCCACATCTACCCAAAGGGCTGGAACATTCTCGTATACGCGATGTATCTGTACCTGTGCATCGACACAGTTTTTGTGCATAAGTTGTAGGACATGATCGCTCAATGCTATTATGTTGCAGGTACTACGATGGAGTTGGCGCGGTTTCGCAAAGAGCAACATGTCACGAACAATAGCATCTAAACGCTCCACCTCTTTCAGCATAACCGTTGTTGACTCTTGTGCCAGTTCCACGCGTGACGGTGCTTCCTGTAACCCGCCTTGCTCGTCGTCGTCTGCAAGATCGTCTACAAGCATTTGAATCGATGTTTTGATTGAGGCAAGCGGATTACGTACCTCATGCGCCACATTCGCAGCCATCTCACCAAGTGATGCCAGGCGGTCCAAGCGACGTTTTTCTTCCTCCAAACGATGCACAGAAGTCACATCAGTAAATGTAATTAATGCTCCGACTCGCTTACCTGCATCATTACAAAGTGGCTGTATATCCATATCGAGAACAAGTTCTTGACTCCTTTGATCTGAGGAGAGCAATGTTCCTCGTTGTGCCTCACCTTTTGACAGTACGTGTTGTAGCGCATCTTTGTGCAGTGGGGACGACGCGGCATTCAGAAAGTAGTGCGATCCTTCATGTGTTGAGGCAGAGGGATGCACGTTTAGGAGTGCTTTAAGTGATTTTCCCATTACCTCTTGTGTTTGATAACCAAGAATAGTTTGCGCAGCCGTGTTGAATGTGGTGATATGCCCTTGCATATCTACTGTGATTAAGCCACTGGGAATACTTTCAAGAATTAAGGCTTTCAGACGTTGATCCTCCAGGACACGGCGTAGCAGTTTGCGCGCTTCGTTTCGTGCCTCCACAACCTCTGCTATAAGTTGCATGTTCTCTAATATAGCACTCGCTTGATTTACTACAACCTGCAAAAGCATAGCCTCTTCGCGGCGCAGTTTCCACGCTTGCTGATATCCTCCTACGACGACCCCTAGCACTCGTGTCTCTGCTAGACGTTTTTCACTCTGTGTTTTACGCGTTGAACGCCCTTGACGAGCGAGCGAACGTGAGCCTACCAAAGGAAAGGCAAAAAATGTCTTTATTGTCGCAGGTACAAGC
This sequence comes from uncultured Ktedonobacterales bacterium, assembly GCA_964657325.1. Lineage (GTDB taxonomy): Bacteria > Chloroflexota > Ktedonobacteria > Ktedonobacterales > Ktedonobacteraceae > JBBQVS01. The sequence goes on from CAZZVE010000244.1 coordinate 5,234, forward strand.
TCTAGTATATTATCTGAATGCATGAACTTGATATCACCTGGCCGTTCAAGAATGAGAGGAAGAGATGAGGTTCGCTCGTTAAAATACGCTAAAAGAGCAGCACACAGTTCTGGTGTCATCCATGATACACGCACTTCGGACGATGAAAAAACAACCATATCATAGATATCAACGCGTGCAATTTCTCGTACACGCTGCATCATAAGAGTACGCAAACGCTCGGCTTCATAGAGCGTATAGGTCATTTGGCTATTCATTGTTGTAAGAAGTGACAACGTGGATGTACGCTCACGATCACGCTCTAACAAACGCGTGTTTTCTAACAGAAGTGCTACCACATCCGCGATTGCTGTTACGGCTTGCACGTCATTAGGAGTCCAAGAAGATGCGGAAGAGCACGTTTCGCGCTCATTGGTATCCATATCAGTGACGCCACGAATAACAACAAGTACTCCTATACAACGCTGCCTGTATAGAAGCGGCGAGGCAATATGAGTGGGTATGGGCACTGGAAAGGCAACAGAGGTTTGTGTACGCCACGCCTGTGCCTCTGGTACATCACTATTGAGTTTAACGGGGTTAATGTGTACGACAGAAAGCAAAGCCGCAGACCATCCGGGGTGCTCGTCGTACGTCCCGGAAGCAAACTGTAGTGTTTCACCCACTTTTTGGTATAAGAGTACACAACGACACTTGAGGAGATGTGCTATTCTTTTGGGCAGACTATCACGCAATATATGGTAGTCAGTAATAGCTCTACACTCGCGCAAAAGTGTTGACACACTATCAGCTAAAGAAATACGTACATCCGCTTGTTCCACTTCCAACATCACCTTACCTCGTCTTTCCTCACCTACCACCACTCCCACTAACAAAAACACATTTGTACTGTGTTTTGTTTTCTCTTATACTATAGCAGATGTCGCTCTACATTACAGCAAAACGAGTGAACAATGAGAATATTGTCACGAAGACAAAGCAGCAATCTATAGCATTTTGACTATAGGAAGCCTGAATGATACTTGCAAAGCTGCAAGGTATATGAGAAAATGCGACCACTAGTGTAGTTTCATTGCTTACTTTACTAACGTATCAAAGCGTTATCCATCTGTCCAAGAGGATTTTTATGAAAGACATAAAACAAGTAGATGAGGGTCAGGAGCTTCAAACGACAAAGGAGCTAGACCCTCTTCTTGGTTCACACGATAGGCAAAAAGTGCTTAGAGGCTTCCTAATACAACGCTTAACAGCAGCATTAGGCATTCTCTCGCTTGGAGTTCTCTATTTGTTTTTGTCGGACAAGTTAGTACCTGCTTTCATTCCAAAATGGCTTCCACTCTTACTTGATGGAATTTTGGTACTGCCGCTTATCTATTCGGTAGTTATGCGTCGTCGTCTTTCTCAGAAACTGCTTCGTACTCTCGGTTTTCTTCTAGCAGGCATTGCCACAATTGCGCTTATAGCTAGCATTGGACTCCTTCTTTCCACGCTTCCAGGAAGATCAGCAAAGGATTCAATTGGCCTCGTTCGTGATGCCGCCATTCTATGGATATCAAATATTCTTGTTTTTGGGCTATGGTATTGGGAACTTGATGGTGGGGGTCCTCTTAAACGTCATAAAGCAAACCATAAGGCAATAGACTTTATGTTTCCACAACAGGTAGATGGAGACACCGATGGATGGGCACCGCATTTTATTGATTACGTCTTTCTTGCATTTAACACAGCAACAGCATTCAGCCCTACTGACACCGCACCACTAAGCCGTCCCGCGAAGGTGCTTATGATGATTGAATCGCTTATTTCACTTATCATTGTTGCAGGCATAGCGGCACGTGCAATCAACATTCTCGGTGGCTAGGGTCGAAACGAGACCTC
>CAZZVE010000245.1:0-6946 GCA_964657325.1 uncultured Ktedonobacterales bacterium
ACTACAATGGGGTTGTAGGGGTCGGAAGTTCAAATCTTCTCACCCCGATTGAACACGCAAGGCTAGAGATACCGTTCACAACGGCCTCTAGCCTTGTTTCGTATCACTCACCTACAAGACTTAACTACACGAAAATCTTAACAGGGACAAAAACGCGATTTTGCTATTTCTCGTCCTCTTGTGTAAATGTGGAAATTCCATAAGGTGTCCAGGCGAGAGGGTTTTTTATGAACTGTGTCAGAACATTATACTATGCAGCACTTCATTGAAAAACCGGAAGAGAGGGAAAATATATGCCTTCGTTACGATTGACTGCCGATATCAATGGCACACGCGAGACGATTTTTGACCTAATTGCCGATCTCGCTCACTATGATCGCTGGCTACTAGGCTCAAGGGTATTTGGTGGAATGACTCAGGTGTCGTCCGTGTCACCGAGTGTCGGCACAACCTATGCCGATGGCACAATGCGCGGCTCGATCACTGAGTTCAATCCGCCGGAACGTATCGCTTTTGAGCAATCGATGCCGGTAAAAGCACTGCTGCTGACTGGAAAGCTGGATGTGCGCGTTCGTTATGTCCTGGAAGCGACTGGAAGCGATAGGCAGGCTACTCATGTGATTCGCGAAGTCACTTGTAACCTACATGGTATCCTCGGGGCCGCGCAGCCTCTTGTTGTCAGCACCATTCGCCGTGAAAGTGGACGGATGCTGGAGATGATGAAACAGTATGTGGAGCGTGGGAATATGATAAAATAGAAAATATTTTCAAGTTTTAGATATGCGAGGAATGTATGAGTAAATTCGGACTGTTCAGCAAAATTACGGCTGTAGCAGAGAGGCGGGATGAACTGGTCTCTATCCTTTCAGGTAATGGGAAGGAAGTGCCAGAGATGAAGGGGTGCGAACTCTATATCGTCAATATTTCGCCAACCGAACCTAATACAGTTTGGGTAATAGAGGTGTGGGAGAACAGGGAGGCACATGCGGCATCTCTGAACCTAGAGTCGGTCAGGGAAGCGATCAAACGAGGGAGACCGTTAATCGCTGCAATGGAAGGTGTTGAGATGCAGCCAGTAGGAGGCAGGGGATTATCGCAGGGCTAGCGACCTTTGGCTAGAGATACCATAGCAAACGTCCTCTAGCCTTGTTTTATGTCACCGGGCTAAAAATCTTGTTACCCCTTCAAAACTCTCGGTGAGAATGGGAGACGCATCTACGCAATGAACTCTTTGGCAAAGAGCCGTATAGAGTTCAAGGTCGTTATACCAGGGACGATAAGGATGAGTTCTTGCACACCCGCCGCCTCGTACTCTGCTAAACGTTGACGAATTGTATCAGGTGTCCCAATCAGAGCACCCGCGGTACGACCATCAAACCGACTTCTCATCCAATCTGGAATCGAAGCAAGTGCCTGCTCGTCAGTTTCTCCGATGGCACAGACCATTGATGAGGTACGACGAATACTCTCGTAGTCGCGTCTAACCGTCTCGCAGTGCTGTTTCAGCACATCAAACTTATGCCGAAGCGTCGCTGGATCGCCTTCGACGTTACAGGCATCGCCATATTGCGCAACCAGTTTGAGCGTCACCTTTTCTCCAGCACCACCAATGAGCAGAGGAATATGTGGTTTCTGAACTCCTTTTGGCGAATTGATCGCTCCACGCACCTGATAGTACTGGCCCTCGAAAACCGCTTCTTCTTGCGTCCACATCGCCAGAATAACTTGAACTGCTTCGCGCAGGTAACGCAGGCGTTCAGGAGCGTCGGGATAGGGATAGCCATAGGCACGATACTCATGCTCATACCACCCCGCACCAATGCCGAAGTTGAGTCGCCCGTGACTCAGGGTATCAACCGTGCTCGCCATCTTCGCGAGCAGTGCAGGATTGCGATACCCGTTGCAGGAGACCATTTGACCGATGCGCACGCGCTTCGTATCGCGTGCCAATGCTGCCGTACTGGTCCAGGACTCAAACGTCACCTCCTGCGATGGTTGAGGAATCGTGTGCAAGTGATCGACGAGCCAGACCGACTCAAAGCCCGTCTCATCTGCCGTCTGAGCAACACGCGTCATCGTTTCATAGGCTTCAACAGGGTCCTTGATGTGCGCAAGATCCATCGTCCATCCTTGCGGAAGCATCAAACCGTATTTCATCGGCATGAATACATACCTCTTTCTTTGAGAGTACTAGGTTTTTGTCGCAACTACATGAGTATCGATCTTCTCTTCATTACACTTTGTGGAAATGAGAGATAGTAGAAGCTCGAATTAGGTAGTTCCTACGTCCAAGTATAGCACGAAAACAGCTCTTGCAAGTGAAAACAAGAAAGGGTCTCTCTCTGGTACAACTCTAAGATAGTATTGGCGAATTGGTTTCACCCATGAATGGGATCTATAATTGGAACACAAATTTGGGTGTTTTTTAGCCATATGTTACAATTATCTCACTGTTATAGAGCTAGAAGCGTTGATGCTTGTATCAGAGGGAGGGCCTGTGAAAACACAAAACTGGACGGTAGATGACTTAGAGCATTTACCAGACAATGAAGGCAAGCGATACGAGATTATAGATGGAGAATTGTACGTGTCAACACAACCAAACTGGGAACATCAGTTCGTTTGCACGCAGCTCGTTTTCTTCCTTCAAGTCTGGAACAATTCAACAAATGCAGGAGTAGTAAATTTTGCGCCAGGGGTAATTTTTAGTAAGGAGAATGCTGTTGCTCCTGATGTTGTTTGGATTAGCCACGAGCGACTAGCAAGTGCATTACATCCAGATGGCAAGTTACACGCGTCTCCTGAAGTCGTGGTTGAAGTGCTTTCCCCAGGTTCAGAAAATACTCGTCGAGACCGAAAAATCAAGCTCGAACTCTATTCAAGCCGCAATGCACTAGAATATTGGATTATCAACTGGCAAGGACGAACTCTTGAAGTGTACCGACGTAAAAATGATGTGCTATCACTTGACCAAATACTTGATGAAACCGATGTCCTAGAAACTCCTTTGTTACCAGGATTTCAGTGTCAAATCAGCAAACTTTTTATGGACATTCCAGAAGCATGAATATATGACAAACAGAGAGAACACATTAACCTAAGCAGTACGTTCTCTCTGTTTTTTTAAGACTTGATTGCAGTAATCAACGACGCTCCAGGCGTAATCAACCTATAGCTTTTCACTTCCCCCAAACCAGCCTCCTCTAGCCACCCTTTTACTGTTGGGAAGGGATAACAGGTGCCACCTATGGTGGTCACAGTTAGAGCCATGAACTGTACCATCAGTGAGGCCAGTTTCGAGCCGTGAGTCTGGTCGGTGACTTGATCGACGTAGACAAGCATGCCACCGGGCTTGAGCGTTCGAGCGACCTTTGCTAGTGTTGCTGAATTAAGTTCTGGTTGCAGAAGGTGTGCTATATGAAAATAGAGCGCAACATCAAATTGTTCCGCGAGTTGTTCTGAAAAATCGTCCTGCACAATGTCGGCGCAGAGAAAGCTCATGCGCTGTTCCAGCTTCATTATTTTAGCGGTGCGTTGTCCCGCCTCTATGCCCGGCTGGATATCCATAACGGTTGCGTGCAGACGCGGATATTTGCGACAGAAGAGCGCGCTATAGGCCGCGTGCGATCCACCCACATCTAGCAACTGCGTTGAGCCACGCAGCAATTGTACACGCAACGTAATCTCACGACCCAACGCGGTTGCAAGCGAAGCGAGGCCAGCATAGTGTCTCGCCAATAATCGCGCTGTTTCTGGATTGCTTGCATCCTCTCCATAGGGCATGTGCCTTACTTGTTTGTTGGTACGCACGACCTCTGGCATGGAGTCCCAGATAGCGGCGATATCAGGGCTGTGAATAACATAAGGTGCGATACTCACAGAGGAGGTGCTGGTGAGCCAACGCCTTGCCATTGCTGTATTGGAATACTGTCCAGTGCGCTGTTTGAGATAGCCAGCCGAGACGAGCAATTGCAGGAGCAATTGTAAGCCCTGTGGATCACAATTTACGCTCTGAGCCAATGCCTCTAGCGTCATACTCCGTTTGCCCAGCGTATCAAACAAATCGAGTTCACAAGCAGTAACCAGCACTTTCGCAATGCCTACAGAGAGTGGTGTATCCACAAGTGGCATGGGGAGTAGATTGAATCGGGCTAAGATGTTTTCGAGTACGGTAAGACGTAGTGGCATTAGAGCAGAACTCCTATCAACCAGCCTGCGGCAAGGATGATGCATGTTGAGACGACAATATAAAAATAGCGTTTGCCTGTTCTAACAACACTATCTGGATGAAAGAAAAGTAACAAGCCTAATGCCGCCACTCCTGTAATTCCAAGTGTTGGTAGCACAAGTTGTGTTTGAGCAGGCACAATAGAAGCGAACGTAAGTAGACCTATTAAGAGCATACTAAAAATAAGCAGGAGAGGGCAAGTTATGTATACACCCTTTGCACCCAACACAACGGCAAGTGTACGAGCACCATTTGTAGCATCTTCCTCGATATCTGCTAGCGCGTTCGCAAGGTTGAGCGCGATGCCAAGTAAGGCAGCAACGGGCACGAGCCATAGAATTACAGGTAGGACATGACCAACACCGAGAAATGCATACAAGGGAATGAGCGGAATCGCTAGCGCGAAGACAATGCCGCTTAGGGGGGTTGATTTGAGTCCCAGGTTGTAGCTCTGTCCAAGCACAAGGTAGAGGCACGAAACAAGCAATGCGAGTGGGGAAAGGGGCAGTAAGAGCAGGATCATGACAACAATCATGAGTAGTCCGAACACAAGTGCTTCTCGTGGACGCACCAGACCCAATGGAATTGGCTTCTGCTTCTTGCCAAGCGTATCAAGGCGACGGTCACAATAGTCGTTGAGAACAGCGATGGAGAGTTGCATAGCAACATGTGCGGCAACAACAAGCGCGATAACACTCCAATTGAAAGAAGGCCATGCGGCAACAAGTGCAAAGACAGCAACAGCAAGAGTATGGAAGAGCACTGGAATGGGATGGCTCAGCAGATAGAAGCCATAGAGCGTTTCAACGGGGCGACGGTGCTTGACAATCTCCATACCTTACCACACTGGTAACCTGTGGCTAATGGCTTTGAACCATTCGCCGCGCATCTCGTCGCCAGCTAATGCCAGCGTAATACAAACACCAAGTAGTGTGCCAACTACCCAGAATGCCGCATCTAGTGTGCCACTATTCGTACTTGCCATAAGTTGTATCGTCGAAACGGCGAATTGCGAGAAATGGTTCAACGCACTGGCAAATGGTAAGCTTGTCCGTAATGCTGGCTGCCCAAGCAGAATGCCAAGCATAGTCACCGTTGCCAAAACAATTGCAGCTATGATTTCCTTCAGAGACGGACGCAATGGAATGTAAATGTCACGTGCAACGGCCCTCTCACGTTCCCGTTGATGCACATCACGTGCCACAAGTTGCATAATATTGCTCGTAAGGTTGGCTGGTTCAGCAACAGGCCGAGTACTTTCTAAAGCAGCTGCAATCTCTTCAAGCACAACTAGCTCTTTTGTACAATCAGCGCAGGAAGCGAGATGCGTCTCGAGTGCGTGTATCTTCTCCCATGCAAGTTGATGGTCGATATAGAGTTGCAACTGTTGAGTAGCTTGCGAACATCGCATTAATGGCCTCCCGATGGTGTATTCTGTTCTAGCTCGAACGCTTGTAGCCGTTCTTTGAGCAGGTTGCGCGCGCGAAACAAATGTGTCTTAATAGTGCCGATGGGCATTGTTAAAATTTCCGCCATTTCCTCGTATGTCTTCTCTTGTAGATGCCGCAACACTAAAACAAGACGATATTTTGTGGGAAGGGCCGAAAGCTGCTCTCGTACAAGTGTCTGCCGATCATGAGCGTCGATTTCGTTGTCTACACGAGTTTCACTACCTGCATCCTCTAAATGTTGTTCAGCCTGTATCGCGGTTTGTAAAGCTTTATCACGTTTACGTTGCTCCACTTGTTTCAAGCAACAATTATAAGCAATACGATAGAGCCAGGTAGAAAAACGAGCATCGCCACGAAATGATGGCAAACCTTGCCACGCCGCAAGAAATGTTTCTTGTGTCACTTCATTCGCCTCGTCATATTGTTGTAACATGCGGTAGACGAGGTTGAATACACGATGCTGATGACGCTGGACAAGCAAGGCAAAAGCGTCCTGATCTCCACTTTTGCTTGCAGCAACAAGTTTCGCATCATCTTGCTCTGTCGAATTGGCTGTCGCAGGCGTGTTATGTGAAAGGGACATCCCTATGCTCTGTAGTGGGTGCAACTGATATTCACTCATACGTTCTCTTAGAGGACTACTAGACTCAAAATGTTTCATTTAGTGAAACACCATTCTTGTTTTATGTATCATACCATACATACGTATCATAACATGGAGAGGTATTATTATGTTCTCAAATGCATTCCTTGTTCTGCTCGGATGGCTTATGGCTCTGGCTATTTTCTTTGGCTTTATCATCTTGTTACGCTATCTGCACCACAAAGAGCGTATGGCTCTTATCACGCAAGGAATTGATCCTGCTGTGAGGCAACGCAACGAAGACCCACGACGCTTGATACGGAGTCGGCGCATGTTGCGGGCAGGGCTGATTATTGCGATGGTAGGTCTGGCACTTACAGTAGGACTCTATCCAGTTGGCTTTTTCTTGCCTGCAATAATCACGGCACCCTTCCATCTCGGCCCGTGGCTCCTCCCCGGTCTCATTCCGCTTGGTGTTGGTGTTGCCCTTATCGTGAGCTACTACTTGGAACAAAACGTGCAAGGATCGCAAACAACACAAACGCCAGAAGAAGCAAGTAAAGAGAACATCACACCTCTAAAGGAACACTTGGATAAGAAACGCCAGGAATCATAATTAACGGGAACCCCTTAGTACTACAGTCCCACTTAGGGAGCGGATGTGATAGACTGCTGCGAGGAGGA
>CAZZVE010000246.1:0-6923 GCA_964657325.1 uncultured Ktedonobacterales bacterium
GGCTAGCTTATTTGATGCTGGGCTATTTTGCCTATTTACAGGCTGCGTTAGGGCCATTGATGCCTTTTTTGCGTTCAGAATTGCACTTAAGCTATGTTGTCGGTAGTTTACACGTGAGTGCATTTGCGCTAGGTATGATTCTCGTGGGTAGCTTTGGCGATGGAGTCGCTCAGAGAATAGGGCACCGCGCGACCTTCTGGCTTGGTGGTATCGGTATGGCGGTGGGAACAGTCTGTCTCACGTCGGGTATTGCGGTAGTCCTCACCATTGCTAGCGCGTTTATTATGGGCGTATTTGGGTCCCTCTTATTAATCATGATACAGGCAACGCTTGCCGACAAATATCAGGAACAACGCGCCATTGCGCTTACTGAAGCTAATGTTATCGCCAGTATTGGTGCCGGTCTTGCTCCTGCTCTTGTTGGACTGTTTCAACTTGTGGCACTTGGCTGGCGCGGCGCACTTTATAGTATGGTAGGCGTGTTTATACTCCTTGCGTTTCTCTATTGGCACGTCTCAATACCACAAGAACGACATACACTTCATACGACAACTCTTAAAGAAAAGAGTGGAAGACGAGCCTCGTTGCCTCTGGCATTCTGGACCTACTGGATCGTGCTTGTATGCTGTGTCGCAACTGAATGGTGCATTGTTGTGTGGAGTGCTGATTTTCTGCATAGTAGTGTTGGCTTGAGTAGCAGGAACGCGACACTTACGTTGACCATTTTCTTTATAGCTGAGGTCATTAGTCGCTTTATCGGAAGTCGTTTGACGCGAATAATGCGCGGGTCCACGCTTTTGCTTATCGCGCTTGGCATTACGTGTATTGGCTTTCCGCTCTACTGGTTATCACCCTCTGGTCCCTTTATTGCGTTCAATATTCTTGGTCTCTTTATCGCTGGTTTAGGCGTGGCGAATCTCTTCCCGTTCGCACTCTCAGTCGCCACGAGTACAGCACCGCAACTAGTGGATGCTGCGAGTGCACGCGTCTCGCTTGGCGGAGGTATTGCCATCTTTCTCGCGCCTTTTGTCCTCGGTTGGGCCGCCGACAACTTTGGTATTCAACGTGCCTTCACCGTCGTACTTGTGCTATTATTAATGGCTATTAGTGCGACACTCTTTGCGAACCGCCTGACTGTCGGTAGGGGCAACAATTCATTGCGTCCAAAGATGGGCGAAGAGGGGGATACGTTGCCGCGAGAGACATGACAGGGGCAAGCCCTGTCACTACTATAGACGGTTTTGCGTGGCTTTGCCACGCCATTTTGGTTAGTATAGTAGTGACAGGGCTTGCCCCTGTCATGTCTCTCGACGCCCTGTTTCTGCTTCATATTAAGCTCTACAATCCTTGACTCGACGCCTATGGGCGCAATGAATTGATGCCCTACCGACATTCCCACATGCGTTTGTCAACATGTATTCAAGATTTGATATCGCGCGAAAAGCTGCGTATAGTATAAGATAGGGGTATGCTATAAAAAGGAGTCTGTAGGCTGTGCTTGTTCTTTTAGGTGCTGTTGGAAGCATTATTCTGGTTGACCTGCTACTAAGCGGCGACAATGCACTTGTTATTGGTGTTGCCGCGGCCGGCTTGCCGCGCCGTCAGCGCTGGCTCGCCATTCTCGTTGGTGGTGCCGCCGCTATTCTTCTGCGCATCGTCTTTTCGCTCCTTTCGACGATATTACTCAACTTGCCGTGGCTACAAACTGCTGGTGCCGTGGTGTTACTGATTATCGCGATACGCCTCCTCGCCGACCGCAAAAGTAACGCTTCTGAAAAAGTGGGGCAGGAAGCATCAAATGCAACACAACATGTGCAACAAGGACTTGTTGCCGCGATGCTCACCATCCTCGTTGCTGATGTAACGATGAGCCTGGATAATATTCTTGCCGTTGGTGCGCTAGCAAACGGTAACATTCCACTCTTAGTTGTCGGTCTACTTATCAGTGTCGCGATTCTCCTGTTCGGCAGTGCCCTCATCGCGGAAGTTGTGGGACGCCTGACATTGCTTTTGGATGTTGCAGCCCTTGTGCTAGCCTGGACAGGTGCGAATATGATTCTCGACGACCTGCGCCAAAATTCAACGGCTATCACCTCATTGCCGTGGCTACGTATTGCAATACCCGCTATAGCATTGACCATTGTCATTATCTTCGATATTTGGTTGCGTATGCGCAACGCTCGTACTTCATCCTAAATAAAAATGAGGTGGGAAAATGTATCGTGCATTTTCCCACCTCATTTTTAATATTTCCTACAATTTCAACAAATCAAAGATGGGGCCAAACGCATTACGACAGCCTTGTCGATTGACGGCTTCATTTTGCGATGCATAAGGAACACGCAAAACGTTTTCCCACGATGGGCCAGACGCGGCATCCGCTGAGGTTGGCAGCAACGTCATACGCAGGTTCTCTTTTGGACGTAGCGTAATCAGTGGGCTGATCTCGGCACGATATCCTGGCGTCGTGCGCGGTGTGTATTTCTGCAAGATCGTTGTCAGAATTAGCTTGGCCTCAAGCTGTGCAAAGGGCATACCGATACAGATACGTGGTCCCGCACCAAAGGGGAAGTATGAACCTTGCTGTATCTTTTGTCCGCTCTCAGGGTCCCATCGTTCTGGTCGAAACACGTCGGGATCGCCCCAAAGCTCTGGTATGCGATGCGTGACCCATTGACTGAGCAGGAATAAAGTACCTGCGGGAAAGCGTGTACCATCCAGTTCAAATTCCTCGGTAGCGTGTCGTCCCTGTATCCATGCGGGCGGATAGAGACGCATCGACTCGTTTAGTACCCAATCGAGGTACGGCATATTCGCCATATCCTCCATTGTCGGAGTGCGACCACTGAGCACAGTACGCATCTCGCCGAGCAACTTTTCGCGTACCTCTGGATGCTCCGAGAGCAGATAAAATGTCCACGTCAAGGCGTTCGCGGTTGTCTCGTGTCCAGCGGCGATAAAGGTCATGATGTGATCGTGTATCTGCTTGTCGCTCAATGGAACTTCGGCATGTTCGGCGTCTCGTCCATCGGGTGCTGTAAGCAGCATCGAAAGCACATCGCCTCGATCATGGTCATCACCTCTACGCTGTGCTATGAGCGTATAGATAAGTGCATCAAGGCGGCGAATTGCAGCCAAGCGTCTACCATAAGAGGTAAACGGCTGATCGATCCGAATATTCAGCAAGGTCTCAAGTATCCCCGGTTGCGTACCGATAACACCGTCAAACGCGACACTGAGGTCGGCAAGTTGGCTACTCAGGTCGATATTGAAGAGGCACTGACCCACGATGCGAAGTGTAAGTTCTTGCATCGCACGTGACACATTTACAACATCGCCAGCATGCCACGTTTTGAGTAGCTCTTGCGAGAACTGTACCATCGAGTCCGCATAGCCCTCGACGCGCTTTTTGTGGAAGGCGGGTTGCACAGCACGACGCTGCTGGCGGTGCGCCTCACCATCAATCGTCAGAAGTCCCTCATCGAGAATACCTTCAGCACCGCCACCGCTACCCTGTGTAAACTCACGGTTTGTAAACATACGAGGATGCTCTATCAAGAGATAGCGCACATGTTCAGGTTGGAACAGCAGCACAATCGGCACGCGTCCCAAATAGACCGTTGCCATGTTGCCATAGGTACGTTGTAACTGTTGAAAAAACGCAAGCGGGTCCGTCCGAAACGAAAGTGCATTCCCAATCACGGGAAGCGGCGTCGGCCCCGCTGGAAGTGTTGTGCGAAGTTCTTGTTGAATGGTAGCCATGTGTTCTCGTCTCTGTCTGTGTACTAGTCTTTCAATACCCTCATATATATCATAGAACAAGATACACAGAGAAACAACAATGGGTAGTCGCAAAATCTCGTGAACATGAACATGAACATGACAGGGCTTGCCCCATAAGCGTTAACGTAAGGGTAAAAAGATGTTTCCGGTAGGGCTAGGGCACCCGCAAGGGGATGCCCCTTGCGGGTGCCCTGGTGTCTTCATCGATTCCTTGCGTTAACGGCTATGAGGGCTTGCCCCTGTCATGCCACATATCACCTTGCCCATCTATGGTTCTAGGCGATTGATGTCCCTCGGAAAGGTTGCCGCCAATTTAATGTTTGAAACGCCTGTTAATTGCATAAGCAGGCGTTCCAGGCCGATAGCGAAACCACCGTGTGGTGGCATGCCATATTTAAACGCATCAAGGTAGGACGTGAACGGCTCTAGTGGTAATCCCGCTTTCTCCAATGCTATGAGATAGTCGCCATAGCGGTGCAGGCGTTGCCCGCCTGTGACCAGTTCCGTTCCTCGGAAGAGCAGGTCAAATGAGTTGGTAAACGCAGGTCTCTCCGGGTCAGGATAGGTATAGAATGGACGTTTGCTACTCGGATAGCCCGTGACAAACAAGAAGTCGCTGCCAAACTCTTGTCTTGCCCATTCACCTAACCAACGCTCGTCCTGTGGTGAGAGGTCTGGTTCGCCTCGCACATCCGTTTTGTGTAATGTAAAGATTAACTCTTGCGCATCCGAGAAGTGAATGTGCGGTATCTCCTGCGGCACCTCTGGCATCTGCACATTGAGCAGTGCTAACTCTGCCGGATAGTGTTCGTTGAAGTTTGTCAGGATACCAGCAAGCACATCACGTAACAGTGCCATCACAGTAAAATGATTTTCGATGAAGCCAAATTCGGCGTCGAGGCTCACATATTCGTTGAGATGACGCGTGGTGTCGTGTGGTTCCGCGCGAAAGACTGGACCAACCTCAAACACACGCTCGAAGACGCCCACCATAATCTGCTTATAAAACTGTGGACTTTGCGCAAGATAGGCACTCCGTCCAAAGTAACCCAGTTTGTAAACGTTGGCACCGCTCTCCGTTGCCGAGGCAACAATCTTTGGCGTCTGTATTTCGGTAAAGTCTCGTGCCGTCAACACACTACGAAAGCCAGCCATTGCACCAGCACTCAAACGTAGAATAGCACGTCGTGCAGGATGACGATTTGTGACAACAGCAGAGTCGAGCAACGTGCTGACGTGAGCATTCAGCTTACGCTTGTTGAGTGCTATCGGTGGAACCTCTGTTACAGGAGTAAGGACTTCAACACGCAGATCATGGAGTTCGACGCCTCCAGGTGCCTGAGCCTCACTGACAACGGTTCCTTCAACCGTTATCACGCTCTCGACTCCGACTTCTCGGAGTGCCGCAATCTCTTCCTCATGTTCAGTCACGCATTGAAGTAGACCCCAGCCATCACGCACAACAAGAAAATTCACACCACCAAGTTGCCGCAGCGAATGTAACCAGCCCTGTACAAGGACACGTTCGCCAACATGCGCCTGTACCTCTTTTGTGAGTATACGTTTCATGTGAAACATTCCCTTTCTTTACAATGAATTTGAATACCTGTAGGGGCGCAATTGAACAAAAAAAGCCCTCATCCTCTCTTTGGAGGACGAGGGCGTAATAGTATTATGCCTGTCGTGGTACCACCACCATTTATCTCTTGCATAGAGCAAGAGACCTCAATCGGTTCTACCCCTGCTATGGAGAAAACCGTCACACGCTAACGGGCGTGACCCGAAAAGCAGTTACTAACTTCTTCTAAATAAGAAATATTCGCTGTTTGGCTCAGGAATGTCATTGAGAGGGACCAAACACGATGCTTGCAGCAATGCATCGCTCTCTGTAGTTTTGGCACAACAACGCAATATGTTTCCAGTCGTTGCCTGTCTATTTTTCTTACTCCCGACTATACATGACGCTTTGCGAAAAGTCAAGCAAGAATTTAGCAAAGGTGTTTACCATGCAAAGAATAGTCTACGTGCTATACTGGAAGACAACAGGAACATAATGGCGTGTAGCAGAGCTAGGGCACCCGCAAGGGGATGCCCCTCCCATATGGTATGTCACCTCAAACCCGCTCGTGTATGGGAGGGGCATCCCCTTGCGGGTGCCCTGGTCAGAGTGACAAACTAGTAGGGGTTACATTAAAAGGAACTAGAGCATGACATTTCTGCAAGGGCTGTTGTTATTCATCGCTGCCATTCTAGGTGGAACACTTAATGCGGTAGCGGGTGGTGGCAGCTTCTTTACGTTTCCGGCGTTAATCTTTACGGGTGTCGGCTCTATTACTGCAAATGCGACGAGCACAGTGGCACTCTGGCCTGGTTCAGTAGCAAGTGTGGGAGCATATCGACGCGATTTAGTGGATCAACGTCGTGGCTTACTTGCCCTCCTGCTTGGCACAAGCCTGATTGGTGGTGTGCTTGGAGCTATTCTTTTGTTACGCACGCCTGAATCAACTTTTGTCGGCCTAATTCCCTACTTGTTGTTGGGAGCAACACTTCTTTTCGCCCTAAGTCCATATATTACCGCGCGTTTACGTATGCGTACTCTTGAAAAGACGACTCGCATTTCTACGGTAACGCTAATCGTCATTGCTTGCGTGCAGTTCGTGATCGCCATTTACGGAGGGTATTTCGGAGGGGGAATTGGTATTCTGATGTTGGCGGCACTGGCCTTCATGGGTATGGAAAATATCAACAAAATGAACGCGGTCAAGGCTGTCCTGACATCAGCTATCAATGGGGCTGGTGTTGTAACTTTTGTTATTGCGGGTAGAGTTCTGTGGCTGCAAGCACTTGTGATGATTGTCGGAGCTATCATTGGTGGCTATGGTGGAGCGTATTATGCGCGCAAAATTGAGCCAAGGTGGGTGCGTCTCTTCGTTATTGTAACAGGCGTAGTGTTGACCATCTACTTTTTCGTGCATCACTAATTTGTGGGAAGATATGAAGACGGTAGGGGCAGCAATTCTTTGCGCACATACGCATCAGGATAAGAAGTGTTGGGTTTATAATCACATGCTGAACCGTGGGCAGTATGACAGGGGCAAGCCCTGTCACTCCCATACTGACCATTATGGGGTGGCTTTGCC
>CAZZVE010000247.1:0-6911 GCA_964657325.1 uncultured Ktedonobacterales bacterium
TAAATGTTCGCCTTCTGTCTAGTTTGGAGACCTATTTACATGCGTTCCCTGTTATTGGCTACGACGAATCGTCATAAGATCGAAGAGTATCGTGCCATATTTGCTGACCTACCCTTCCAACTCCTTTCACTTTCAGACATTTCCCTCGATATGGATGTCGAAGAAACGGGAACTACCTTTCAGCAGAACGCGGAACTCAAAGCTCTTGCCTATGCCCATGCTTCGGGCATGCTCGTACTCGCCGACGACTCCGGCATCGAAATTGACGCGCTCGGCGGTCAACCCGGTATCTATTCAGCACGTTTTCTCGGACCGAATGTCTCATATGCCGAACGTTTCCGTGTAATTCTCGAACGGCTTCAAGGACTTTCTATCGCACAACGTACGGCACGTTTTCGCTGCGTAATCACAATCGCGGAACCATCAAAAGTTCATCGCAGTGTAGAAGGCACCGTTGAGGGCATCATCGCCGATGCTCCGCGTGGTGAGCATGGCTTTGGTTATGACCCACTCTTTCTTGTACCAGAATATGGCAAGACGATGGCGGAAATGCAGCCCGAATTGAAACACCGTATCAGCCATCGTGGGCGTGCGGCTGCACTTGCCCGTATCCTACTCGAAACATGGCCCTCATCCCCGCAACAATAAAATGCAGTACGTTGGAGTAGTTGAAAGAGATGTAGAAGGAACGCATAATGGCGAAAAAGCCACCTGTCCGTGTCGCCCTCGATTTAGAAACAACGGGCCTACACGTTGAGCAAGACACGATTCTTGAGGTTGCCGCGATCAAGTTTCAAGGCAACGAGGTTATCGACACCTTCGAGTCATTTGTCGCCCCTGGTCGCTCCATCCCTTATCGTGTGCAGCGTCTCACAAGTATCACCGCCAGTCTTCTCACAAGCGCGCCACTCTTTGAAACCATCTCTCCTAAACTGCAAAACTTTCTCGGTGACTTGCCAATCGTCGGTCACAGTATCCCGTTTGATGCAGGCTTTTTGCGCAAGCGCGGTCTGGCACGCACAAATCCCCTGATTGACACCTTTGAACTCGCCTCTGTCCTCCTGCCATCACTGAAAAGCTACAATCTAGGACAGGTTGCTGATGCACTTGGTATAGCTGTTCCCGTTGGTCGGCATCGTGCGATGGTAGATACTGTGCTGGCGATGGACGTGTTTCTAGCACTTCATCAGCGTCTACAAACAATCGACTTGACTCTGCTCAGAGACCTAGCTAATCTGGATGCACCTCGTTCATGGCCTCTACTCAATTTTTTTCGACAGGAACTACGGAGTCGCCAGGAGCAAGAGGGCACACAGGCTATACGTGGTAGCCTTGGCGACCGTTTCGCATCGCAGTTAGGTATGGACCCACGTATACTCTCGTTTGCAATCGCGCGCGGCAACGACGAGAACGTGACACAATCCGCACTTCCTGTTCAAAATGTCGAGCGGGTTCAGATACAGGCAGAGAGTATTCCAGAGCAAGAAGCACCTGCCAAACAAGTAGAGCCGACGGGCTATCAAACGGCGCGAGCGGCGGTACGTGACGCGTTCGAGCAATATACACCGCTTATAATAGAAGTCACCGTTGGTGGCAACGACTATACATCGGCTCTCTTACCTGCTTTAGAATGGCTCTCTGAGCCTGTAAAAGAGGATGAGCAACTTCGACGACTTGTCATTGCGTGTAGCAATCCGCAAAGTGCGCGTCGCCTGCTTGAAACGGTTCTGCCACGCTTGCAAGCACATCTAGCACAGCCCGTGCCCGTGGCATATTGGGCTGAGCGTGGTGGCTATCTCTGCCCACATCGCTGGTTTGGTGCCGCTCTGCGACGAACAAGCGGTGAATTGACGGCAGAGCAAGCGCGTGGACTCGCAAAAGTGGGCCTTTGGGCACAACAAACGCTTACTGGTGAACGTGGTGAACTCACGCTGATTCAACAGGAAAATACAGCATGGGAACGTATCTCCTCTGGTGTAGAGCGTATCGCATCGGGTGATAAGCGTTCTGGTACGATGTACGAACGCTGTACCTATCACAAAAAAGGCTATTGTTTTGTCAGTCGTGCGGAAGAGCGTGTACAGGCAGCGCAAATCGTTGTCACCACACATACAGGTTTGTTTGATGACCTCTCTAGTTCCCATTCACTGCTGACTTCTATCAACTATCGTCTGATTCTTGACGCCGACATGCTGGAAGAGGAAAATGCGCGTTGGAGTAGTGCTGACCTCGATCAAGGCCGCATGCTAGCATTGCTCAACACCATCGGTACAGAACTGCCTGAAAACCGCTATCAAGGATTGCTTGCCCTTGCAGCACCATCGCTACGTGAACGCGGTCCAGGCGGACTTTCCACAACGCCGACCATCCCAAAGGTAGAACTTGATGCACGGATGCTTACGTGGTTTCAAGCACTGCGTCAGGCGCGTACGGCCGTTGAAAAGTTATTTGCGAGCTATCACCGCTTATTGGAAGAATTTATTCAGCAAGGTAGCAATGGAAATGGACGCGATAAGGGGAAGAGTGATAGTTCTGGACGGACTCAAGGAAGCCACAATTCCCGTAACAACGAACGCACTGATGTTCCTTTACGTCTAACAGGACAGATACGTGCGTTAAGTGCGTGGGGAGATGTCGAGCGAACTTGGCAACAAGCTGTGAGCCGCTTGCAAGCTGTTATTGATATCGCGCACGAGGCAGAAAAAACGATTCTGACGACGCAACGGAGTCGGCGGCACCTTGATGTTGGCAGTGGTGAAGATAGTTCAGTAGCGGCAGAACTAGTGGCAGCCGCGCAACAATTACTCGACCAGAAAAAGCTCGGACAGCAAGCGATGTCTCTAAATGAGAGCGATACGGTATACTGGCTACGAATGCCTCCAACACCACCTCCATTTGTTACTAGTAAGCAAGGAGACGAGAACGAAGGAACGCCGGTACTCTACTCGCAACTCGTTCAGACTTCAGCACTATTGCGCCGCTTACTTCTGCGAGAGCATTCTAGTACCATCTTTGTAGGGTCTTCGTTGTCTGTCGATAACTCTTTCTCTTACTACCGAGGACGCTTTGGATTGGAAAATGAGACGTGTCCTGCATTTTCTGTTGTCACCGAACACCATGAACAAACGCTGTTGTATCTACCAAATGATGTACCTGAGCCAAATCAGCCGCAATATCAGCGTCACTTGGAGGAGGCATTGACACAGCTTGTCACGGCACTCAAAGGACAAACCGTTGTACTGTTTACGTCACATGCCGCATTACGTAGTTCGTATTCAGCCATCAAGCAGGTTCTTGAGTCTCGCGGTATCCTCGTCTTGGGTCAAGGCATGGATGGTTCTGCACGTCAACTCTGGCAAGTGTTTCAGAGCCAGGAGCATGTTGTCTTGCTTGGCACAAACAACTTTTGGGATGGCTTGGAAGACATGCAACATTCCCCGACATGTATTGTCGTCACCCGACTCCCTATGCCAGTCTTGAATGATCCACCTATCGCGGCACGTGCGGAACATTACTCAGATCAGTTACATCAATTGACCGTACCAGTCGCTGCTCTTCGTATGCGCCGTACGCTCAATAAGTTGGCATGGAATGATGAGAAACGTAACGCTATCGTATTGTTTGATCGGCGTATCACCTCAAAAGAATATGGCTCAATGATTCTGCATAGCCTCCCACGGTGCTCGCAACGCCAGTCGAATGTCTCGCACATGTCCGAGTCAATCCTTGAGTGGGTTACGGGAACAGGTGTATGGGAATAAACACAAAAGGAAATATAGTATGTCTTTAGATGTATCTGCACGAAAAGAAGAGCGTCAAAATCTGCGCGTTGTGCATGGAGCGTGTCCGCACGATTGTCCTGACACATGTGCGTTAGAGACACTCGTTGATGAACACGGAAAAGCTGTTCGTGTACGTGGCCGTGCAGATCATCCTGTCACGCAAGGCTGGTTATGTGTCAAAGTCAATCGTTACCTGGAACGTGTCTATCACCCTGAACGTCTTTTATATCCAATGCGGCGTGTTGGTCCTAAGGGAAGTGGTGAATTCGAGCGTATCTCCTGGGACGATGCGATTGCGGAAATAGCAATGCGCTGGACCGATATCATCACGCAACATGGAGCGCAGTGTATCCTACCCTATAGTTATGCGGGCACTATGGGCCTTGTGCAAGGCGAGGTTACTGACGCACGTCTTTGGAATCGTCTTGGAGCATGTCAGTTAGAACGTGCTATTTGTGGGCATGCGGCTGAAGAAGCGGTTAGGTTAACTATCGGTGGTAGTTTCGCGTCCTCTCCCGAAATGCTGCCGAAGAGTAAGCTTATTCTTATCTGGGGTAGCAATCCGGCGAGCACAGCTCCACATGTTATGCCATACTTACGTAAAGCGCAGCATGCAGGAACACGTGTTATAGTGATTGATCCTATTCGTACTCTGACAGCCCGTTCCGCTGATCAACATATTCAGCCACTTCCTGGAAGTGATGCCGCGCTTGCGCTAGCAATGATGTATGTCATAGTTCATGAAGAGCTGCACAATCGTGAATGGCTTGCGGAACATACCATTGGTTGGGAAGACTTATTAGAACGTGTTTATGAAATGCCCCCCGAACGTGCCGCAGACATCACAGGTTTAGCCGTTGAAACCATCGTTGAGCTTGCCAGAAGCTATGCGACGACAACGCCCGCTTTGCTACGTATCAGCGATGGTATCAATCGCCATACGAATGGTGGACAAACTGTGCGAACACTGGTTTGTCTACCCGCCGTAGTAGGGCAATATGGTATCCTCGGTGGTGGACTCATGTATAGTACAAGTGATTGGTTCAAGTGGAATAATGCAGTCATTGAACGCGACTCCGAAGCAACATGTCCACCTGCACCACGCATCCTAAACATGAATAGATTGGGCGCAATCTTAATGGGAGAGGCTAAGCCACCCGTGTACTCGCTTTATGTCTACAATGCAAATCCGGTTGCATCGACGCCTAACGCGAGTAAGGTCGTTGAGGGCATGCAACGCGATGACCTGTTTACCGTTGTACATGAGTTATTCTTAACCGATACCGCTCGTTATGCAGACATCGTACTTCCAGCAACCAGTCAGTTAGAACAGGTTGATCTTCACAAACCTTACGGTCATCTCTCGCTTCAATATAATGCACGGGCAATCGCACCACTTGGCGAAGCGCGTAGCAACTGGGATGTCATGCGTGCGTTAGCCACTGCGTTTGGTTTTGATGAACCTTGGTTGCACGACGACGCTGAGACGGTCATACGTGAAGTTCTTGAGGCAACTGCCGCGACCAATCCATTTGCAAAAGGTTTGACACTCGAACGCTTGCAAGCAGAGGGTACCGTTCCCTTTAACATTCCAGAAGAGGAACAGATTCCTTTCGCAAACGGTGTCTTTCGTACACCTTCTGGTAAAGTTGAGATGTATTCTGTGCAAGCCGCTACAAAGGGCTACGATCCTGTTCCTGATTGGGTGCCAGAAGTAGAGACGAGGAAACCAAGAAAGGCACGTTACGCAAGGAATGAGCCATTCGACGCGCAATCTCCAGATGAAGCGTTACCACTCCTATGTCCGGCTGCACATCATTTTATTAGCTCAACTTTTGCAAATCTTGATACGATGAAGACAAAAGAGCACGCACCAACTCTGCGTATTCACCCACATGATGCCGAAATTCGCAATATTCGGAGTGGACAACGAGTACGTATTAGTAACGAACGTGGCTCGTGTCAGCTCGTCGCCAATGTGACCGAAGACGTATGCCCTGGTATGCTTGCCACTACTACTGTCTGGTGGCCTCAGCATAGTCCTGATCAGCACAATGTCAACTGGACTACCTCCGACCGACTCGCCGATTTCGCAGGTGGTAGTACCTTCTACACGAATCTCGTTAACGTGGAAGCACTGTAGGGACTGATGTATCGCGTCCTTTTGGCCTCTTCAGTCGCAGACAAGGACGCGATACATCGGTCCCTACGGTCTTGACTTCTGATTAAAGATTTCGTACAGGACAACGCCTGTTGCTACCGCTAGATTGAGTGAGTCGCTACGTCCAACCATTGGAATGTGTACCATCGTGTCACATATTGCTTGTTGTTCTGATGATAAACCTTCGCGCTCACTGCCCATGAGCAACACAAGTGGACCTTGATAGGTTGCCGTACGATAGTGAACAGAACCTTTATCAGAAGTACCCACTACTGTAAGTGTATGCTCGTGTTTCCATTGAACAAATTCAGCAAAACTTGCCTTGATGAGGCGTTGTGAGAAAATAGCACCCATACTCGCTCGTAGTGCACCAGAGTCGTAAGGATCGGCGCATTGACCGAGTAGGAGCAAGCCAGCACAACCGACCGCATCACTTGTACGCAAAATCGTCCCGATGTTTCCAGGGTCTTGTGCTGCATTAAGGGCTACCCAGCATAATCCCTCGTCTCCCTGTATCGAGTCTAACTGCTCCCATCTTTGACCTACCACTGCACCCAGTCCTTGAGGACCATCTTTTGTAGATAAACTTTTGAAAACATCAGTAGAGACTTCAAGACAAGTAATGCCTTCTTGTTCTTGCTGACGCACCAACTCCATGCCAAATTGACTTTTCAGTAACGTGGGCGCATAGACAAGCGTGTCTATCTCTGCATGGAGCTGAATTGCTTCGGCGACGATGCGAATACCCTCAATAAAAAAGAGGCGCGTCTGTTCTCGCTCTTGACGATGAGTAAGGCTGCGTATGTATTTGATACGAGAATTTGTTATACTAGAAATGATCATGTATGTTGTCCGATATATACAATGTAGAGTTTCTTATCTGCATTGAGTATACGAATAGACCATCAATATTGTCAAGAAGCTCTGTTTTTTTACTGTATTCGTGAAAGAGAAAAGTAAAAAATTAC
>CAZZVE010000248.1:0-6794 GCA_964657325.1 uncultured Ktedonobacterales bacterium
CCTCTTTGAGCATCCACGTATGCTCTACTCATCACAAATATATAGATATTCTTCTATATTTTAGAAGGCGTGAACGCTTGTTCGCCTTCCGTTTGTACCTTCATTGCGCTAGAAAACGAAACCCCTAACGCACTAAGACAACCCATACCCATTCCGCACATCAGCAGACCTGACCACGGATGAAAGAGTACAACCATTGCCGTAACACTTTCTGGTGGGATATGCAATATGCCGCTAAAGATGACCAGTGCTACAACCTCGTTGCTTCCCATTTGTCCTGGTGGATTAGGCAGAATATAAAACAAATTGAAGAGCATATAGCCAAATATAGCTTCGGGAATGCTAATAGGATGTCCAATAGCCCAGAATGCGAAGAAGTTGTACAAGCCATCGAAAAGAACAGCGATACCTGTGAGGAGTATTGCTGCGATGAGCGTTCTTGGTTGTTTCGCACTTAAAAGCAGTGTATCCACGAACCCAATAACAAACGCTTCAACCTTTTTCTTCATAAAACCCGGCAGAACCTTCGTTATGAGCTGTAGGAGGCGAATAGCAACCGAACGTTTCCAGCCCGCTAGTACAACAAATAGTATCAAGCCAACAAGACCTGCATTGGCTAGTCCCAAAATAGACCAGACTATCTTGTCCATCTGTATACCCAGAAATGGGATAAGCGCGACAAGAAAAAGTGCGGGCAATAGGTCCATTGCTTTATCCATTGCAATGGTGGGTAGTGATTGATTGAGTGGAATACGCGAAATACGTTTTAGCACAAGACTTTTAGCAAGTTCACCCGCGCGAATAGGCAAAACGAAATTTAAAAATACACCAATTAAGAAGAGTTGAATAATCTTGATTGCTCCAACCTTACGTACTGGATTCAAAAAGAATTTCCAGCGCATCGCTCGGAAACAGAATGCTGTGACGAATGTGACACTTGCTAGCAGCGCGAAAAGAATGCCTTGTGGTGTTGTAAGGTTATGTTGAATAATGCGCAGCGTTGTGGGAATATCCACAAAATGCGCAACAGCTACTAAGAGACCAATGCCAATAAGTATTCCGAGTGTTCCTTGAGCAATAGGCGAGCTAAATAAAGAGTGCCAAGGGCGTGGAGATGGTGTCTGTGGTGTGGATGGTATCTCAGCCGGGAGAGGCGTCTCCTGCTGAGCATATTCGATGGATTGTATTACGTGAGCATTTCCTTGCTCCTTAACCTGTTCATCTACTCCTATCAGTCTGACACGATTTAGAGTCCGACGTGGATCAGTTCCCTCTTTTTTGTTGAATGAAAGCACAGATACCTCACTAACATAATAATAGATGAGTATAGTAATATACTCGCCATTTGTGTTGACGACGTGAGAATATGAATACTAACATTACATAAAAAGTACTATAGAGTATATTAACTTCAGATTAAGTCGTTAACCAAGTAACAAAAAACGAGAAGACTGTTAAAGTCTTCTCGTTTTTTGTTACTTGTTAAGGGCTAGTTCCAGTTTTCTACGCCAACAATCTCACCTTGCGTATCCTCTAGCCAACGCTCCATATCAATAGCAGCGCGACAGCCATCTCCAGCCGCCGTGATCGCCTGGCGATAGCGATGATCGGTAACGTCACCAGCCGCAAAGACACCAGGAATGTTTGTCATAGTATTTTCTTTTGGAAGAATGTAACCTGCACTGTCCATATCAAGAATGCCTTTGAATAAAGAGGTGTTGGGTTGATGTCCAATTGCTACAAACACGCCCTGTACTAGCAGTTTATGCTCTTCGCCAGTTTGTACGTTACGCAACTGCACGCCTGTTACAGCATCATCACCAATTACTTCAGTAACCTCTGTATTCATCAGGACGCTAATCTTCGGGTTATTGTTTACACGGTCCTGCATGATCTTACTTGCACGGAAACTATCACGGCGATGAATAAGTGTTACGTGGTTCACATAGCGGGTCAGGAATGTTGCTTCTTCCATTGCGGTATCGCCACCACCTACAACAATCACATCTTTCTTCTTGAAGAAGAAACCATCACAGGTCGCACAAGCTGTCACGCCACGCCCTTGCAGATGTTTCTCACTTGGTAGTCCCAGCCATTTTGCACTGGCACCTGTTGAGACGATAATTGACTCTGCTTGATAGTCACCGGAATCGGTTGTCACAGTGAAGGGCCGTTTGCTGAAATCAACTGCTGTGACATCTTCCGCCATCATCTCTGTCCCAAAGCGACGCGCCTGCTGCTCAAACTTCTCCATCATTTCAGGACCAAGAATGCCCTCTTCAAAGCCTGGATAGTTCTCAACCTCGCTCGTCGTCATCAACTGGCCACCCACCTGATAGCCCTGGAACATCAGTACCGACAGGTTCGCGCGTGCCGCATAAATCGCCGAGGTATACCCTGACGGCCCCGACCCAATAATAATAGTGCCATAAACTTTTGCCATGATAGTATCCTCGCTTATCAATAAATGAGTGCTTTTGATTACAGTAACACCAATAAGTGTTGTTTTATGCCATCTGAACAAGGCACTGGATAGAGATCAGAAGGTTGTCCTTCTTTATAATATTCTACTACTAGTGATAACATAAGCCTATTCCCTATGAAAATCATCAAATCAACATTGACAAAGGTAGTCTAAACGATATAATGCTTAATTCTAGCTATTCCAGAGCTTTTTCCCGGCTGGGAAGTTTCGATTATCAACTTCTGGCCTTCTGATCTATAAGTAGCGTTATCACAGTATAAAAAAGAGGTACGGGTGATCTAAGCGGCAATTTTTGCTGCTTAGCCCACCCGTACCTCTTTCTTATGCACTATTGAAAATAGTGAAAAGTAATGCTACTATGTTGCTATATAGCAACTAAAAAGGTGCTAAAAATAGAAAGACAAAAATATGAACCCGCAATCTCGTATCTATGTCACACTAAGTCCTCGTGTGCGCAAAGCGTTGGAGTTGTGTGCTGCCCTTGATGGCAGCACTCCCGCTTCATATGCTGCGAACCTGTTATCACAAGCTGTGTTTCAAGACATTGAACGTAGTACTGCCCTACGTGAGCAATGGAGTCAGATGGAACGCGAGGCATTAGAGCAAGGTTCATGGGAAGATCATCAATTTTCTGTTCTGCAGAAGTTACAAGGGGAACCTGCTAAAAAGCGTGAAGAAACATCTGTGAAAAGCTGGTTTCTGGCTGGTAGCCGTCCCAATAATTACGAGCAGGGGGTGGATGCTGAAGTTACATTTAACAGCAAAAAGAGTGCTTACTTACGCTCCAAAGGACCAGAGTCGGAGGGCTTTGGAACTCTAATGCAAATGTTTCAAGCAAGCACCTATCTTGGTAAACGACTACGTTATTCGGCCTATGTCAAATCGGAAGAGGTCGAGAGTTGGGCTGGACTATGGATGCGTGTTGATGGTGTGGAGAAGAGTGCAAGCCTTTCTTTTGACAATATGCAAAATAGAGCAATTAAAGGTACAACTGAGTGGCAACACTACGAAATTGTGTTGAATGTACCGCAAGATAGTACAAACATTGCATTCGGCATTCTTTTAGAAGGAAGTGGGCAGGTTTGGTTAAGTGACATTCAGTTTGCTGAAGTCACAAATGATGTTCCCGTTACAGACCTATCAAAATCATTTCCCGACCAACCAGAAAATCTGGATTTCGCAGGATAAGCATTCACCTTGAAAAAAATCAAGCGTAAGGAGTAGGCCGTATGCTATCTTCTCAACAATTTTTAAAAGAACGCTATCGCATTACGGACGTGATAGGCGTGGGTGGTTTCGGCACTGTTTACAAGGCGGAGGACATACAGTTTGTCAACCGTACTGTGGCAATTAAGGAAATGAGCCAGGAAGGACTGAGTGCACAAGAGGTAGAGGCGAAGACAGGGATATTTAGGCGTGAAGCCATGCTACTAGCTGGGTTGACACATCCAGCCTTACCTCGTATCTACGATCATTTTACCACAATGGGACGTTGGTATCTGGTGATGGATTTTATTGAAGGTGAAACGCTTGAGGCACGTCTACAAAGAACACCTCGTTTACCCCTTGATGAAGTACTTACTATTGGAATTCAACTTTGTACTGTTTTAGACTATCTACATACTCGCCAACCAATCATTATTTTCCGTGACCTGAAACCCTCTAACATAATGCTCACGGCACAAGGCCATCTCTACCTGATTGATTTTGGCATCGCACGTCACTTCAAACCTGAACAAGCAAAAGATACTGTTCCCTTCGGCTCTCCAGGCTATGCTGCACCAGAACAATATGGCAAAATGCAGACGACGATACGGGCTGACGTATACAGCCTTGGTGCTATCCTGCATCAATTGTTGACAGGAAGCGATCCTGTTGACAACGAGCCTACTCCGTTTCACTTCGCGCCGCTAGACACATGGTTGCTTCCTCAAGAACTGAAAACGCTCATCCTGCAAATGCTCGATATGGACGAGCGGAAGCGACCTGTAAATCTGGGCATTGTCAAGCAACAACTACAAACTATAGGTTCTATCTCGAAAGACGTAGCGCAGAACGTTTCTGAACAACTACAAAATCTTCCTTTCGGTGTTCTTACGGCACGTAATGATATGAAAATGTTTCCTCATCCTATTACAATCGAACACCCAGCGATGCCTGAAGAAGGACTACAGCAGGAACAAAGCAAAGGGCAAATCTTGCTAGGCATACCTAAGATACAAAAGCAACGAAAACAACAAAGTTTCTCAAGGCGTGAAATGGTGTTGAGTTTGTTAGGAGCCACGGGATTGATAATGGGCGGTGGCGATATTGTTTCGCGTCTATGGCAACAACGGAGTGAACAAAGGACTCTAAGCATGAATCTTCCAAAAGAACCTATTAATCTGAGCTTTGCACAGGGAACAGTAGGCTGGTCTCTCACTGGTAGTAGTCCACAGGATTATGCTTATGGAAGCGAGGTACAGGGACTAACATCTACAAGTGCATGCGGTTATCTCAAGTCTCGTACTACACAAGCAGGTGGCTTTGGAACGTTAACGCAAGCTTTTAAGGGAAACGAGTATCTAAGGAAACGCCTCCGCTTTTCCGCGTATGTGAAGACGCAAGACGTTGAGCAATGGGTTGGTCTGTGGATGTGCGTGTATGCTTCTTATCAGAGAGTCCTCAGCTTCGATAACATGCAGGGGCGTCCAATACGAGGAACAAATGACTGGCGAAAATATGAAATCGTGCTAGACGTTCCACAAGAGAGCATTATTATTTCCTTTGGTGTCCTACTTGCAGGTGCAGGTTATACCTGGTTAAGTGATGTACAGTTTGAGACTGTGAGTGAGAGCGTACCAACGACAGGCAGCTAGGATAATGTTACAACTCTTCCTTCTACTTGTTCGTACATGTAACGAACTATGTACTCTTCGTGCGTCGAAAAGACGAAAGACGGTTCGCCATGCAGCAAATGAACTCACAAGAATGTAAGCCGCAAGGCATGTATGGACAGTATGAAGGTACGCCACAGAATGACTCATACACCGAATCATATGGCACGGGTCAGAAACTAGACAATGAGGACGATCAGTTCGCCGATATTATTATACGCCGAATGAAGCAAGAATTGGGCGACGACGTATCAGGAAATGCACAACGACTACTGAGCGCACGTATGATAGTGGCAATTGCATCGCTTTGCGTGTTAGTACTTGCCTTCGCATTGCTCGTCTTCGCACTTGTCTTTGGTCACGTCTCTGGTGAAGGTGTATATGCATTAAGTGGAGGTATCTTCTGGCTTGGTACGGTTATCATCTCTATCAACGGCTACTTCAATTGGGCTAGTAGTAATATAAGCAAACGTGAGAACAACAAACGTACAAAATAATTCGTAGTAGTCTGTCAAACTCAATGTGTCACCGAAACCAGGGCACCCGCTGCCTTCATCATTCCCCGAATGCGGCTTCGGGGATGCCCTTTCCATATGACGTGGCTTCTAGGCGCGTTCGGGGAATGATGAAGGCAGCGGGTGCCCTAGCTAGTAAATAGCGTGAATGTTCGACGATTTTTGAGGTGAAACCTGGGAAATCGGCGTGAAACATAGGAATTTTCTCTACTGAGCCTAGAGAAACCGCTTCTCATCTGGTATACTCTTCTTGAAGTTGGAAATTCGCTTCATTTCTCACTCGTGCAGGAGGCATACCAATGGTCACGCCGGCTGTCGATGGCATTGATCTCTTTAAAATTGCAGGTCGCTCGATTTCGGGATGGATTCCCAGCTTCAAAGCAGGCACCGCTTCTCCCACCCGACAGCCATTTTGCAGTCAACTCGAAGAGCGGCTTCTTCTCTGGCTTGAATACAACACAACCCCCAGGTGGTAAGCTACGCTCGTGGTGATATTGGTCCTTCGTTTGCCGCGACCTATCGCTTGCCGCTTCCAAAGATGCACCTTTTGCTATTGGCTATACCTTTGAAGGAAAACCCCATGACTACCTTCCTGATGTGGTAAGGAATCCCGCGATCTCGGCGTGTGGCACGCTCACCCGCTCAGAAACACCGCTCATCCGGGACCCAGGCCGACTTGTTGATAAGCTCGTTGGTGGCCCATTGTGCGACGTTTTCGGGATATGAGGCGGGCAATCCTAGAATGTAAATCCCACAATAAAACTGGTGAAGGAGGATCATTATTCTGATGGCTTGGGGCTTTCTTTCTTTTCTGCTCTTCTCGCTTGAGAGACTAAACAAGCTATCTTTCTTCCTCAAAGAGTGTGGCTACATTGGTCAGGATAATTGTACTGCTGCCACCAGTTTCATTGTGGAATT
>CAZZVE010000249.1:0-6552 GCA_964657325.1 uncultured Ktedonobacterales bacterium
ATAGTAGTGACAGGGCTTGCCCCTGTCATGCTCACGACCCAAATTGTAGGCCGATCCATGAATTAGTTGGACTCAATGGGGCTTGCCCCTGTCATGCCTCAACTGACCCTATAACACATTCTCAACTTTATCTTGCTCTAGTATAGGAGAAACATCTGAGTCGTTATCCAGAATGGGGCGTAGGAACGTGTAAAATGCCTGTGCTGATCGTGAAAGTTGTTTATCAGCACGTCGAATCAGACTGAGTTGTGGGCGTAGGTCTAAGCCGACAACGGGCAAGCGCACGAGATCACCCGTAGCAATTTCACGCTTTGTTGTGAGATGTGAGACCATTGCAGCACCAACACCACTCATGACCATTTGCTTGATCGCTTCATTATCGGTCAACGTTAAAAGCGGATGTATTTTCACGCCATGCGTATGTAGCGCATGCTCGATCACCTCACGAATACCGCTTCCTTGCTCTCGCAAGAGCAACTCGCCATCTGCCAACACCTGTGGCGTCACGACAGATAGCTTATTCCAATGATGTGTTGGAGCAACCACAAGCACTAGCTCATCATATGAAAATACCTCAACTCTGAGTTCCGATGGCAACCGCATTGGATCACCCTCAACCAATCCAATATCAATATTCCAATTGAGCGTTTCTTCAACAATTTCTTGCGAGTTGAGGATCGAAATATTTAATGCTACATGCGGATAACGTTTGTGGAAACGTGCCACGATAGGTGGAAGTAGGTACACACCTGTTGTCGTATTTGCCGCAATTGTCACCTCTCCACCTTCCACATCACGCAATGTATTCAGAGCCTCTTCCATCTCACGCTCAAGAGCGAAAAGTTGACGTGCGTGTCCCTGTAACATACGTCCTGCATGTGTAAGCGCGATGCGTCTTCCTTGGCGTTCAACTAATTCCAAGCCAATCTCATGCTCCAGGCTTTGAATCGTTTTAGTTACCGCAGGTTGGCTTAGACCTAGTTCCTCTGCTGCACGCGTAATATGCTCTAATTCCGCCACTTTCAAAAATACGCGTAAGTTTTGCAAATTCATATAATTCTCCCCGAAATTCTCACCACTTTGTGTATGTGCAGGATGCTAAAGATGTGGCTAAGTGCATCATACCAAAAAGTGTCTATAAAACATAGGGCTTTCTCCTATTATAACATAAAAGAATGTTTTTTATAACTCACGCGAATGTTTTGATTTAGAAATACTAATACAGCTTTGCTATCGACAAAGCAGGGCCCCTATGTGATAATGCTTCTGGTAATTTTCGTTGTATATAAAGAATAACTACAAAATATTGCTTCTATTTTTCTTTGTGGAGAGACAATTTTATGGCAGCGTGTACCCGTTGTGGTTTTGAGCAAAATGGTACGCAGACATATTGTGAACAGTGTGGCATGTTTTTACCGACACTCGCCATCTATAATCCAGGGCAGCCAGAGTACAAAGTTTCATCTCAACTCGTCGTCCAACGTCCAGACCAAAGATTTTTATTAGAAGGCGATTTGACGGCTCAAATGGTTCTTAATCGCTGCATACGAGAGGGTATAGCTATCTTTGGACTCCTCATAGCTAGCTTTGGGACATTTGGGTTCTTTAATGACTTAGTAGGAAGTGGTTGGGCACTGCTTTTAGGATTCCTTGTACTCCTAGGAGGAACTATCGCGGTCAGCGTCCTCTTTTTTGTAGAAAAACTCCTACCACGCCTTCGCTGGCTTCACATTATAGTAGGTGTAGTAGGAGTTACTATCGCGTGCTTTATTATGGTGATTATAGTCTCGGCAACTGCTCATAACAATACGTTAGGCAAAGATTTTGGATATGGGACAACTATTTTCTTCTATGGCCTGAGTATAGTAGCACTTGTCATATGGTAGTGCATATGCCGATGTCTCTCGGTAGGGGCAGCAATTCGCTGCGCCCAATGATGGGTGGAAAGTGGATCACATCGGGCAAGCGCATCTTTGCCGACGTGTTGCCCATCCGCTACCCCCATCTTTGGGCACAATGAATTGCGCCCCTACCGATACACTAGAGTCCTATTTTATACAGCATTAATTATGATGACCTCCCTCGCTCGTGTTGCGCTTTTCAGGTCAATGAGCGATGCTTCTATGTCTGCACATTGCTGAGGTGTACTGTGCTGCATATCAATATGCCATGTCTCTATTTCAGCACCAATGGATAAACCTTGCTCAGCTTTATAACGCCGAACCTGCCGTAATACATCAAGAATGATTTTTCCTATCTCCTCAACATCTTCGTCGAGCCATTGCACGTTTGCGTTAGGCCATGTCATACGGTGTAGTGAGACAACCTTCTCTTGCACACAGAATACCTCTTGATAAATCTTCTCTGTGATATACGGCAAGTATGGAGCCAATAGTTTGAGCGTGTTCAACAACGTATGATAAAGCGTCCACTGGGCAGCTTCGTGTTCGGGTCCTGATGTTTGATACAAACGCGCTTTGGCGAGTTCGAGGTAGTTATCGCACAAGTCAGACCAGAAAAAGCGTTCAATCTCAGCACGGGCGGTGGAGTACTCTCCACGTTCTAATTCTGCTGTCGCAAAAGCAATGGTACGAGCAAGACGCGAGAGCAGCCAAAGGTCAGTCGGCAACAACACCTCCGGCTTTTTATCTTCGTAGACATAGCCAGCAAGACGAGCCTCAGCAAAACGGCTTGCATTCCATAGTTTTGTCACAAGACGACGCCCGTTTGCGATAGTCTCTGTATTGAATGGGGTATCATTGCCTGTTTTGACAGAGGTTGCCCAATAGCGTAGCGCATCGGCTGACTCCTGCTCGATAAGTTCCATAGGCCCAACCTCTTTATGTCCCTTTGATTTAGAAATCTTGCTACGCTCGGTTGATAGCGCATGACCAGAAATCATTATAGATTTCCACGGAACCTCGTTTGTATGATAAAGAGCCTTCACGATTGAGTAAAACGTCCATGTACGAATGATATCGTGTGCTTGTGGGCGCAAACTCGCGGGAAAATGTTCCTTGAACCAAGTTGTATCATCAGGCCAATGGCTGATGATAAAAGGTGTGCAGGAAGATGTCGCCCACGTATCCATAACATCCGGCTCAGGCTCAAACTGTGTTGCACCGCACGAACATGCTTGCGCGGGTTGTACACGTCTTGGGTCAATCGGCAATTGGTCAAGCGTTGCCAACATTAATTCCCCACATGCGGTACACGTCCATGCCGGAAATCGAACGCCTAAAAAGCGTTGACGTGAGATACACCAATCCCACTGCAAATGGTCAACCCAATGTTCGTAGCGTGTACGCATATGCTCAGGATGCCATGAAATCTTGCGTCCAGCCTCGATAAATCGTTTCTTCTGATCAAGCACACGAATAAACCATTGGCGCGTGTGCAGATACTCTACAGGTGTACCGCAACGCTCATGCGTACCAACGCTATGCTCTATCGTTTCCTGATGCAGTATGCGTCCGGTTTCGGCAAGAAACTGTAGCATACGCTTTCTAGCTTCAGGGATTGGCAGACCTGCCAAAGAGCCAGTCAGCATTGTCATTCGTCCATCGCGTCCAATAGCCGCTCTCAAAGGCAATTGGTGTATACGCCACCAGCGTACATCTGTGGAATCTCCAAAGGTACAACACATGACAGCACCAGTTCCTTTTGTTGGATCAGCTTGCTCATCAGCGAGAATAGGAACGTCTATGCTTGCCTGTTGAGAGAACGTCTGACTTTCAATCGTTGCTGTCGTGCCAACGAGATGTGCATAGCGCGTGTCTTGTGGATGCACAAAGATAGCAACACAGGCAGGGAGGAGTTCTGGACGAGTTGTGGCTATAGGCAAGATGCCATTCTCTTGTGTCTGAAATGCAATAGTTGAAAATTGCGTTGGTAGTACCATATCGTCAACTTCCGCCTGTGCAATGGCAGTTTGACATTCTGGACACCACAGCGTCGGAGCTGGTTGTGCATAAGCACGTCCCGCTTGATACAGTTGGATAAATGACCATTGCGAAACACGTTGCGCTGCTGGCAAAAGAGTTGCATAGCGATAATGCCAGTCAACACTCAAACCAAGCCTACGCCATAATGCCTCAAAGCGATCCTCTGTCTGCGTTGTTAGCTCAAGACAGCGATCAATAAACTCCTGCACATCCATCTCGGTTGCCTTACGCTGAATTGTCTTTTCGACAAAGCGTTCTGTGGGTAAACCATTGTCATCAAAGCCCATTGGATAGAGAACACGCTTGCCACGCATACGCTGATAACGTGCGATAACATCTGTTTGTGTATAGGAGTAGCAGTGACCGATATGTAACGCACCAGAGACGGTTGCTGGCGGCGTATCAATCGTGAAGATAGGACCAGATTCATCGGGGTTGAACCTGTAAAGGTCGGTTTCGGACCAGAAACGCGCAAGTTCTGGCTCGGCCTCACGGAAGTTGTAACGGTTGGGTAACATACCAATAGTACCTTTCGTACTAAAAAACACTGCCACCTCCCAAGGACGAGGGCAGTGTTGTTAGTTTTGCTCGTGGTACCACCTTGATTTGATATCCAGCTTCCCAACCAGTTTATGAGCCGGATATCCTCATGCTAGCAATAACGGTCTATACCGGAACAACTTACTGCATAGTTGCCTCAGTTGTTCAACTTCCGAGCCACGTTCAAGATACATATCTATAGGAGGCTCGCACCCGATGGCCTCCACTCTCTGAAAGATTGTCTTCCTCTACTCCGCTCGTTCCAAGTCATATACATCTTCATTTGTACCTACACTATACGGTATACCTGTACTCTAGTCAAGTTGTGGAAAGAAATATAGAAAACGCCTCAAGTTCTGCGCCCTTTGTACGATATAAAAAGAAAGAGCACATTCTTGAGTATGCTCGATATACAATAGTGAGGGTTATCTATTCATGCATGTTTTTTCTTTCCGAGGACGAACAGGAATTGCGTTATCGCTACTGTCGTTAATTGCACTTCTGCTCACAGCTGGTGGATTTCCTGTTTCTCAGGTTCAGCTTCGACAGATACAAAATCAGTCACCATCATCGAGTATCTATTACGGCGTTCATGCCACAAGCTGGTTACAAAACCTTACTCCTGTTACCACGTTTGAGCATGATATACACAAAGGAGTCTCAATCGTAATGTGGTATCAGGGTTGGGGTTCCACGCAAGGACAGAACTTCGAGCCAAGTTGGATGGACAATGTACGCAATCATGGCTCTTTGCCAATGGTCACATGGGAGCCACAAGACTATACAAAAGGCGTCAATCAACCAGCATTCTCGCTTGAGAGTATTATAGATGGGAGCCATGACGCGTATATTACTTCGTGGGCGAAGGCATCAAAAGCGTGGGGCCATCCCTACTTCTTACGCTTTGCTCCTGAAATGAATGGCTATTGGTTTCCATGGTCAGAATTGACGAATGGGAACAAGGCGGGCCAGTACGTGCAAGCGTGGCGTCATGTCCATGACATTTTTACGAAACAGGGAGCAACAAACGTAACATGGGTCTGGTGCCCCAATATTGTTTTCCCAGGCAACATTCCTTTGGAGAAACTTTATCCTGGATCAGCATACGTAGATTGGATTGGAATGGATGGCTATAACTGGGCCTATGTTGGCAAGGGACATCAACCTAAGACATTCTCGCAACTCTTTCAACACACGTATGACATTCTGCTTGGTATGTCTCTTCACAAACCTATGATGGTTGCTGAAACCGCTTGTACAAACACGCAGGTCAACGAGGCCAATTGGATCACGGATGCCTTTACGGTTCAGTTACCTAAGTACTTTCCACAAATCAAAGCATTCATATGGTTCAATCAGAACAAAGAAACCGACTGGCGTGTTGAGTCATCTGCCTCCACACAGAAGGCATTTGCAAATGCAGTAAACTCTTCCCAATACGCCTCGAACATCTATGCCAATATGAATGTTTCCCCAATTCCTTCACCGCTTCAAGCAGTGTCGTCAAAGCGTTAATACACTCCTACTATAGGTATGAGCAGGGAGACTTTTGTAGTCTCCCTGCTCATGCTCATTCACCAGGAACAGGAATTGGTGATGCTGTTATATTCCTATATGCATTCGATGCATACTGGTTTGAGGATACAGCTTTAGCAAAAGCAGTTTGACTCGCAAGTGAGGAAACGGTGCGCCAATCGGTCTCCTTATTTTCATCAAACCAAATGACCGCCTTTACACGAGGAAACACATGTGGAAGTTCTACTGTAAGAGCATCGGTAATCCAGTTAGCTTTATTACCGCTCTGCTCCGCGGATGCGGTCTCAGCTATCATTAAAGGTTTATTATTCGCCAAGGCAGTGATGTCGTTATAGGTTTGCTGAAAGACTTGGCGGAATGATTGCCAACCGCTACCCTTAACACTCCCCCAATTATAACCATCCATAGCAACCCAGTCCACATACGATGCTCCTGGATAGAGTTCTTCTAGAGGAATACTATGTGCATATTCAGTATTCGGCGACCATACCCAAGTTACATTGGTTGCCCCTTGCGCTTTGAAAATGTCATG
>CAZZVE010000250.1:0-4029 GCA_964657325.1 uncultured Ktedonobacterales bacterium
TAGAGGCACTCTACGTCAATAATGACAACTATTGGGAAAACACACATGCAGTTGTATGTGTGTTTTCCCAACCGTTTTATAGTGTTAAAAGCGGTTTGGGTGTAACGACCTGCCGCGCTATAACGCTCCGAAATAAACGGAGATAGAGAAAGAATACAGAGGAGCTATAGGTAGTGTATACTGGTCTATAGTACGAGACTCATCTTCAACACTGGCAATTCACTGCACGGGTAGGCGCGTGATTGATTATCAATGAAAAGAAAGCGAAAAGCACAATGAAAGAACTGATAGTCAGGACGAGAAGTGGCACTGTGCGAGGAATCTATGAGCAAGGAGTTGCAGCGTTCAAAGGAATTCCATTTGCATCACCCCCAGTAGGCCAATTGCGCTTTGCTGCACCAGTTCCTCCGCAATCGTGGGACGGGGTGCGGGAGGCCAGTACGTTCTCCCCGACTCCACCACAGGCAGACCTATCTTCACAAAGAATGCCGGGTCTGGACCTTCGCCCTATTGTTGGGGAAAGTTGGCGCAAGGGTGAAGACTATCTGACGCTCAACGTCTGGACTCCCGATGTGGACACGCGTGGGCTACCAGTGATGGTCTTCATCTATGGGGGTGCGTTCGTAACAGGTGGCAGCTCAACTCACCTGTACAATGGAGCACGTTTTGCCCGTGACGGGGTGGTACTGGTGTCATTCAACTATCGACTTGGAGTTGAAGGATTCCTCCCACTGGATGGTGGGCAAACCAACGTGGGTCTGCGTGACCAGATTGCCGCGCTCACTTGGGTTCAGGACAACATTGCCGCATTTGGTGGAGACCCGAACAGGGTGACGATATTTGGTGAGTCCGCGGGTGCGCTCAGTGTTGATACGTTGATGGTAGTGCCTTCCGCTGCTGGACTCTTTCGTCGTGCGATCAGTCAGAGTGGTGGTGCCCAGCACACGATGAGTACCGAGCAAGCTGCACGTGTGGCTGCCCGGCTCGGCGAAATATTGAACACTCTCCCTACGCGAGAGAGCTTTGCCTCGCTTTCTTCGGAGCAACTCATCGCCGCGCAATCCCAACTGCTACCCGGCTCGCTCGACTTGAACACCGCGCAAGATGCTGATCCTACGGGTGGACTGACCATGTTCCTACCCATGCGTGACAGCGACCTCATCTTCACACAGCCAGTGCGGGCCATTAAGCAAGGCGCATCGGCAGAGGTGGATTTGCTGATAGGCACGAACAGTCAAGAGATGAACCTCTACTACGTCCCCACGGGATTTTTGAGTCTCATCGACACCGATGAGAAAATAGGTGCGTACATCCTCGGTCGCCATCCTGAGCCTGAAAAGCTGGTTGCGACGTATCGCACTAGTCGCCCTGATGCCTCTTCTGGCGCGTTGTTCTCTGCCATCATGACCGACTGGATGTTCGCCATTCCCAGTGTGCGCTTGGCTGAAGCTCACGCTCCTCATGCCGGTGGCACCTACGTCTACGAATTTGCGTGGCCTTCACCGACCTTTGGTGGCGAGTTGGGGGCTTGTCATGGTCTGGAACTAGGCTTTGTTTTCGATACCCTTGATACTCCAGGGTTGATCGGCCCGAAAGGGTTAGTTGGAGAGAATCCACCCGTTGAACTCGCGAAACGCATCCACAACGCCTGGATCACATTCGCCACGACGGGCAGCCCTGGCTGGGATCCCTACGAGACTCAGCACCGTTCGGTCATGCGCATCAACACCACCTGGGAGGTCCTTACCGATCCCCGCCCAGACGAACGCCACGCATGGGACGGCGCACGCTAAGAAGCACATCCTCTCCTGAGGAATAAGAGACAGGGAGAAGAGCAGGCAAGGGAGACAAGAAAAGGAGGTATTTGAATGGAGAATGCATTAGAACAGCTACACACTCTGTTAGGCGATGGAAAGGTTAGCACAAACCAATCAGTGCTTGAGCAGCACGGGCGTGATGAAAACTTTCCCGAAGTTCGTCCTCCTCTCGCGGTAGCTTATGCAGAATCCAAAGAGGACGTGCAAATAGTGCTGGAATGGTGTCGCACTCACCACATACCTCTCATCCCGTTTGGGGCTGGAACGAGCTTGGAAGGCGCACTCGTGCCCGCGCGTCCCGATGTCCCTGTCCTCAGCCTGGACCTCTCGCGTATGAATCAGGTCGTGAACATCCAACCGGACAATTTTCTGGCAGTGGTGCAGCCAGGTATGACACGTTCTGCTCTCAACGAGGCATTACGGTATACAGGGCTGTTCTTTCCAGTTGATCCTGGTGCCGACGCCTCGCTTGGAGGAATGGCAGCGACGAACGCGAGTGGTACGACAACGGTCCGCTATGGTGGGATGCGGCAGAATACAGTAACACTTGAAGTAGTGCTGGCGAATGGTGAGGTGCTGCGGCTCGGACGACCTGTACGGAAGACGAGCAGTGGCTATGACCTCAAAGACCTGTTCATTGGTTCCGCAGGAACGCTTGGCGTCATAACCGAACTCACGGTGCAGTTGCATCCTATCCCTGAGCATGTTCACACTCTGCGCGTGTTCTTTCCTTCCATTCAGGCAGCAGCGCGGGCCTCCTATGCGATCATGGCAAGCGCGCTACCTGTTGCACGCATAGAACTGGTGGATGAACTTGGCATACACAGCATCAACCACTACATGGGACGGGGGTATACGGAGCAAACAGCTCTCTTCCTTGAATTTCACTCTTCGACATCGGCGGCGATTGAAGAAGAGGTTCACCTGGTGGAAGAACTTGTGCGCGATGAAGGGGCGACCGAGATCAGTATTGCTCGCTCACAACAGGAGCGAACGGAGCAGTGGGAGGCGCGGCATCATCTCTACTGGGCCATGGTCAATGCACATCCGGGCCACACATTTATTATTACTGATACGGCAGTGCCGCTTGTTCGTTTACCAGAACTTATCGCATATGCCCAGCAATTACTAGCAGAAATGGGCATTCAGGGAAGTATTCTAGGACACGTGGGTGATGGAAACTTCCACACCATTATTGCGGTGAAGCCGGAGGACTACGAACGTGTGCAGGCATTTTCTGAGCGTCTTGTTCGGCAAGCACTTGCGTGGGACGGGACCGCTTCAGGTGAGCATGGTATTGGCCTGGTGAAGCGTGGCTTCATGGTCGAAGAGCATGGCGCGAGTGTGGCATGGATGCACCGCCTCAAAGCGCTCTTTGACCCAGATGGCCTCCTGAACCCAGGCAAGCTCATCTAGCATACGAAGGCTGGACGTGAGTTTCGCTCACTGTCAACGTCGTATGCACGCTGGAACAAGGAAACAGAAGGAGTTATGAGATGAGTGAGACCATCGTGTTGCAAAGATGTGCCTGGGCTTTATCCAGCCAACAATACATTGACTACCATGATACCGAATGGGGGGTGCCTGTCCATGAAGACCGCAAACTCTTTGAGATGCTGATCCTCGAAGGGGCGCAAGCGGGCTTAAGTTGGTCAATGATCCTCAAAAAGCGCGGTGGATATTTTGAAGCGTTTGAGGGCTTCAACGCGAACGTAGTCGCTCACTATGATGACCACAAAGTCCAAGAGCTACTGGCGAATCCTGAGATCGTGCGAAACAAGCTGAAAATCAAGGCCACCATTCAGAACGCACGTGCGTTTCTTGAGATCCAATCCCAATGGGGCAGTTTCGATGCCTTTCTCTGGCGATTTGTAGATGGACATCCCCAGCAGAATGCCAGGCAAACGA
Organism: uncultured Ktedonobacterales bacterium; assembly: GCA_964657325.1. Lineage (GTDB taxonomy): Bacteria > Chloroflexota > Ktedonobacteria > Ktedonobacterales > Ktedonobacteraceae > JBBQVS01. The sequence goes on from CAZZVE010000250.1 coordinate 3,726, forward strand.
TGCAGGAAGTTCCCGCACGTACCGCGCAATCGGACGCGATGAGCAAGGAACTCAAGCAGCGCGGTTTTACCTTTGTCGGTTCTACCATTTGCTATGCTTTTATGCAAGCCATTGGGATGGTGAACGATCATATCGTCCCCTGTTACCGTTGGCAAGAGGTGAGAACACTCTCATCAGTGTAAAGCACAACAGTCTTAATGTTGCTGGCTTCCGAGGAACAACAATAGCTACTCTATGAATACATCTCAATGTTTTTCTAGCTATTATATCTCTTCATGGTTAGAAGCATGTTCAAAGCACACAT
>CAZZVE010000250.1:4129-6547 GCA_964657325.1 uncultured Ktedonobacterales bacterium
ATGCATTTGATTCTGCTGAAAAGATTGACCTGTTTTTATTATCAGCAGTATATCACAGGTTAAGATTCTCATACTATATAGCGATACGAAAAAACAGCATTCCGTTTAGCAAGTCAGCAAGATACGCTCTTTCTAAAATTCCGCAATACTGGTATACTACTCTCAAGAGGAAAACGCAATTTTGGGCAAATGATGCTTTTGAAATGTGCGAAGAGGGAAACGATAGGCAAGCTATCTTAATAGATCATTCTGTCCATTTCATCTTGTCCGAAAGAGAGTGTTGTGATGTCACAGAACCGCAGGACTAATTTCCTAACTTCAATTGGTGCATTATTGGTGTCTCTGCTTGTCGGTGTATTCCTATTTGGAAGGAAGCGTCGCGCAAAATCAACTCCTTCAGAGAAGGTCGTAACACATTCAGCTGAGACTTCGCCCGAAGATGCTCTTGCATATTGGACTGCGGACAAGATGCGTGACGCCAAACCTGCTCCAATGCCAGTCATCAATGAGCAGCAGGAGAAACGTCCTCCACATGACTCTCGTTCAAATAAGGATTAATGAAAGAGAGAGACATGATGGCACGACTGTACCAATTCGTTCTTCATCCTCTAACAGGCAAAGTCTTTGTTTCCTTGCTTGCCAGTACATATGTGCTCTATCTCGTGATATATACAGGCATTCTACCCACGTCGCTATTCACTTTTTCAAATGGAATCAGCGAACATCCTATACAAACAGCTTCGAGTGATGTCTTCAGCTATTGGACGCCAACAAATATGCACAATGCGACTGATGCTGATGTCTTGCCTAGTTCTACACTTGCTTTGGCACCGAGTAGTGCGGATGTCAGCATAGCTAAGGCCGCTAAACAGCAGGGACAACTTCCACAGGATAAGAACATTCAATATCCTCTCTCGACCGTCGGAAAAGTCTTTTTTACGACTGGCATAGGTCAAAACTCTATGTGTTCTGGTACCGCCGTTGTAAGCCGTAATCATAGCGTCGTTGATACAGCAGGTCATTGCCTCTACCTGTTTGGTGGCTGGTCACGGAACGTGATCTTTTGTCCTTTGTACGACAGTGGCAACTCGCCCTATGATTGCTGGGCGGCACGTGACTTAGAGGTTCCCTCCGATTGGATAAACGCTAAGCTAAACGACTATCATCACGACTTTGGCATAGCCATTGTTGCGCCCAATAGTCAAGGCAACTTAACCGATCTTGTTGGTGGTATCGGTTGGGCGTATAATCAGCCTGTCAACCAACCCTTCTATGCTTATGGCTATCCCGCTGCATATCCATTCGACGGTCAGACAAGACAGTCATGTGAGAACTCTCCCGGCACGCTTCAACCCCATGGAGATGGAAATGTAATTTCTATCCCCTGCAACATGACTGGTGGCTCAAGTGGTGGACCGTGGTTTATTCAAATTCGAGGCACTTGGTACCTCAATGGGCATAATGACTTTATCAACAGGCTTCAGCCTAATCGTATGTTCTCACCCTATTACGATGATACATGGTATGCGCTCTATAATAAGGCGCAGCAGGCATGAAGGAAACCTCCTTCTCATGCCTCTGGCTTCTCCCCTGATACCGTAAGATAGGTCCAGAGTGCGCAGAAATCGGGTAACTGCCACTCCTCTAACATCCGTTGATAGACTCCTTCAACTTCCTCTTGTGTCGTGATACCAGCTTTTATGAGAAAGGGTTGCATCAACTTATAGGCAGTGAGTAAATCGTGATAAATGTCCTGGTGTGCCTCTGTGCCAAATGAGCAGTCGATGGCATGAGACTTGTAGTGAATATTTCTGTAACCAGCATCGCGCAAGAGTTTCCCCACGACAGGTGTAATACCATAGTGCCGCCCATCTGCTGAAAAGCTTTGTCCAGTATGCTTCATTGCCTCTGCAGACATAGCATAAAGTCTTTCAGTTGCGAGACTGTTTGTAAGAGTTCCCTCGGTTTCTGTCAGAACGAGCATACCACTAGAACGCGTAATACGCACGCACTCCTGTACAAGTTTTGGCCACGCTTTTGGGTCCATAAAGGCAACTAAGAAGCGAGCATTCACCAGATCAAACACACCATCGGGAAAGTCCAGCGGTTCCTTTGCGCTCATCACGCGGAACGTGGTGTTGTTCACATGCTGTTCTTGTGCCTGAGCGTTTGCATACTCAATCATAATTTGACTTATATCGATGCCTGTCACCTGAATTTCGGGATGTGCTGATGCAACTGAAGAGGCCCATTCGCCTGGACCACAACCAATATCAAGAACACGACGTATTCCTGAGCGGTCAATATTCTCAGGGAATAGGGCACCCGTGTTCTGAGTGACAGTGCGTCCTTGACGGATAAGACGAGCCATTTCCGCAGCATTTTCTGCATCTATGATATAGCTCATGTTGTTCTGAG
>CAZZVE010000251.1:0-1594 GCA_964657325.1 uncultured Ktedonobacterales bacterium
ACTCTTGTTAGCACTCTTGCTTGACTCAGCGGCGGTACGCTTCAAAAGCTTCTTTCGTATCGCATTCTTCATTCCTTACGCCGTCCCTGGTGTCGTAGCTGCTCTTATTTGGGGTTTCCTATATGCGCCACAGTTGAGTCCTTTTGTAAAAGGCTTTGCAGCTATCGGCATACATCTTGACCTACTTGGCGGCGGTACTATCCTTTGGTCTATGGCAAACATTGTTACCTGGGAGTTTACGGGCTATAACATGCTCATTATCTTTGCATCGTTACAAGCTATTCCTGTAGAGTTATCAGAAGCTGCTCGTCTCGATGGCTGCAATGGCTTTAATATTGCACGATATATCAAAATTCCAATTGTTGCTCCGGCCCTTGTCTTAACATGCATACTCTCGATCATCGGTACGCTTCAACTCTTTACAGAACCGCAGGTACTGACCCAAATATCGAATAGCATTACCAGTTCGTACACGCCCAACCTGTACGCGTACTTCACAGCATTTAGTAATAACAATTACTACTATACTGCCGCGCTTTCAGTCGTACTTGCTGTTGTAACCTTTATCTTCTCATTCGGCTTCTTGCGCTTGACGCAACGACAGTCAGGAGTGTAAACCGATGGCAACAACACCACAAGCTCTTACTACCCCAAGGGCAAAAGATAGTACAGCAACAAAGACAGCACAGCATCCCAGTCGTTTTCGCGCCTCAAACGTGCTTGTAATGGGCTTTCTCTTCGTCATTTCGATCTATTTTCTCCTGCCAGTGTATTGGATGGTCGTTTCTTCAACGAAGACCTCCGGTGATCTATTCGGAAGTAACGGCCTCTGGTTTGCAAGCAACTTTAGCTTGTTCGATAACCTGAATCATGTCTTTACTTACGACAATGGACACTACAGTTTGTGGCTACTAAATTCGTTCATCTACTCTACCGCGAGTGCTGGTATTGGCACTCTCTTCTCCGCAATGGCTGGTTATGCCTTGGCGAAGTTTGTCTTCAAGGGCAAGAACCTGATTTTCTCAATTATCCTGGGCGCGATTCTAGTGCCAGGACCAGCACTTGTGTTGCCACTTTATCTGCTGATGAGTGGTCTGAACTTGACAAACACGTACTGGGCCGTTATCTTGCCAAGTATCGTTAGCCCCTTTGGTGTGTATTTATCACGTATTTACGCGCAAGGCTCAGTACCAGATGCGCTTCTCGACGCAGCACGTGTGGATGGAGCGAGCGAGTTTCGCACGTTCTTTTCCGTAGTAATACGCATTATGTCGCCCGCGCTGGTCACGGTCTTCCTCTTCCAGTTCGTGGCGGTGTGGACAAATTACTTCCTACAGTATGTTATGATTAGCGACCCAAATCTTTATCCTGTAACCGTAGGTTTGGCGACCTGGAACAGTGCTTATACTAGTGGAGGTGCGCAACAATATGTGTATAGCTTGATTGTCACAGGTTCACTATTATCAGTGCTACCATTGATTCTAGGCTTCCTGCTGTTGCAACGCTACTGGCGTAATGGTCTAACATTGGGGAGTGTTGTAGGGTAGAAAAGTAGTGTAAGCGTACTCACAAAAATGGCGTCGCCGTTGGCGAC
>CAZZVE010000251.1:1604-6461 GCA_964657325.1 uncultured Ktedonobacterales bacterium
TTGTGAGTACGCTTACACTACTTTTTTGATGTTTTGTGTGGCTTCTCTTCGGCTTTGTGTGCTTTACTGTCCTCTTTATGTTCCGTTTTCGTAGAAGTCTTGGTTTCGTCCTTATGCTCTGTTTTATGCGCTTTAGTCTCGTCTTTGTGCTCGGCTTTCGCAGCACTCTTGGCCTCATCCTTGTGCTCAGCCTTTGTGCTGGAATGTGTTGAACTCTTCTCAGAGGAGGAGCTATCGCGGCTCACGAGCTTGAAAAAACGGCTCTCTTCGCCACTCGAAGTGTGCTCTTGATAGAGGAAGGCTAACTTTTTCTCATCGAACTTCTTAAAAAACTCATCCCAGCTAATTTCTTCGAGTGAGCCTGCACCACTATAACCTGGGAAGTCAATGCGTAACACGCCAGCCTCACCGTCTTTCTCTGTGCTTTTTACTGTTGCAGGTTTGCCACCTCGTGCCTCTGACCATGCCTGTATCGTCTTGTGATCGGTTGTCGTCTTCGATTCGCTTGCCATAAACAACTACCTCCAAATGAAACACTATACTCTCTAAAAATACATTCTACTGCTTCTTTTTTGTGTACGTTGCAACTCTATGTATGGTTTCAGTGGTGGTAAGGTGTGCTAAAGCAGACCCGTACAGCGCTTTTATTCTGTCCCCACAGCCATCAATAGCTCCTGTACGGGTCTGCTTTAGCACACCCTTTCTACGCCATCGTCGCAGGCGTGAGTTCGACTTTGACCCACCCATCCTCACGCTCGTCAAATGCTTTATAGGCGTCGAGAGCCGAGGTAAGTGTCGCATGCTGCGTCAATATCTGTGTTGGATCGACCATGCCTGTACTTACAAGGCTCATGAGTTCTGGAATGTACTTGCGATGTGGACAATGCCCCATTGTTAAGGTAACATTTTTGTTCATCGCAATACCGAGTGGGAAGACCTCTACCGTTTCAGGATAGACACCAATAAGAGCAATCGTGCCACCCTTCGCCACGACTTCTGCCTCCCATTGCAATGCCTGTGAGGGGGCATCACCTGGATGGAAGTTATCGCCTTGCGGATTCTTCTCTGGTTCGACCTGCTTCTTCTCCTGGCTCGTCATCTTCGTCTGCAAGAGAGCTTTGGCTTGCTGAATAATGCCGCCATGTGGACGGTTTGCATCAACACCAACGGCGTCAATCACGCGGTCTACACCAATTTTGCCTGTAAGATTCTTGATGGTTGACACGGGGTCGTCTTTGTCGTAGTTGATCGCCTCTGCCCCTAGTTTCGCCGCTAACTCAAGACGCGAGGGAATAGCATCAACCGCGAAGATGCGGCCCGCACCCATTAGTTGGGCGCTCAGAATGGCAAAGAGACCAACAGGACCACAACCAAAGACTGCTACAGTATTGCCCGACTTGATTTGCGCAAGGTCCGCACCGTAGTACGCAGTGGGGAAGATGTCCGAAAGTAGAATAGCTTGATCGTCGGTAATGGAGTCGAATAGTTTTACGAGCACATTGTCGGCGAACGGAATACGCGCTTTTTCGGCTTGTAAACCGTTGAAGGGTCCACTCGGTTTAGGGCCACCAAAGAAGGCAGAGACCCCGCGGGGACCATTTGGATTGGCATTCAGACATAGATCGTAGCGTTCAGCCTTACAATTTTCACAATATCCACAGGTGATTGACGACGTGACGACAACACGGTCCCCCACCTTGATATTTTTCACATCAGGGCCAATCTGCTCCACAACCCCGACCGCCTCATGACCTAAGATAGTTCCCGGCTCCATCTGAGCTTCGGTCCCGCGTACCATGTGTAGGTCAGTGCCACAAATTGCGCTTGCAGTGACACGGATAATCGCGTCTTTGGGGTCCTGTATCGTTGGTTCCGGCACATCGTCTACGCTGATATTCCCGATGCCGTGAAAGACTACTGCTTTCATGTATTTCCTCTCCTCTTTGCTACTGCTTTACAGTTGGTAGAAGTTCGACCTTGATCCAGCCGGGTTGACGCTCGTCGAAAGCTTTGTAGGCGTCGATCACTGAGGTCATCGGTTCGCGCTCGGTCAGAACCTGCTCTGGATTAACAAGACCAGCCGCAACCATATTGACCAATGATGGGAGGTACTTACGATGATTACAGTTGCCCATATTAATTTTGAGCTGGCGGCTCATCGCCTGTCCAATAGGGAAGAATTGCGCAGTCTGTGGATAGACACCAATGATTGAGAGAGTGCCACCCTTTTGAGCAGCTGCAACTTCCCACTGGACTGCTTGTCCAGGAGCATCGCCTTGGTGCCAGTTGCCGTTCTTTGGTTTGTTCTTGGGGGCAACCTGCTTCATCTGCTGCTCAAATTGTGCCTCCATCTGATCTGCCTTCTCGGATGCAGGACCAGAATGCGGACGGTTTGCATCAACACCGACAGCATCAATCACGCGTCGCGCACCCATACCCTGTGTCAATTCCTCGATTTTGGCAACGGGATCGACCTCATCAAAGTTGATGGTTTCGGCACCCTGCTTACGCGCCATTTCAAGACGCCCTGGAATATTGTCAACAGCGAAGACGCGCTCCGCACCCATGAGTTTAGCACTGGCAATGACAAATTGTCCTACAGGGCCACAACCGAAGACCGCGACCGTATCACCCTCCTCGATCTCCGCAAGTTCAGCACCAAAGTAGGCGGTTGGAAAGATGTCCGAAAGCATAATCGCTTGATCGTCGGTTACGTGGTCTGGAATTTTGACGAGACCCACATTTCCAAATGGCACACGCGCATATTCGGCCTGCAAGCCATCGAAACCGCCTGCCGGAAGTGGACCTCCAAAGAATGCAGTTCCCGCCGATGGACCGTTAGGGTTAGCGACATCACACTGCGCATAATAGCCTTGGCGACAATAGGCACAGTAACCACATGCGATGGTGGAAGGAATAATAACACGCTCTCCCGCTTTGAAGTTACGCACATCACGCCCAACCGCTTCAACAACACCTACACCCTCATGACCGAGAATAGTGCCAGGTTTCATGCCAGGAAAGGTTCCACGAATCATATGAAGGTCAGTACCACAAATCGCGCTTGAGGTGAGATGTACAATCACGTCCTGTGGGTCCTTGATCTTTGGATCACTCACGTTATCGAGCCGAATATCACCCAGCCCATGATAGACAACAGCTTTCATATTGCCCCCTTCTTTTGTAGCAAGAGACTACTACTGCTTGTTTTTGTATTCCGCGAACAAAGAGACCATCGCGGGATTGAATGCGCCCAGGTCCTTCGGACTACGACTACTGACCCAGTTGCGGTCACGTACCATTTCCTGGTCAATCCAGTTACCACCCGCGTTACGGATATCGTCCTGGATGGTCTGATAGCTGGTTAAGGTACGCCCCTTCACACGCCCAGCTGAAATCAAAAGCCATGGTGCATGGCAAATCACGGCAATTGGCTTGTTGCTTGTATCAATAGCGGTGACGAAACTCTGTGCTTTCGGATTCATGCGCATGAAGTCAGCATTTAATGCCCCACCAGGAAGCAGAACTGCATCGAAGTCGTTAGGGTTTGCCGAGTCGAGCGTCATATCGACATCGAATTTGTCAGCCTTCTCATCATGATTCACGCCAGTGATTTGACCTGATGTAGGGGAGATGATAGAAGTTTTTGCGCCAGCTTGCTCAAGTGCCTTCTTTGGCTCGACCAGTTCGGCCTGCTCAAAATCATCTGAAACGAGAATAGCGACACGGAGACCGTTTAAACTTGTATTATTTTGCATAGTAAAACCTCTTTGTTTCATGATAGGAGTTACATATTCTTCATAGACATAGAAGTACACGAACAACCTGGGCGATTGGTGACTCAAGTGTGAAAAGTACAAAAAGATGGCATGTGGGCACTGCTCACATGCCATCTTTTTGTAGTATATTAGCCTAATGCGACTGCTTTAGAGGTTGACTTTGTACCTAATGTCCACCATAGGAGCGCGACAATCACAATGAGAATGCCTAGGATTGTGACTGCGACCTGTAGTAGCATACCTATAAAGGCGATCAGGAGGCCAATAGCAGTGATGATGGGCCAGATACTCGGCGGTGTTTGTAACTTGTATGTTGCCAGAAGTGCTGCCTCAGCCTGAGCAAGCATCGCAGCCTCTTTTGCCGCACGCACAGCTAGCAATCGATTGATACTCTCTTGCATAACACGAGCGTCGAATGGCTTTGTAAGGTATGCAACTTGCGTCTGCGTCGCAACAGACGAGGAGTGTATCATTGAAGTTTGTTCCCAAGCAAGCACAATAGTGGGTACAGTTGTCAACGCGGGCGTAGACTGCACATTGGTAAGCAATGTCCAATCACTATGTATGCCACCATCTATATCAACAATGAGCAGATCAGGAGCCTCTACCAAAAGTGCGGAACCAACAGAACTCACTTCGACAACATTCATATCCTGATGTTGCAACCCAAGCGCAATAAGTCGGCGTAATGATGTATCAGCTTCTATAAGCAGAATAGTGGGCTTCTTCCCTTGCGACATGAACATCTCCATTATAGTAGGGACCAGATTTATCGCGTCCGAGGGCGATTTATCGCATATATTGCCTCAAAGCATAGCCAATAGATTGGCCCTCGGACGCGATAAATCTGGTCCCTACGAAGTTTCTCGCTTGCTAAAAGCATAGGATATAGACATTACGCAATGTTTAACGGAAGAAGATATTTCCTTACAGCTACCTGAATAAAATGTAAGGTATGTACAGTAGGGCGATGTTATAGGTGACATGACAGGGGCAAGCCCTGTCACTACTATACACGGACTCGCATAGCAAGCCACACAGTGGCGGAAAGTATGGTAGTGACAGGGCTTGCCCCTGT
>CAZZVE010000252.1:0-5592 GCA_964657325.1 uncultured Ktedonobacterales bacterium
CACCACTGCAACATGTTGTAGTGGTGAAGGGTGCCTTTTCTTCTTTTCTATTATTTGCCTACATTGAAGCGAAAATGTACAATGTCACCGTCTTGCACAACGTACTCTTTGCCTTCTAGTCGTTGCAAGCCCTTCTTTGACGCGGCAGCAAATGACCCAGATGCCATAAAGTCTTCGTAGCGAGTCACCTCGGCGCGAATAAAACCGCGCTCAATGTCCGAGTGGATTTTTCCGGCTGCCTCTGGTGCCTTTGCTCCGCTTGTGACCGTCCACGCGCGTACCTCGTCCTCGCCTGCCGTCAGGAACGTGATAAGGTTTAGCAGACGATAGCCAACCTGAATCACGCGGTCTGCTCCCAACTGCGGTAGACCCAATGATTCAAGGTACTCTTGTGCGTCCTCTTCTGGCAACTCGGCAAGTTCCGCTTCCAAACGTGCGGAGACCGCCGCAACCTCGGCCCCCTCGTCCTTCGCACGTTGAGCAACCGTGGCGATACCCTTGAGTTCGCCTGTTAGATCTGGCGTTACTTTGCCTGACGCGATTTTTGCTAGAATTGTCTGTGCCTCGCCCAGTACATCTTCGCTGACGTTTAGCACATACATACGGGGCTTCATGGTGATCAAAAAGAGTTCACTCAATAAGCCACGTTCCTGCTGCGATAGCTCGACCTCGCTTGCCAGTTTTAGTTCGTTGAGCACGTCTTGCAGTTTGCGTAGAACCTCTAACTCTTGCAGATACTTCTTGTCGCCGGACTTTGCCGCCTTTGTTGTACGCTCGATACGTTTCTCGACGGAGGCAAGGTCAGTCAGCACCAATTCAGCATTGAGGCTATCCAGATCACGATTCGGGTCAATCTCTCCATTGATATGTGGTACATTGCTGTTGCTAAAGGTGCGCAGCACGATTGCCAAAGCATCAGCATTGCGAATATGCCCCAGGAATTCTGCACTTAGTCCCTTGCGCTCCTCTTGCTTCTCTTTCGCGGTCTGTCCCATGCCTGCGACATCCACAAACTCAACCGTCGTATATGTTGTCTTCTTTGGATTGAATATCTCCGCGAGTGGCTGTAGCCGTGCATCGGGGACTTGCACCATCGCCAGATTCGCTTGCACTGTGCTACTCGCATATCCACTCACGGGTGCACCCGCCTTCGTCAGTGCATTAAACAATGTCGTCTTACCACTCTGTGGCAAGCCAATAATACCTATAGTAAGGGCCATAAAAAATCGTTCCTTCTCAACATACGTTTCTTAAATGTCTTTGGTATAAGCATATTCTATCATGCTCTGAAAGTTAGCTTTATTGTACTACCTTCATAGTGATTGTGATAGCGCAAAGAAAAGAACAAGCAGTGATTACCATGTTTGCTGTTTGTTCTTTTCTTTGCACTGTATAATTATGAATAATTATTGGGGTTTTCAACTTTTAAGCCCTCGGCAGTAGCAACAACGAGAAGACTAAGATCAGCGCAGACAAAAGTGAGGTCAGGAGCTTGATTTGCTATAGCTATTGCTTGTATAGCAAGAGCACAGGCTAATTGTACTGCGTCGTATGCTCGTAATCGATGAGAGCGACATGAGTCACCTGCAAATGTGTATATATCAGTAGTAACAGGCCAAATCTCGTAGCTATCTCGACTGTCTTGTCGAAAGGTCGCTATTAAGGTATTTCTTTCCTCAAGAGTGACGCTGTGTTCTCGCTCTCTCCGGCATGTTGCTGCTACAACCTCTACCGGCGCTGCTTGTGAAATGTAAAGATTATGCTTTTGTTCTGGTTCGCATAACGTAGTTATCCAGGCATGTCCTTGTTCAGGAAAGTACCGCTTGACGATAGCTGAGGTATCAAGAAAGTAGAGAGCCATTAATAAGGTCCTCGATCTTCGATAACCATTTCGGATGCAGATTTAGGTCCTTTGCTTAGCTGTTGAACAAATTGTTCGCGCTGTTCCCGTTCCTCTTGAGATAGAGGACGATGAGTTGCAAGGCTAGCAAGTTTTCCCTCACGATACAATTTCTCTGTTAGTTCATGTCCAGTTATGGCATGTGTCTCTTGTGAAGAGGAAGGTAAACGCTCAATGAAATCATGCAACAACGTTTCTGGTTGTTCCCCTCTCTTGGTCGCTTCCGTCACAAGCTTTTGGTATTCCTGGTCTGTTAATGTCACTGTCATTTGGTATGCCATCAGATACTCCCTCATATACTATGAAAATGCATCTTGTCTAGTATATCATATTAGTTGTTGAGATTATATGTCGGTATTAGTTAGTTCTGCTCTCAAGACTTTCTAAAATTTGTGTAAAGCCGCTTATAAAGCCTTCTTATCACCTCTAAACACGTTGATATGTCATACGGTATCAGTTATAATACTCTCCAACACCACTAAGCTCTTATACAATGTAGACCTTGTGCCTCTCACTGTTCTCTAAGGAGCACCATGACGCAGCAACTCACCATTCTTCTTGTGCCGCATACTCATTGGGACCGCGAATGGTATCGGACCTTCCAGCAATTTCGAGTTCGCCTTGTACAAGCTGTTGATAAGTTGCTTGATATTCTGGACTCCGATGATACCTTTCATCACTTTATGCTCGATGGACAAACTATTGTCCTTGACGATTATTTAGAAATACAGCCGGAACAGGAAGAGCGACTGCGCCGACATATTCGCGCTGGTCGTATTTTCGTGGGTCCGTGGTATGTGCAACCTGATGAATTTCTTGTAAGTGGCGAGTCGCTTATACGCAATTTGCAGGTGGGTTTGCGGCAAGCGACCGATTTTGGCAATCCAATGTATGTCGGCTATGTTCCCGACAGCTTTGGTCACATCGCGCAACTACCGCAAATACTACAGGGAGTTGGCATTGACAACGCTGTCTTCTGGCGTGGTGTTGGAGCAGAGGCGAAAAAGAGCGAGTTTTACTGGCAAGCCCCTGACGGGAGTAAAGTCTTCGTGGCTCATCTTGCCGACCCCATAGGCTACTCAAATGCACGTCATATGCCGCTTAGCCCAGAGGAATTTGTAACCCGTGTTGAATTGCTTATCGCCAATATCCTGCCCAAAGCCAATACGCATACACTTCTTTTTATGAATGGCTCCGACCACCTAGAGGTACAAGCTGGCCTTCCTGCCACCATCGAAGCCGCGAACGAACTGCTACATACACTCGACTCTTCACGTCAAAACCTTTTACAAGAGGAAAGTACACTGTCCTATAACTCGATTACAGTGCAGCTGAGTACGCTGCCACACTACTTGAATCGGGTTCGCCAGCACATTCCCGCAGATACACTCCAAACGCTTACAGGCGAAATGCGGAGTAGCCAGTACGCGCATCTCTTGCCCTCTGTCCTCTCCAGTCGTATGTGGATCAAGCAGCAAAATACAGCAACGGAACATCTGCTGGAGCACTGGGTAGAACCGTTGACCGCGTGGGCATGGAAAAATGGTGTTACTTATCCACAAGGCTTGATACGACAAGCGTGGCGGTACCTCTTACAAAATCATCCTCACGATAGCATCTGTGGTTGTAGCCTCGACCAAGTACACCGCGAGAATGCCGTTCGTTTCGCGCAGAGTCAGCAGATCGCAGAAGAACTCATACAGCAGGCTATGCAATACCTTGTGCAGGAAGCCGATACACGCGCACCATTCCCGACACTCCATGTCAGCCATGAGCCTGTATCAATCGTTGTCTTTAACCCCGCTCCTGGTCCACGTACCGAAGAGGTTCGTGTAGAGGTGCAACTTCCAGGCTCACTACAGAATGCTGTAATTGTCGATTCGCTTGGTACAGTGCTACCATACCGCGTTGTCAAGCGTTGGCGTCAAGAGATTGGTTCGTCAGCATTCGCACGTGAAATGCTCGCCACTGTCGTGATGCTTTCAGGAGTTACCTCGCCAGCACAACTCGTGCAACTCACTCATAGCACCATCGTTTCTACTCTTGGTGAAGCTTACGAATCCTCGGTTATCTCACGCGTCCATATTCAAGACGACCCACTATCGTCACAATATGCTCATATGTCAGGTGTTGTTTCCATTGAAATTATGATCGCACCAAAAGGGCGTGTCGTTGTCAACGAGCAAGAAATCACTATCGCTGGACAGCGTATGCTCGATCTCTTAGCACGTGAAGATATTCACACTTTCGAGGTATCATTGGTCGATCAGGCACGAGAAACTATAGATTTCCTTGCGGCCAACCTGCCAGCCTACGGCTATACAACCTTCTGGCTTTATCCACGTGGTCTGCAAGAAAGTGCTGAGAAAGAACAGGCTCAGCAACAAAAATTGCCACTTCTTGCCCGACAGAATAGTGTTGAGAATGAGTTCTATACTGTAGAAGCAAATACACAGGATGGCACCTTAACAATTACAGATAAAACTACAGGTGACGTTTTGGTAGGTCTCAATCGTTTTGTAGATGGAGGCGATGTTGGCGACCTGTACAACTACTGTCCGCCCGAACACGATACATTGATAACTGAACCGATTGAGCCACCGAAAATTGAAGTTGTTTATGCCGATGCATTAAGTGTAGCTTTACAGATTACTAGTCATCTCGCACTTCCCGAAGCCTGTGCAGTCAATCGTACCGAACGCAGTGAACGCACAACTGTGTGTACCATTACGAGTACGATCACGCTTTTTTCGGGCGTACAGCGTATTGATATACATGCAAGTGTGAATAACAGAGTCAAGGATCACCGCTTGCGCGTTCTCTTTCCAATACCTTATATGGTTACGGAGGCGTCAGCAGAGGGAACATTCGAGGTCCGAACGCGTCCCGTCGTGCAGGCTATCGCGGAAGATATCGAGGAGTGGATTGAGACACCTGTTAATGTCTTTCCACAGAAACGTTTTGTAGATGTGAGTAATGGCGTGCGTGGATTGGCGGTTCTAAATCGTGGTCTGCCAGAATATGAAGTGGTACCAGAAGATGGTACAGGCAAAAACGTGATGGCAGTCGCGCTAACGCTGCTCCGTTGTGTGGAATGGCTCTCACGTGGCGATCTTTCAACACGACGTGGACATGCGGGACCAATGGAATATACACCAGAGGCGCAGTGTTTGGGTCAGCATGAGTTCGACTATGCGCTCATCCCGCATGCAGGTACATGGCAAGCTGACGAAGCTCATGTGCTACGTGAAGCGCAAGCGTTTAACATTCCGCTGTATACACGGGCAGTTGTCACAGAGCAACATGATGGATCGTTACCAGCGCATACAACTTTTGTGAAAGTCGAGCCGCGCTCGTTAGTTGTGAGCGCGGTAAAACGCGGTAATGATGGACGTGGGTTGCTCGTTCGTGTCTACAATCCATTGTCCAATACTGTTACTGCCAAAATCCAACCAGGGGTTGCCTTCGTACAAGCATATATGACAAACTTACTGGAGGAGCGTCAAGAACTCGTGACATCTACTCCATCGGATGCGCAAACTGTCGAAGTGACTATACGGAGCGGGGGCATAATAACGCTAGTGTTTGAGTAACGTACACTTTCAAACCGAGCGGAGGGCATAACAGAGGCAGAGTGGGACATGACAGGGGCAAGCCCTGTCACTACCATACTGACCTCGCTGCGTGGCAAA
>CAZZVE010000252.1:5602-6426 GCA_964657325.1 uncultured Ktedonobacterales bacterium
CCACGCGGTACTGTGTATAGTAGTGACAGGGCTTGCCCCTGTCATGTTCTCAACTCGTTATGCTTGGTATGCCTATAGTCCTATACTGTCGTCTTCTTTTAGTGCGATACGTTGTAGTGTGCATGTAGATAAAATAGTTTGAGTGTGATACAGCATACTTGTATCTTTCTTTATACGTACCAATATTCTCTATCTTATGAAGGGGGCTTCTGTCCTGTGAATACCTATACACTAGTCATTGCCGCCACCGGCTCAGGTGGAAACATTCTTAACACGCTGCAAGGGTTTGTGGGGCCACTTATTGGGTGTACAGTAGCGTTTGTCGTTATCTTCTGGTTGAGCTTAATCATCTGGACGTTTCGTGATATACGTTCGCGCACACAGGACATGATATCGCAAATTCTTGCCACCGTGCTGGTTGCCGCATTCTTCGTCGGAGGATTGTTCATTTATATGATTTTACGTCCCCGCCAGACGCTCGCGGAAATTTATGAGCGTCAGCTAGAAGAAGAGTCGTTGCTAGCAGAGATGACCGAGCGGCAAACGTGTTCGAATTGTCATGCGCGCATCGAGTCCGACTTTCAGGTCTGCCCCTCCTGTAGTCAAAAGCTCAAGCGTGCATGTCCCAAGTGTGAGCGACTCCTTGAACTACGCTGGACCTTCTGCCCCTATTGTGCTACAAACGTTGGGGGAGCATCCATGCCTGGTGTACCTAACATGGCCGCTATGCAAGGTGCTAACGGCATGCCTGTGAGTGGGCAAGTCGGTGGAGGCCGGTACCGCGAGTAAATTGACTGATAAAAGAAATGTGTATGTAACATTGT
>CAZZVE010000253.1:0-6374 GCA_964657325.1 uncultured Ktedonobacterales bacterium
TGATCTTGGAACGATTGTAATGCGTCAATCGAAGCTTGACGAAGCAGTATGGGGCGGCAATTCATTGCGCCCAATGATGGGGGTAGCGGGGCAAACATCTCCAGAATGTATCTTGTGATAACGCGAACCCCACCCCGCCCATCTTTGGGCGCAATGAATTGCTGCCCTTACCCAGAGAAATTACTGAATTTGATTGTCACTGTTCATTTGCATGTTTCTTCCCAAGTTATTTTCCAATCGGCTCACACATCTATTGTAACCCTGTAGCAATAGACTCAAATTCTTCACGTGGGAAGGCCCGTAGTGTTTGTGTGCGCATACTTCCCTGGGCAATTGTGCCCAGGATGAGCCGCGCCGCCGTTTGATCGTCTGGTGCCTCAGTAATCACGATATAATCAAATTGACCCATGACAAGATAGAAACCAATCAGTTTTCCTCCCGCCTCTTTCAATGCTGTGTCAAACGTTTGCAAGCGTTCTGGTGCGTTCTTGGCCTCTCGTATGCCTTGCTCCGTGAGGTTTACCAGGCTAATATAGGTCGCCATTTTGTTCCTCCACGTACTTGCTCACTAAAACTAACTACACAAAATCTTGTAGAGGGTCGCTACTCCCCATTCATTGTACACGCCAGATTCGTGTGACACAAGCTAGATATTATCTTGCTACATCATTGTCTGTTAACAAAAAGAGTGCATGGTATTGGAATACAGTACCATGCACTCTTTTTGTTGACGTAAGAATTAGCCTGTTACGAGCGAAGAAGCTCCATCAATCCAAATTTCAGTTCCTGTGATGTGAGTGGCTGCATCCGAGGATAGAAACAGGACTGCTTGTGCAACTTGTTCGGAGGTTGCTGGTTTGCCATCGCCCAGAGGAATCTTACCCTTGGGATACTCGACTGGAAACTTGACTTTCTCAACGTTCTTTGGCTGTGTATTGTCGCTGATCTCAGTATCGGTTTGACCAGGACAAACAACGTTCACGCGAATATTTTGTGGGGCGAGTTCGACGGCAAGCATTTTAGTAATCGCAACCTGACCCGCTTTACTCGCTGAATAAGCGGTAGCACCCGTATTGCTGAACACACGTGTACCATTGACCGACGCTATAACGGTAACTGCACCACCCTGCTTTTTGAGATAGGGAACCGCATACTTGATTGTCAAAAATGTCCCTGTCAAATTTGTGTTGATCGTATTTGACCAGTCTTGTAGCGACAGTTCTTCAATTGGTGCCCACACGCCATTGATACCTGCGTTGGCAAGCACGATATCCAGGCGTCCCCATTTGCTAATAACTTCCTGTACACCGCGCTGTACTTGCTCTTCCTGCCCGACATCAGCGACGACGGACAATGCCTCTTGTCCACCCTTTAAAATCTCGGCAACGGTTTCCTTTACCTCATCTGCCGTATGGCTGACGACCGCCACCTTGACACCCTGTTGTGCCAATAGTACAGCTGTAGCCTTACCAATGCCGGATCCCGCGCCCGTGATGAGTGCAACCTTATCTGTAAATGCCATCTCTGGTCAATCCTTTCTCTTCTTTAGGATTACTACATCTTATCCTATCCTTTCCTTCCACGTCTTTATACATCAAAACGTTACAAGTTATGAATCCCGCATGTATCACACTCTCTTAGAGTCGCAAACCCTTACAAAAACGTGCATACTATAGAAGAACATTGTTTTGTAGTGCGGAGACAAGGAGAATAATATATATGCGACTCAGAGACTACGTAAACGAGCGTCTCGATCAGGGCGATGGACAGGCTGTGATCGAGAGCCTGCAACGAACAATGCAATGCAATTTAACTGATGCGATCAACAATGTACCAGACGAAGACTGGAACGCTGAAATCAAGAATAGGCAAAAAGAGTCTGACGGGCAAACTCTCATCTGGCTAGTGAACCAGGATGATCCTAGCTATAGCATTCAAGAATAGCAAAACACAATGATGGTGAATCTGTAGGGACCGATTCATCGCATCCTCCTGGCAGCTCTGTTGTCAAGAGGACGCGATGAATCGGTCCCTACATTTCTCCGTGTGCTTTTGTGAAAACAGCATTATCACATCTCTAACGAACTTTGACCATCGAACACGGAAATGGCGGTAGGGGCACAATGAATTGCTGCCCAAAGATGGGTCGGGAAGGGTTCGTATTGGGAACGTGAATTGCTGCCGACGCGTTGCCCCCTCATTTTTGGAAGCAATGAATTGCTGCCCCTACCGAGAACAATTCCCGTTTTTGGTTGTCAATATCCATCAGAACGCCTTGAATTTATACAGGGAACACAAAGAACTCGATAACATACCCATCAGGGTCGAGTACGTAAAGTTGCTGTACACCATCACCGCGTGGACGTGGGCCACCGACAATTTCTATATTGTGTGAACGGAGATGTTTTTGAGCTTCTTCCAGATCGTCAACCTCAAAGGCAATATGCGTAACATGCCCTATGGCTAACTCATTGCTCCGATAGGTGGGAACCGTTTGTGCAGCGCGGCCCTCTTCAACTTCGCCAATAAGGTGTATATGTGCCGTCCCTTTGCGAAACCATGCGCCAGGAAAATTAAAACTACTGGGGCGTGGTTCCTCATTCATCCCTAGTATCCCTATATAAAAATGACGTGAACGTTCAACATCTTTGACTAATAATGCTGCGTGGTCTAGTGCGCGAATATTCATATGTGTATTCTCCTTCCTATGTTATTGTCCCCTGAACACTGGTTGCCGTTTCTCCGCAAACGCCTTCATTGCCTCGCTGACATCCTCTGATGCAAAGCACCTTTGGATGAAGGCGTATTCGCTTTTCAACTGTGTTGTCAGATCAACATCGGGCGAGGTGGCAAGCAGACGTTTTGTCAAGGTAAGCGCGAGTGGCGGTCCTGCAGCGATACGGCTGGCGTAGTCTGCCACGGCTTTCGCAAAGTTTTCCGCTGGCAATACGCGACTGATAAGCCCGATACGCTCGGCCTCTTCCGCAGAGATATCACGTGCTGTCATAATCAATTCGGTCGCTCGTGATGTTCCAACGAGACGTGGCAGGAAGTAGCTAACACCTGCGTCGGGTGAAAGACCACGCCTTAAATAGCCAGTCGTGACGCTGGCATTAGCCTGCATCAAACGAATATCGGCCCCCAATGCCAATCCAAGTCCAGCACCAGCTGCCGCACCGTTGATCGCTGCGATAATCGGCTTATCACTATTCACCAACGCAAGGGCTTGTCGTCCAACCCACGCTAGGTCGTCCAACTGTACATGTCGGCTTTGTGTGCGAGCAGCTTGTGTTGCTGCGACATTTGCAGGTGTGAGATCAAGGCCAGCGCAAAAACCGCGACCTGCACCTGTGATGACGATAACCCGTATCGCATCGTCAGCCGAAGCATCCTCGATGGCCTGTGGCAATTCTTGAGCAAGTTGGGTGTTAATCGCGTTCAATTTGTCTGGTCGGTTCAATGTAAGCGTACAAACGCCATCGGATGTCATCTCAGTAAGAATATGGATGTATTCTTGGTGCATAACGTCTCCTTTGACAAATCATTCAGTCTGAAATCAGTATATCGTGGCACAATAAAGGACAACAATATTCCTACATCACGCCTTCCCATAACTGGCGCGTTCCTGCCTGTGGATTCTTCGTTACGGAGCATGTTGTGCTGAACAACATGGTTGCTCGTTGCTCTTCGTCGTAGCGAGGCCATGCTGGTAGTCCTTGTACCTGTGTCAGGTCTTTACCATGTGCGAAGGCAATCCATGTTTTGTGCATTGCATCCGCGATAGATTGAGGCGCGTCCGTGCCTCCTGTAAGTATGGCGGCAGTTCTGTGCTGAAGCGTGTTAAACACAAAAGGAATTTCGAGTGCATGACATGCGCCAAGTACGCCACCGTATACAGGAGTGGGCCAATCGAAGCGATACATCCATACTGATGCTCCATGCTTTGCCTGTTGTTCCGCAACGCGAATAGCTGGAATACGGAACGTGCGGTCGGTCAAAAACGCTTCCCACGCTGTTGATAAGGGTGCTTCATGTCGTTGAGCTTCATAGGTAGTAAGTATCTCGTTCGCTCTATCACCAAAGAGTGTTGTCAGTAGTTTGTCGTCTACATGTTGTTGATTGGGGTCAAACACGGTGAATAACTTCATCTCGTCCAGATTTGTCCCGACTAATACATCAACTCCCGCCGCCGAGCCATCCGCTATAGCATCTATAGAGCGTTTTAGCAGTGACACGCCATCGACAACAGGGCTAAAAGCACGCCACTGTACTGAACTCGGTAGTGTCGCCTGTGCTTTGAGAATATCGTCTACAGGTGTTGTGAGAAGACGCTGCATATCATGAGGTCCCAGTTCAAGCGCATGAAGAAAACCTTGCGTCCCATTCGCGGCTGTCTGGCTACTATTAACGCGATGGGCAGCCCCACTTTGCAGGATGGCACGTTTAAACAAACCGTGTGCTGCTGGCATAGCAAGTAATGCACCGATGCTCATAGCACCAGCGGATTCACCGAAAATAGTCACGTTATCAGGATCGCCCCCAAACGCTGTGATATTCTCGCGTACCCACGTCAATGCCGCGATCTGATCGAGTAAGCCATTGTTACCGGACGTCACATACTCCTCGCCTGCATATTCAGCGAGATACAGGAAGCCAAGCGCACCGAGCCGATAGTTGATGGTGACAACTACAACATCGCCTTGTGTTGCAAAAGATGTACCGTTGTACCAAGGAGTCGAACCGGAGCCAGTCACAAAACTGCCCCCATGAATCCACACCATAACAGGTCTTCGTGCATTGTCAGTCCCCGGCGACCAGATATTGAGGGTCAGACAATCTTCGCTCATTGGTCCAGGCAGAGTGCCAAATGACCCATCGGATGCTTGTGGTGAGATCGCACCGAATTGTGTGGCCTCACGTACTCCCGTCCATGCCTCTGGGAGTTGAGGGGCACGAAAGCGCAGCGACTCCAGTGGTGGCCGTGCAAAAGGAATGCCCTTCCAGACCAAAACTTCATCTTTCTGTGTACCTTGTATCTTGCCATACTTCGTTTCGACGGTTGTTGTTGCGCCCATTACTTCCTTCTATCCTATTCTCGCATTCACACACTGTGTTGTACTCTATCTACGAATGTAATTAATACGTCTTATCATACCTCAAACGAGGGGCTCATGTAGAAGTTTTTAGAGACTTTCAGCCGCCTGACGCACAGCTTCACCAACAGAGCGTCGAGAGCATGACAGGGGCAAGCCCTGTCATGCTGCCAATCGTCTGAACACCCCTTGCTACAAAATCATCCTTTCTTAACTCGATGCGTATGGGCGTAATGAGTCAAGGTGCCTCCATTCGTTCTTTAGTCCTTAGGCTTTCAAGTTAGTCTCAAATATGCTTATAATGGATGGGCAGAGGTAGGGTAAAAGTTGTTTTTTTGTAGTATTGTAATGTTTTGTATCAATAGTAGTTGTAAGGAAAATAGGTAGTATGATTCTTATCACGGGCGCAACGGGCAATGTTGGTAGCAAACTTCTTACGGAACTTCTCGCGCGTAAGGTAATGGTGCGCGCACTGGCACGTAAACCAGAGGATGTGGAGCGTTTGAAAGCGCAGGGTGTTGATGCCGTGCGTGGAGATATAACAGAGAGAGAAAGTGTGCGTACCGCCTTACAGGGAGTGACGCACTTTTATATCCTTTCGCCGAGTACGCCACAGTTAGCAGAGATCGAGGGTGTACTTGTCGATGAGGCAAAACAAGCAGGCGTACAGCATATTGTTAAGCACTCAGTACTGGGTGCCGATGTAAATGCTATTTGCCCATTCACAAGCATTCATGCACAGGCTGAAGACGCGATACAAGCGTCAGGGATTCCATACACCTTTTTGCGTCTGAACTCTTTTATGCAAAACTTTGTTACCTCTCATGCGGGTTCGATTGTCGCACAAGGCACATTTTATGAAGCCCTTGCGGATGCACAAGTCAGCCATGTTGATACACGCGATATCGCTCTCGCAGCCGCTAATGTGCTTACCGAAACAGGGCATGGGGGACGTGCATACGATATTACGGGACCAGAAGCACTTACCGACATGCAGATAGCTGAGAAACTCTCGACACTGCTTGGCAAGCAGATTACCTACACACCTGTTCCTGACGAAGCCATGCGGCAAGGACTTCAGGCGGCAGGACTCTCTGATTGGTATGCCGATAGCCTTGTCAAACTCTATCAATTTTATCGTCAAGGTGGCGGGGCACCTGTTAGCTCCGATCTTGAACAGCTCATACGGCAGAAGCCTCGTGTGATGGATGCCTATCTACAAGAAAATGTAGCAGCATTCAAAGGCTAAATTGCGTAGAAACGAAGAAAGGAGGTGCAAAC
>CAZZVE010000254.1:0-6324 GCA_964657325.1 uncultured Ktedonobacterales bacterium
TCCCAAGGGCACCTACATTGCATCGGGGTCGTTAGATACGACGGTCCATGTGTGGGCGGCACCCCCCAGTGCTTCGCTGCGTCCCTTTCTCTATCGGGGTCATACTGCTGGCGTACAAAGCGTGGCATGGCCCCAGGTCTATTGCCGTGATAGTTGTGGTGTGGTGCTAGAGTGGGATGCCTCGACCCAGCAGCATTTCAGCTTTAACTAGGAAAGAGCAGGAAAGATAGTCATAATGGACAGACAGCAAGCTCGTATTCGTGCAGAACAGTGGATTGGTGCGTGGAATGAGCGGAATCTTGATGCGATTATGGAGCATTATACTCCCTCGGTCCGTTTCAGTGCACCCACGGTTATCAGCCGTTGGAAGAAGGCTGACGGGATTTTAATGGGAACGGATGCATTGCGCCAGCATTTCAAGCGTGGGCTTGAACGTGCTCCCAATCTCCATTTCGAGTTGGTGGATGTGCTGATGGGGGTGGATGGAATGACGATTGTGTATCGACGGGAAACAGGTGCTCTTGTCGTTGATGTTGTTCTCCTGAACGAAGACTACCAAGGAGTGGAGGTACGTGTCTACTATGGCGACGCTCCGTAAGAGGCATATGGAGGAAAAACATACAGCAACTTTCGTCCTTTAAGAGGGAGGGAATACGAGAAACGATGCATCACCTTCAGCACGAATGGGAAAAGCTTCTTTAGATGTTTGGGATTGAACAGGCAAAGGCAGTAACATTATGTACTGCACTTGTTGATATATACTGCAGTCCATACCCTTGAGCACATTCAAGCGACGCTTGTATAAATTGAGAAGAAAGGAAAGAACGACATGGAAAGAGGAGAATCTAACTCTGAAACCTACGACATTGTCCTGCGAGACGTGAAGACGAGTGACCTCCCTCACTTCTTCGAGCAGCAGTTGGACCCTGAGGCGAATCAGATGGCCGCTTTCACGTCCAAGAATCCCGAGGACAGGGATGCCTTTATGGGACACTGGAACAAGATTTTGGGAGATGGGACGATCAATATACAAACCATTCTCTTCGCTGGACAGGTGGCTGGTCACATCCTGAGTTATGAAGACGAAGAGTTTAGCGGACCAGAAGTGAGCTACTGGATTGGAAGGTCTTACTGGGGCAAGGGCATTGCTAGCAGGGCACTCTCAGTGTTTCTCCTGCATATCACAGTGCGCCCCTTGTATGCTCGTGTAGCCAAAGACAATCGTCGCTCTCTGCGAGTCCTGGAAAAATGTGGGTTCACTCGTATTGGCGAGGACAAGGGATTTTCCAATGCACGAGGTCAGGATGCAGAAGAATTTATTCTCCGATTAGACGAATAGAGATAGCAGGCAAAAATACTCCAACCTCTTAGCATATATCATATTTAATATCTGCTATCGAACGTGCAATTGAAGACTACCTTTCAGATCACGAAGGTGAGAACCATAGCAAGAAAACGCTAGAGTGGCATCACACCGCCCTCGGCCTCTTACAGAAGTTTCTACTCAGTAAACGTAATATCACTTTGGTAGGAGAGATCGACGCACCAGACATCAACGCATGGTTTGTGTGACGTGTTACTTTTACCCAGCGTTGCATTCTTTCCCTATCACGTGCGACTCACGATTGTTCTCACGCCTTTTCTCACGCTGTGCCAGTACTATGAGGAGAAGAGGAGGTTGAAGAACGTACCTGCTCGTTGTATCGCTCGCAAGCCATGAAAGATTCTGAATAGACCTGCGACGGTCTTTTCGTGGGTCCCGAAAGAGAAAAACTGTGTCACTCTTCTGTCAGAAAATTGTAGAAAATGTGCCGCCTTTTACTGTGCAACGCAGTGACTCTCAGGGGATCTATCTTAGCGTCTCCAAAGATGAACTCCAGCACGAGCACTCTACTGTCTCAGAAGTAACGACAGAGGTCGGTGAGAGTAGACTGATCTCACGAGGCACTGACATTATTGAGCGGAACCCAGACACCGTTACTCAAGGTGTTGACGTGATTGAGCGGAACCCAGATACTGTTACTCAGGGTGTTAGTGTGATTGAGCGGAATCCGGACACCGTTACGAAAGGTTCTGACACTATCGAGCGCAACTAGGCTAGTTTAAGTATACAGAGAGAAAATGAGAGTACCTAGTCTTGACATGTCTCGTCCCTCTGGTGAGGGAGAGATCGGTCAGGACTGGGCACGGCGAAGCCCGATTCCTGATTCTCGATCTCGTGCTTCTTGGTACGTTGTTCTTCGTAGGCATTAGTTTTGTATGGTTCCGAGTCTCGAATCACATGTGGCTGGAAGCCCACGGGACGCATGTCGGTGCACTCATCACGTATATGAGAAGGGACAGCGTTCAGACCTGTTTGATAACAGCTGCCTGGACAGACCCGCGAACAGGACGCAGATGCATCTTTCAAGGCTTTCGGCTCAATACGGGCTACCAGGCAGGCCAATTAGTTGAGATAGTTCTCGATGTACGTCATCCTTCACACTATACGATGTAAATCGCGCATGGTGGTAGGAATTGGTGTTGTTTGTCAAATATGAGGAACACATTCTTATGAAACGATCACCACTCTTAGATCGGTATGCACCATTCGTTGGTGCGGATATGCTTGCATGTGTCTATCATGCTGCTGAGCCTCTCGTGGGTTTGCATGTTGTGCATATTAATACGACACGTCATGGTGGAGGCGTCGCGGAACTGCTCGAAGCACTTCTTCCTGTCATGGAGGAACTTGGTATCCCGCACACCTGGGATGTAATCGCACTCAACGATGCTGAAAATAGTTTTGCTGCACATCTTGGGGAACTTCTGCAAGGTATTGGGCAAGGGGATATTTCCCCACAAGAGCAATACGTCTTCCTCGACGCTTTGCGTCGTACCGCATCTGAACGCTATGTGCGGGAAGAATCGGCCGATCTCTATTTCATCCATGATTTTCAACTCGCTCCCCTGGCAACGTTTCTTCCCTGGATGAAGCCAGCACTCTGGATGTGTCACGTCGATACCGCCCATCCAAATGCGAGTGCAAAAGCATATATCGAGCAGTTCCTCGCTCCGTATGCGGTCACCGTTTTTAATTCCCACGCGTCCATCTTTCCTGAATTATCACCTGAAAAGGTACAGGTTATTACACCAACGATTGATCCATTCAGTGAAAAGAATCGGGACCTTTCGTCGGAACAGGGATTCCAGTTGTTGAGCGAGTGCGGGATAGATACAGCACGGCCTTTGATCACACAGGTTTCTCGGTTCAGCACCTGGAAAAATCCCTGGCAAGTGATTGATGTGTATCGTCTGGTGAAACAACATCTTCCTGCTGTTCAGGTCGCGTTAGTCGGAGCAATGGAGGCCGCTGATGATAGTGGCGCGCAGGAGATTCTTAAGGAGTTGCAGAAGTATGCGGGCAAAGATACAGATATCCATTTGCTGTCTGATCCTGCACACATCCATCATGCCCAGGTGAACGCATTTCAACGGTATTCAAGCGTGATCCTCCAACGCTCGGCTCGTGAAGGGTTTGGCTTGACAGTAACGGAAGCGATGTGGAAATACCAACCCGTTATAGGAACATCCGCGACAGGTATGCGTACACAAATTCTCAATGAACAAAACGGGTATCTTGTTGATGACACAGAAACGTGTGCTGAGGTAACGCTCATGCTCTTGCAGGATCGGAACCTCTGGCATCAACTCGGCAAAGCAGCCCATCAGCAGGTTCAAGAACATTACCTTTTACCAATGATGGCATTGGAGTACCTGACAGCACTGACAAAAGCACGGGGCAACAGTGAGAAGACAGCACAACTACTCACATAAAAGGTCTTTTAGATTTCCTGATCAAGTGTGCTAAAAAGTGGCAACTGTATCGACTGCGACGACTCCCATTCCAAGAAACGTAGACCAGAGCAACACGTTGGAGAACCACCCGCTTCTGTATTGTCCCATGATGGCTTTGTTTCTAGTAATGAGTGCAATAATGAAGAGAAGTGGAACCGCAACCGCGCCATTCATGACCGCTGTGTAGACCAAGGCTTTGACAAGATCAATCCCAATGAAATTGAGGAGCAATCCAACAAGTGTTGCCACCGTAATGACACCATAAAACTCCCACGCTTTGGCGAGTTTCTGATCCGATCCTTCATTCCACTGAAAGACCTCGGTGAATGCATATTCTCAAATTGCATACTGTCTATTATCTTCTAGTGACGAGATGTTGAGGATGACCGAGGGAAAATGCATGGACGTTCTCAATCGTCGTCTCCAAAATACGCCGTAACGCTTCCTCCGTGTTAAACGCGATGTGAGGAGTGATCACGACATTGTTGCGTTGCTGGAGGATGTGGTGTTGCACGAGGAGTTTGAGCTTTTCTTCGGTCCCAGGCTCGTGTAACAATTCCTCTTCGTGCTGGAAGAATTCCTCACCTTCCAAGGTATCGAGTCCCGCGCCTGCAAGAAGTCCCGTATCTAGCGCCCAGGCTAGAGCCTGAACATCCACGAGCGAACCACGCGCAGTATTGATCAAGAACGCACCACGCTTCATCTGCGTGAACGTTGCTCGATTAAGCATATGAAACGTCTCTGGTGTTGCTGGTGCGTGGAGAGTGACAATATCTGAATGAGCGAGCAGTTCAGCAAGGCTTCCATAGCTGAAGCCTAAGACCTCTGCCAAATGGTGCTGAGGAAACACGTCATAGGCCAGTACCTGCATCCCAAAGCCTTTGGCAATACGGATGACATGGATGCCAATGGCTCCTGTCCCAATCACGCCAAGTGTTTTGCCGTAGAGATCGCTGCCTCTCAGTCCTTCGAGGGTGTAGTCTCCATGCTGTGTCCGAGTAGATGCCGTCAGAATTTTGCGTGTGAGCGTGAGCAGGAGTGCAAAGGTATATTCCGCAACCGCGTTTTCTCCGTAGCCCGGCACATTGGCAACCGCGATCTTGCGTTCTGTCGCGCAGGCGAGATCAATGTGATCATAGCCGGTGGAACGTGTGGCGATGAGCCGGAGACGAGGCATTTTATCCATCTCAGCACGCCCTATGGTTGAGTGGATGAACGGCATGAGGATTTCGACGAGAGACATGTCCTCCGATGTTGCTTCGGCGAGTGTGCCAGGAATGGTCTTCACCGAGAACATGTCGTCACATGCCTTGAGAATGGTAGAACGTTCTTCCATTGTGACTTCTGTCGCCAAAACGTACGGCTTGCTAGGAAATGATTGCATAGTTCTCCTTTCGAGTGCTATCTCGGCCATTGGAAGTATCGTTTCACTCATGAGTTACATCGCTGGAGTAGAACGTCTCCAAGGTGTGTTGGAAGGAGCGTGTGAGCAGAAAGATACTCTCATGCCACTCTTCATTGACCAGTAACACCGGATCGGTGAGTGTTTTTTCTTGTTGCGCGAGGATGTGAAGCATGGCTGCCTCGTCAGCAATACCAAATGTACTTAGGTGATACGCGGCAATATCCTTGGCACGCACCTGCCAGGTATCGGTGAGCACCTCACGCACATTATGTTCAGTGAAGCGAGCTTGAGATGGAATGTGGAGCCGAAACTGGTGCCACAGCAGATTCACACAGGGTGTGAGCAGGAGGAGATTCTGGTGAAGCCTCGTGCAAAGCGTCAAGTTCCGCCAGAGGGCTTGTCGCTGCAGTGTCGAAAACAACTGTGCATCCAGGAAAATCGCACCTTCTGGATCGCCTTGGTTGTTCTCAAACTCCTCCATCGTGGACTGGAGCCGTTGGTAGGAGAGATGGACAAGGTGTAAGCCGAGGTTCAACTGAAGCAAGCCTTTAATGAAGTCCTCAAGAACGGTTTCAAATGTGAGGGTGGCTTGTGAAGATAGTGTAAGTGGCTCCATGTACTGAACCTCATACATGTTTTCTGTGGTACTCGTGTGAGTGAGATTGGCATATGCCCCCGCCATCTCCGCGGTAGCGATTGAACCAGCCAGCAGCGCAATCGCAACATCACTGGCGTTTGAACCAGCATCAAGACACAATGTTGCAGCCAGAGCAAGCGATGCGGACACGTTCGTAGTTGCTAATGCGCATCGCTGACTTTCTTGCTTGAGGGCATCAATGTTGTGTACGTCTTGAGGTGTATTTTCCTCTCTGGACTGCACCTTCAACACGTCTATAGGATGTTCTATTGGTGTATTGATCGTATTCATCTGTTTCGTCAGCCTTTCTTTGTCTTCTCCAACCTCTTCATTTTTTTCTGAAAATGCTAGTGTATTTCCTGCTTTTCTCTGCCTTCTTCGTTCGTCCTCTTTGAGTTTAAACAGCGTACGCAATAACTTTTTTGTTTGGATACGAGGCTTGCTC
>CAZZVE010000255.1:0-6297 GCA_964657325.1 uncultured Ktedonobacterales bacterium
ATCCTCACCGTTTTTGTTGTCAATCAAATATTGACTAGAGCTACGCCTATGAAGATAATGCTTACGCCAAACCATTGATTCCACTGCAGACGGTCATGCAGAAATAGCCAGGCGAGCAAAACCGTTACAGCACTGAAGAGCGAGGCGAGGACGCTGACAATAGAGACCTGTGCGGTAGTATAGCCAACGGTTGCTGCCACAAATGCGGCTGTATCAAGTATCCCCACGCCTGTGAGATACCACCAGACACGTCCACGAGGAATGCTGATATTTTGATGAGTAATAGGCGCAAATAAGAGCAGTACGCATGGTGTGACAAGACGTACAAGCCACACAGGAATGACACCGCCCAGAACAGGAGTGACACGAAAGCCGAAGAGCCAGAACGCCACACCATACCCTAACGAAGCCAAAATTGCCAGCCCAATTCCGCTCGTCCATCTTGAGGTACGAGGTGGTTTAGGCATATTTGCACGTGTCTGTGCACTTAGTTTCCAGGTAATCGGTGTCGCGGCTAATACAACTCCAATGAGCGACGCAGCTATGCCTATGCCATGTACCTGACTAATGACCTCTCCTGCGAGTACCGCAAGTAACACTGTAATAGCCGCATAGCTTGCTGCAATTGGCGAAACGATGGTGAGAACGCCTATCTCAAAGGCACGGTATAATGCTAACGAGCTAATAATGTTGAGCGCAATCGCTATGAACGTCCAGAGCCACGTTTGCCAACTCGCTGTGAGCAAGAGACGATGCCACGTACCCGACAATAGCACATACAAGCTCAAAAGCACAACACCAAAAAACTGCATGAAGAAGAGAGTACGATAGGTCCCGACAATCCGGGTGGCATAACGCGCAAAAAAATCGGCTGACCCCCAACATAGCGCGGCGGTCAAGCCTAGCAAAATACCCAACTAGAATTACCTCAACATTTCTGTGTCCTCGTATGTTTCCTATAGAGGATATAGTGTACCACGTCAATACGGTAGGGGCAGCAATTCATTGTGCCCAAAGATGGGAGCGGAGGGGCAAACATTCCCCAAATCGTCTTCTATGTCAGCGTGTTCCCCTCTCAACCCATCTTTGGGCGCAATGAATTGCTGCCCCTACCGTTCATCTATCTTTAGCAATCAAATTAAATGGACGCTAAAGAAGGTCAGGACGCGGCTCCAGGAGTCTTGCGCAGCCTCAGCATTATAAGCAGGTCCTTTATCGTTGAAGAAGGAGTGGCGTGCATTTGGATAAATTTTGATATCATGTTCAATGTTGTTTTTTGTGAGTTCCGCGTCGAGCTTGCGTCCTGCGCCCGCAGTGAAGTCTTTTTCTGGGTAGGAGCCGACAACGGGACAGGAACGTTTCACTGCTTCTAATGGGCGTGGATTCGACCCATAGTAGGGCGCAATCGCTTGCAGTCGGTTATCTGTAGATGCCCACGCGATGGCGAAGCCACCACCCATGCAGAAACCAATTGCCCCGACACGCTTTGCATCCACTCCTGGCTGCTCCTCAAGATATGTCAAGGCACTCTTCAATTCTCGTATACCCCCATTCTCAAGCGGGCTAAACAATTGAGAACGCAAAACATTGAATATGCAGAGCGCACGATTGCGTTCGGCAAAGAGATCAACGGCGAGCGCGACATAGCCTTCATCTGCGAAACGTTCGGCGATTTCTTTAATATTCTCATTCAGACCAAATATTTCGTGAATAACGACCACGCCTGGAAATGGTCCCTCTCCATCAGGACGTGCTAAATAGCCGGGGCGTTGCTCGGTTGCAAAGGGAAAGTGAACTATTTGTGTTTGTGTCATGTCTACTATCCTCACTCTTTACAATGTGTGTAGGCTGATATACCGCGCTTTTGTCGGTACTCAGCTATCATTGGGACGCACTAGCTTGGTCCCTCTAGGTAACATTACCACAAAGTCTTCAATTCCTTTACGGAAATAAGTATATATGGTAAAACTTTGCCTGTGGAATCCCCTTTATTATAAGAAAATGTGCTATACTTGATACTATGAGTACAACTGAGCAGCCTCATACAACTGAAGAGCACACCGATGACTGCGAAATGAGTCGCACGATGAACCGCACTTTGCATCTTATTGGGGATATGTGGACTCTGATGATTGTCTACAACCTGATGAATGGCACCAAGCGCTTTGGTGAATTACTGGATGCGTTGGGAAATGTAAGTCCCAAAACACTTTCACAGCGTCTCAAGATGCTGGAGTCTGTCAAATTTGTCGAACGCACAGCATATGCGGAGATTCCACCACGCGTCGAATATCATCTTACCGACAAAGGTTATGCACTCGTTGACATCATCAAAGCTATGCAGAATTTTGGCGATAAGTACCTTGCGGATGCCGTAGAACCAACAGAAACAACTTGCCAGTAGGGAGCACAAGGCTTAATCAGTTCTTGACTAGGCCGTTAATAGTCATTTGATGTTGCCAGGGCACCCGCAAGGGGATGCCCCTCCCATACATGAACAATAGCTGATGGAACTACATCATATGGGAGGGGCATCCCCTTGCGGGTGCCCTAGTTGCTTTTCTTTGTTACGCCTCTCATGTAGATAGGCTACAGATCATACGTGTGGAAGATCGCACGTACAAGGCGTTCAGGATCGTGACGTGCGAGTCGATCATCCTCCAGATTGAGCTGCTCTGTAACGATAGAGGGCACAAGGCGAGCCAGTTGCGCATGATCAATCTGAACGGGCACACTACCCTCGGCAGCATATGTCGTCAGCACATCTTCGTTGAAAGGACCATCGTTCACAATCACACGATCAACACGCGCACCTAAATAATGGTGGATGGTGTTTACAAAGTCAGATGCTTTATAATTATCGGTTTCACCGTGCTTGGTCATGAGGTTACAGACATAAACCTTTTCCGCGTCAGACTCACGAACGGCGCGAGCGATGTCTTTCACAAGCAGGTTAGGCAGTAAACTCGTGTATAAGTCGCCAGGACCGATAATGATGGTGTCAGCACGGCGAATGGCACGGATTGCAGGTAGGCAAGCGGGGGCATCTTCTGGTTGTAAGCGTAGTTGTCTGATTGGTGAAAGACGAGCAGGATTCTTCTTGCCGCGTGTGTCGATATCGGTTTCGCCACAGATGGTGGTTTCATCCTCTAAGTCAGCACAGATCATCGTTTGCGCAAGAGTGACAGGCAATACATTGCCGGCGGTGTTGAGCAACTCCTGTGCATCTTCAATCGCCAAGAGGAGATCATCGGCATTGATATCCTGTAACCCCTTGAGAATCAAATTTCCCAGGCTATGCCCGCCTACTCCGCCATTGCTACGATACACACTGTCCTGTTCATTTGGTTGCTCAAAACGATGCATGAATATCTCACGCCATAGCGCGCCATTGCGAGCTAGTGCAACAAGTGACATGCGTAAATCACCAAGTGGCAATTGACGCCTGAACTCGTCCATAAGGCGGCGCGAACTCCCGCCACTATCAGACATCGTAACTACAGCACTAATATTAAACGGATACTTTTTTACATGCGAGAGGAAAGAAAAGGTTCCAGAGCCTCCACCAATAGTAACAATACGGCGTCCTGCAAATCGGTCTCCAACACGATTGTTCTCTTGCACCGTATATCTCCTGCGGCTGATCTCAGGTTCGTCGCTCACGTCTACATTCCTTTAAATAAAATATCGTTATACACAACACTTCTACTATAGCCAGGTTCCTTATCCTGTTCAGTCTATCACGGCTTCTACATCCATGCAAGCAACGGAACTGCTCTTCAAATCCCAATTATGTTTCTTCTTCTTGTGTAAAAGCGACAATTAAGCTATACTGTCTGCAACGGGGATCTCTCTGCCACTTTGTGGGCGCGGTGGTGGAGGTACAAGATTTCCGTTGTATTTTGTCGCATAACCTCTCTTTTGGCTTCCCTCCTGAGTAATAGCTAAAAAAGGTTAGGTTACAGAATAGACGTATGCTATAATACGTATACTTTGAAGAGAGGATACCGCATAAGGAATGCAAACACCACAGACACAAGCCTCACTCAATCGCGCTCGCTTGCTTTTAGAAGAAGGCAGAAGTGAGGCTGCACGGGTAGTGATAGACGCTATCCAGATAGACACTGATGTACAGAAGCGTGATGTGACTTATTTATTAGGATGGTATTATATTGCTAGCCGACAATGGGATGAAGCTGAACAAACACTTTCCCCTCTGCTTGTACAAACAACTCTTAAGAATGCACAGGAAGCACTCTTAGAACGTGAACGTCTCGCAATTTATCTACTACGACTTGGACAGGCTGCTGTCAATCTCTCTCATTATGAAGATGCATCGCAGCATTTTATACGTTGTCTTAAATTACTTCATGACCGTCGTATCCATCTTCCCTCAACACGCATCGAAGCACGTTATAGTCTTGCAATGACTTATGTTATGAGAGGTTCGTATACCGTTGCCATTCAACACTACGACGACGCGTTACGCCTTTGTCGTCATTATGAACTCGATGAAGCACTGCCCAATATTTATTATGGATTAAGTGAAACGTATAGATGTTTGGGTGATTTTACACAGGCGCATGAAGCTGCACGCAAGGCGTTGTATCTCTATCAGGGACGTGGCGATGAGCCGTTGCAAGCTCGTATATACATTATGCTTGGGCGTATTTCTCTCTTACTTGGTGATTATGCTGCTACCGTGAACTATTATACATTGTCATATACATTAGCAGTAAGCAATAATAAGCAAAAAATAATTATGGTTAGTTGTACCGCACTGGCAGAAGCGTACGCAGAACAAGGGGATATGCAAGAGGCGAAGAGGTTTGCCGATCTCGCGCTAGAAATCACGGCTCAAACAGATGATAAGTATCTCCGTGGTATGGTTTACGCAACTATTGGTAAGATAACACATGCGGAAGCACATTTAGTACACGAGGCTGAACGTCAGCACTTATTGTATGAAAGCATTTCGTGGTTACAAAAGTCAGTGTCGCAATTGGAACCGACTCAGGCATTTAAAGACCTCGCGCACATCTATACGTCATTGGCGACTGCCTATGAAGAAGTTGTTCATCCTCAAGAAGCTCTCGCTTACTGGAAGTTAGCCTACGAGGAGACAGAAAAAGCCAAAAACATTCCATGTGCGTGTTTGTGACGTTGTGTGCTATGCTATATAAAATACGTACTTGTAGGGACCGATGTATCACGTCCTTGTCGGCACTTGAAAGGCCAAGAGGACGTGATACATCGGTCCCTACATAATTACAACGTAAAGGGATATGTACAACTATGATTCAGATAGATACCCGGCAACTTGGCGCTTCGCCTATCACCGTCCCAGCTTTAGGAGTTGGAGTGTGGAGCTGGGGTGACACCAGTTTCTGGAATTATGGGCAGAGTCATACACGTGAGGACATCAATCAGGCATACAAAGCTTGCCTGGACGCGGGTTTGAACTTTTTCGATACCGCCGAGGTGTATGGTAGCGGTGAGTCAGAGCGTATTCTTGGAGAGTGTGTACGTAACGATGGGCGACCCGCAATTATTGCGAGTAAGTTCGCGCCAATTCCTACACGTCTCTCAGCACGTACGCTTCTTGATGCGTTAGACAAGAGCCTTGAACGGCTTGGTATGAGCCAGATAGACCTGTATCAAATTCACTGGCCCTATACGTTTCTTAGCATCAATGCCTTGATGGATGCGCTGGCACAGGCATATCGTGCTGGTAAGATACGTGCTATTGGTGTCAGTAACTATAGTGCGAACCAGATGCGACAAGCACATGCACGTCTTGCACGACATGACATTCCGCTCGCATCAAATCAAGTACATTATAGCTTGCTACACCGCAAACCTGAATCGAATGGTGTGCTTGCTGCTTGCCGCGAGCTACATGTTGCCCTTATCGCATATAGTCCTCTGGAACAAGGCTTGCTTACAGGTAAATATCGGATAAGTGATGCACAGGCTCCTCAACTCACAGGCACACGGCGCTTTATCCCTGCTTTCAACACCGCTAGACGCAGCAAGATGGAGCCATTGTTCCAAATAATGGAACCAATTGCTAGAGCACATGATAAAACGACCGCGCAAGTTGCTTTGAACTGGCTTCTGATGAAAGACGAGAGCATTATCCCCATCCCAGGTGCGAAAAATGCACGACAAGCGAAAGATAATGCGGGTGCTATTGGTTGGCGTCTCACTCCCGAAGAGCAGCAGCGTATTGCCCAGGCTGCTCAGGATTGGTTGTAATCAAACATAATACTATAGAAGGTGGAGGTGCTTTTCTCT
>CAZZVE010000256.1:0-6295 GCA_964657325.1 uncultured Ktedonobacterales bacterium
GTGTATGCCCTTGCATCTTACGCAGAATGGGGCGTCCAAAGAGTTCAAAGGTGACAGCCGTAGAAACGGGATTTCCTGGAAGCCCTA
This sequence comes from uncultured Ktedonobacterales bacterium, assembly GCA_964657325.1. GTDB lineage: Bacteria > Chloroflexota > Ktedonobacteria > Ktedonobacterales > Ktedonobacteraceae > JBBQVS01. Next base: position 88 of record CAZZVE010000256.1, read on the forward strand.
ATAAGGGAACATGCCCAATGTGACCGAACGCAACAGGTTTACCAGGGCGCATATTGATACGCCAGAAGTTGATCGTGCCTTGCTCTGTCATGATGTCTTTCACCAGATCGAAGTCCCCTACAGACACCCCCCCGGATGTGAAGATGAGATCGTAGGTAACGGCTTCACGAAATTTCTCGCGTAAGCTTTCTGTTGTATCCCGAGCTACACCTAAACGGTGAGCCGTAGCACCCGTGCGTAGCACCGCAGCCTCTAATAGATAACTATTGCTATTCCGAATCTTTCCAGGGCGCAAGGGTTCGTCAATGTCGATCACCTCGTCACCAGTTCCTAGAATGGCTACGCGTGGGCGACGGATCACAGGAACCTGTGCATATCCCAGTGTTGCCAGAACGCCAATTTCCCAGGGACCAATCTCAGTCCCCCGTTGTATGACCACCTGACCTTTACGCATATCCTCGCCAGCAGGACGAACGTTATTGTGAGGAGTGACCTCTTCTTGCACCTCTACCCATGTACTCTCTGGTCCATCATAATTTGTCAATTCGATTTGGATAACGCTATCCGCACCCGGAGGAATCGGCGCACCGGTCATGATGCGCATCGCAGTTCCCTCTTCAACAGAGTGGTCGGCAACATAGCCAGCCGCTACACCTCCCGTAACACGTAAGCGCGGTAGTACACCATTGTGAGAATGCGTGTCCTGACTACGTAGCGCGAAACCATCCATTGCCGAGTTCGCAAATGGTGGAATATCATCATGTGCAACAATATTTCGTGCTAAGACCAATCCTTGCGTCGCAGAAAGAGGGACCTGTACCTCTTCTAACGCTGTAATTTGGTCTAAAATACGCTCAAGAGCCTCTTCTACGCTTATCATAAGTGCATACCTTTCATGTAGGGACCGATTTATCGCGTCCTCTTGGCAATCGACTATTAGCGAGGACGCGATAAATCGGTCCCTACAGATTAATATCATTATAAACAAAAGAAGCCCGACACACCAAATAGGAGTAGTGTCAGGCTTCTTCTAAAAAATAGTACCTCGTACGGGATTCGAACCCGTGGTCTCCGCCTTGAAAGGGCGGCGTCCAAGGCCGCTAGACGAACGAGGCTTGCTGTTCACATATTTGTGTCAACGTTGGGATTGTACTCTATCTCTCTAGCTTTGTCAAGCAAAATTTGCTATAGTAGAGCGTGTAATTTCAAAAGATGGTGAAATACTCCGGTTAGTAGCAAAATTAAGAAGGTGTGCAAGACATGGCAAATACAAAGACGCGTTCAGCAGCGCAGCGACGTGAGCAGGTACGTCAGCAAAGGCTGCGTAGCGATAGTCAAAATACACAGCAACAACAAGTGAAAACTCGTAAGGTACGACGTACAGTCCGACGTGGTATTAACCCCTGGTGGTATATAGGCAGTGTTCTTGCTGTCATTGTCATCGTCGTAGGTGTTTTTATCTATATCGCAAATCAGCAAGGCAATGTGGCAACAACAGGCACAACAGATGCAACTGTTTTGCAACAGGTAACGCACGTCAGTCCCGCTCTGCTCTCACAGGTTGGGACAGGGGGTGTGAAAAACAATTTTCAAGCAGTACAAAAAAAACAACCCATCCTGCTAGGACCAACGGGTAAGCCGCAATTCTTATATTATGGCGCAGAATTCTGTCCCTACTGTGCAGGACAGCGTTGGGGTGTTGTGGTTGCACTGAGCCGTTTCGGAACGTTTACGAAGCTGCCGGAGATCGCCTCCTCGTCAACCGACGTGTATCCTAACACAGCCACATTCTCATTTTATAAGAGCAGCTATACGAGTAACTATATCGACTTTGTGCCGCTAGAGGTTGAGGATGGTCAGGGCAAACCGCTTCAAACACTGACGCCTGACCAACAAAAACTCGTGGACACCTACAACGCTCCCCCATATACACAATCTCCTGGTTTCCCATTCATTGATATTGGCAACCAGTACATTGTGGCTGGTCCTACTTATGTGCCAGATGTACTTGCCGGCCTTTCACAAAAAGACATTGCCGGTCAGCTTTCGAGTGCGGATAGTGCTTCTTCTAAAGCAATTCTAGCAACCGCGAACTATACGACTGCTGGCATTTGTGCAATTACGAACAACAAGCCCGAAAGTGTGTGCAGCGATCCTACGATTCAGCAGATTGAGCAATCAATGCCTAAAGCTACTGCCAATAACGGGAATTCACAACTTGCAACTATTGCTAGTCAACCCGATTTGATCGCACCATCCCGACGAAGAGCCTAGCTTTAAGTAAAAAGCCAAAGAGTTGTTGTGTATTTTATAGTACAAAATACACAACAACTCTTTGGCTTTTTGGACCTCTGTATATACTGTAAGTATGGATATGTTGATGTGTGGATAGAGGAGGATCATCCATGAAGAACTTACAGCCGACTTTTCGTATCGAAACACTTTCCGATGGGGATACATCCCCACAGGTATCTCTGCCCCGCCTTTCACTACCTCAGGTCACGCCAGCACAAGTGATTGCGAAGCGGCAGCATTCTCATGCAGTCAGCACACTGCATCTCCAACCCGTATCACAAAGGACCCCGTTTCCACAAGCACCGATGACGCCACCATTAGTCGAACCCTTGACGCGGCAATCAGCAGTACTACAGACGAAGAGAGATGTATCTTCTCTTTCTCTTTTGTCAGGTCCACAAGTGCCGTTTCCTACGCCCCGCCTCGACTTTTCGCGGTCATTGCGTGGTGGAATAACTTATATCCCGCGTTCTATGACACGTCATAAAGAACCCAATATAGCTGATGCTTTAATTGCCTGCGGAACACTTGTGCTGATTGGCCTATTTATCTTGATGCTTCTGTACTATTTTAGCGCATGACCTCTACCTACCTGTTGCGTTACTAGCGTCTTCACTGATACAATAGGGAACAACGAATTGTGATTAGACTGGACTCCAGAAGCATCGACTCGTGGCGAGTGTCTGTTTGAGTCGTTTGTGAGCAGTGCAGACAACTCGCCATCGAGGAACTATAAAAAAACGTCGTGTAAGAACATCCTTGCTGAACCGCATTGCACCATTCGTAAGCGGCTGGCTTCAAGTTATGTTTATCTACTGTGTAGTTGGTATACGTTTCTTACGCTGGCGTAGATACCTCTGGCGTCACTTGTTTTATGGGTTGGAAAGTACACAAACATATATGAAACAAACTCTGCTCATCGTGCGTCATGGGCAAACGGCCTGGAATGTGGAGCATCGCCTTCCAGGACAGCTTCCTGGTGTCGCGCTTAATGAGAATGGTCGGCAGCAAGCAGCGCGGCTCGCTGAAGCCCTTACCGTGCTTCCAATTAGTGCCATTATCAGTAGTCCGCTTGAACGTGCTCGTGATACAGCAGAAATTATTGCCAAAGGCCGGAATATTCTTATCGAATTAGAGCCAGACCTGATGGATACTCAGATTGGGAGTTGGGCTGGGCAAGTCATCGAAGACGTCGCAAAGAATGATCCAGCTTGGAAAGAATATGTACGTAATCCGAATGTTGCTCCTGACGGTGTTGAAACTTTTCCACAGGTACAGCAGCGTGTCGTGGCGGCAATTGAGCGTTGGCGGAATCAGGAAAACGTCGGTCCTTACCCTGTATTTGTTGCGCATGCCGATGTTATTAAACTATTGGTCGCACATTATTCAGGACTGGAAGCGGGAAAAGCAGGGACAATTCATATAGACAATGCCTCGGTGAGCCTTGTTGAATTAGAGAACGAGCAACCTCCACAAGTCATCGCCATTAGCTGGAGTCCCAACCCCGGCTGGCTAAAAGCTCCAACACCTGAAATACTGAAAAAGCCTACCCCTACCGAAGAAAAAGGCGAACAGTTAGAGTAACTGGACGCTCTCTGATTATGTCTGGAAGGGAATACTACCATGTTTGATCCACATGACCCTTATGAACGCTATTACTGGCATTACGAATCTCGACGCCCACTCTCAGTAGCGCAGATTGTCGCGCTACAGAGTGTAGACGCAGAAACCGCTGGCCTTATTTGGCTGTTACTGGAATGTGGGGCCTCACTCACTGTGGCAGGCCCAACAGACCCACAGCCAGGAGTGGGCAAGACAACAACACTCAATGCACTCCTGCAGTTTCTTCCTGAGGGCACTGCACTTGTGTATATGTCTGGCATGTACGAGAATTTCGCGTTTACACGTATCCCAGATATTGAACCTAAGACAACATGTGCATTGTGTAACGAGGTAAGTGATCATCTCCCGATTTACATGTGGGGGCGTATCGCACGTCGCTATCTCACACTTCCCAGTAAGGGGTTTCGCGTGGCGACAAGCGTACATGCCGACACAATAAACGATGTTATGCATATGTATAGTCAAGACTTACACCTCAACTCAGATGATATTCGTCGCCTAGGACTCATCATTAACATAGGGTTAGTCGGACGCACGTATCCACCACGTCGTCGCTGGTTTTCTACGCACTTTGTCCCGCCACAAGCGGACCCCAAGCATCCTGATGTCGTCGTTCCTACTCCACTCTCCCTATGGAACGAGTATGACGATACCTTCGAGCATGCTGACCAGTCCACGCTTGACGAACTGGCTACTTATGTAGGAGTGACGCCGCAAGAGTTCAATAAGGCACTCAAACTGCGAGTCGATTGCTTAAAGGAAATTTCACAGGGGACAGGTATTGGGTCGCGTGAGATGTTCGATGCTGTAAACGACTTGCGCGCACGTTCTTCGCAACCATAACTAGCGAAGAAATAGAAATCTCTTAGAAAATGTTCTCCTTAGTGAATGAGAGAAGAAAGGAGTGTATCATGCTGGGACAAAATACATCTGTCGGTGCTGGACGCTGGCCCCGCATCTGTGCTGAACGTCGCTAACAATCGAGAAGAGGAGCTATACCTGACATGCCGTATACTATCGCCATGCTCAGCGTTCATACGTCCCCGCTCGATAACCCTGGACGTACAAAGGACGCTGGAGGCATGAATGTTTATATACGCGAATTGGCTACGGAACTGGGCCGTCGCGGAAACTCAGTAGACATCTTTACCCGTCAAACACATGAACAAACACCACAAATTGTACAGCTTGCACCAAATGTGCGCGTCATTCATATTCACGCAGGACCAACTGTACCACTTCACAAAAACAGTCTTTTTCCCTATATTCCCTCTTTTGTAACTCAGGTTGCTATGTTCGCTGATGCGGAAGCACGTCGCTATGACATCCTTCATAGTCACTACTGGCTCTCAGGCGTTGCTGGCGTTGAATTAGCATGGCGTTGGGATATTCCACACGTCACCATGTTTCACACGTTGGCACGTTTAAAGCAACTGGCTCATCCTGACGAACAAGAACCGCAACAGCGCCTGGATATGGAGCAACGCTTACTACAATCGGTGGATTGTGTGATTGCGGCTACTATAGACGAGCGCACACAGATGATACGTCATTGCGGTGCGTCAACAAATTGCGTACAAGTTATTCCTTGTGGCGTCGATCTCGAACTGTTTGTGCCATATCCACAACAGCAGGCGCGCGTATATCTAGGGCTAGATACACAACAGCCTCTAATACTCTTTGCAGGTAGACTTGACCCATTTAAGGGGCCTGATATCCTGCTACAGGCTGCTTCAATGATGGAGAAAAAAGCGCAAATAGTAATTGTTGGTGGCTCGTTAACCGAAGATAAAGACCTCCAGAATTTACGTGCACTAGCTTCAGAACTGAATATCGAGCAACGTGTACAATTCTTAGGAGCACAATCTCAACAAGCTCTACCATATCTCTATAGTGCTGCTGATGTAGCTGTAGTTCCTTCATATCACGAGAGCTTTGGCCTCGTGGCGGTCGAGTCGCTTGCGTGTGGCACACCAGTCGTTGCGACACGTGCAGGTGGTCTGATGACTATTATACATAACGACGAAAATGGCTATCTAGTACCACGTTGTCCAGGTTTCTTTGCTGAAAGACTGGACGCGATACTGCGTAGCCCTGCGACAAAGGCGCGATTACAACAAGAGGCGCGTCGCTCTGTTCTCCAATTTAGCTGGTGGAGTATCGCCAATCTAATGGAGAATGTGTATACTGATCTTGTACATGCACCGAGAACTGTCGCAATATCCTCTTAGTAGAGGTCATAATTCCTTACGCCCTCATCGCCCTGTAGCACGCGATGAGGGCGTAAGGA
>CAZZVE010000257.1:0-6258 GCA_964657325.1 uncultured Ktedonobacterales bacterium
CCAGTTCTGTCGTGCCCTCGCCTAGTAAGTTGCCTCTGGAAACAAAAGTTTCTATCCCTATACCTGTAGCACTCTCATTTCCATTTCCTACACCAATGGAAGAGGCACCTGGAGGGACCGATGTATCGCGTCCTGCTAGCATTGCGATTGTCGAAAAGGACGTGATACATCGGTCCCTACACGTATCCGATCCATCCCTTAAAGCATATGCACGTGGAATGGGAAGTGGTAAAACGGGACCGCACAAGATTGTACGCAAGCGGCGCATTCAGGATACGTTGATGCAGACGCGTCAGAGACGAAGCTTGTATAGTCTTGTAAGTTTGGTTCTGGTTGCGCTAGTGTTGCTCGGTGTGCTTGTTCCATTAGGCGCAGGGCTTGCTGCCTATAGCGTGTATAGCAATGTGCGTGGTGTAGCACAGGATGGAGTCAATCATCTCTTAAACGTCAAGAATCTGCTCACTATTTCCAAAAGCGATCCAATGGCAGCCCTTGATGCAAAGAAACTCCAGCAAGCACACACAGAATTCAATCTTGCCCAAAGCGATTTTGTACAGTTGCAAGACCTCACAAATCGTTCGGATATTCTCACACTCCTGCAAGAATTCTCGCCCGATTATGCGAACAAGTTTTTGATGGCACGACACCTTGTACGCGTTGCCCTTGATGTGTCAAATATGGGGCAGGAGGTGAGCAGTGTCGCTATTCTGGGAGCAAACCTCATTCATAGTTCTCCACTTGCCAGTGGGGTAACAAAGCCTCTCGTGAGTAGCGATGACGTGGCTGCTATCGATGGCGTGATTATTCACGCTCTCTACTATATAGATGATATTCGAGTGCAGATGAGTCAGGTGCGTATGAGTGACGTGCCTATTAGCGATAAGCAGAAGGCGCAACTTACAAGTCTGCTGACCGAGTTGCCTAAGATACAGGATATGTTGGCGCAGGGACAAGGACTTGTAGGGCTTGTCTCGTGGTTGCTGGGTGTGGGTCATGAGCGCAGGTTCCTGGTACAAACAATGGATCGTGCTGAACTACGTCCAAGTGGCGGCTTTACGGGTCAATACGGAGTACTGCAAATCCAGGATGGTCGGATGGCACCATTTAGTCTACGTGACGTTGCCTTACTCGATTATGCTGGTAACGGTGTTGAACTTGGACGACAAGCACCACCAGCCTATAGCAATTGGATGAACTTTGGTAACTGGGGTCTGCGCGACTCCAATCTGTCCGGCGACTATCCGACGACGGCACGTATGAGTATGCAAGTCTTTCAAGACGAGGGTGGTGGTCCCGTTGATGGTGATATTTCGTTTACGCCGACATTTATTGGACATATTCTTGACATAACTGGACCCATTCACGTGACGGAATATAACGAGACTATCACATCGAAAAACCTGGAAGATCGTCTGCACTATTATCAGCAGGACTATAGCGCGATTGCGGTAGAGCATCAGAAAAGCAATGACAATAGTCATGCGGCACGTAAAGCATTTACCTCGCTTGTGGGAAAAATGCTGCTTGACCGAGTGCGTCATCTATCTACGAAACAACTGCTGAATGTTGTAAAGGGTGCGATCAAAGATATTCAGTCGCATGACCTGGAAATTTATTTTACTAACCCACAGGCTGAGCAGTGGCTAAGTGATCATGGCTATAGTGGTGCAACAAATGGCTTCATGAAGCAAGATGGATTTCAGGTTGTGCAAGCGAATATCAGCATCAGTAAAGCCAGTCAATACGTGCATACGACTGAGCATGATGATGTTGTCCTTGACGCTCAGGGCGGCGCGACACACAATCTGACGATCACGTTGAATTATCAGCAGACGGGTCAAGTCTACGGCTTTGATACCTATGCCGATTATATTCGTGTCTATGCACCGCAAAATGCACAGTTTCTTTCTGGCGATGGTTTTGATACGGGTCAAGCGTTGTGCAATCCTGCCCCCGTTGGATCGTCGCCACCTAATAAAGGTGTAACACCACCGCCAGGAACAGGTGGCACGACACCAGTTACAGGTTGTAGTCAGTACGATACGTATTTTCCAAGTGATGCACGAACTTGTCCTGATGGAAACTACAAGCTAGGGGATCGTGGTTATCAGCAGGCATGGACAATTGATAGTCTTGGCGCACCAACAAGTCTTACCAGCGATTTACCTGGACATGCTATGTGGGGAGGATTAACCGAGACACCAAAGAACTGTATCTCGACTATCTCGCTTTCCTGGTATGTACCACACGCTGTGAAAAATGTCGCTGGTCAAAGTCCCTATGCATTGCTTATACAGAAGCAGGGCGGTTATATTCCGTCTATTGAGCTAACAATAAATGCAGATGCTCTCAAGATGAAGGGTGTGAAGTCATTCTCTTTTAAGGGCAATCTGAGTGCAGACAAAACGTTTGCATTATCTTTACGAAAATAAGATGATACAGAAATGAAACAGGTGGGTCACATGTGACCCACCTGTTTCATTTCTGTATCACCAATTGTCCAGCACGTCTACCAAGTACGATACCAGGAAGTACACCGAGCGCACCAAGGCCGTCAATTGAAACACCCGAGGCATTCTCGCCCAGCGTATGCAGTTCAGGAATCATATCTGCCGTCACGTCAAGGTCAACGCCCCATGAATAGAGCGGCTCCTGATCTGCTAATTCGGGTAGCCAATGTCGGGCGGCTTGAGTAAGGTGTTTATAATATTTGGTATCATTATGAGTGACACCTGCATGTCCATAACGTCCACCACTGACGGTCAGCCGTCCATTTCCTGGTCGGAAATCAGCATAGGTATAGGGAGCTGCATCCCAAAAGAGTGGGAAAGTTTCGGGAAGTTCAATCGCAAATGCAAGAGCATAAATACGCGCGTTTGCTTCTGTTATAGGACCTGTTGCCTTGATAAGTCCTTGTGTTGTGAGAATACGTCCATCCGCGAGTGTAAGTTGCCAGACGTGACCACTATGTGTCGAAATCTCTTTATAAGCAGCGACGGTAGCACCTCCTACAAGTTCCACACCCGCGCGTTTTGCTTGTTGGGCAAGAGAAGCTAGTAGCGTAAGAGGGTGAATACGTCCTTCATCGGGCAACCACAAGGCTTTGACAATAGTGTGAGTATCAATGCGTCCTTCTGTCGCATCTGCAACTTGCTCTGGCGACCATAATTCCGCGTGTAGCCCAGCCGCAACGCGTACTCGTACTTCTTTCGCCAATTTTTTTGCTGCATGCGAACTCTCTGCCAGACTAATTGCTCCCGTCAGACGAGCCTGTAGAATACTGTCAGGACGTTTTGCCTCCTCAACTAGTGAGAGTAGAACACGCGTTGTTTCGGGCCAGAATTGTGCGCCTGGACTGTCAGGAGGTAGATCAGCAATATGCATATTAACACCCGCACTCAAAATGCCCGCGTTGCGCCCCGTTGCTCCATAGCCAAGCATTGTTTCACGTTCTAACAGCAACACACGAACACCCGTTGCACGTGCACTAATCGCCGCGCTCAGACCCGCAACACCTCCACCAATAACAACAACGTCGTAAGTTTCTGAACTGAGATGTGCTGATGATGAAAGTGTAAGTTCTGTAATAGCTATTGGGTCAAGTCCACTCCACCAGGGGATGGTTGAGCGGAGTGAATTATCAGGATCGTGGGTTGCAATGGTGGACATGTCCGTTTGCATAAAAGCTCCTTCTGTCTTTCTACAGACAAGCATAGGATGTAGGTGTGTTTGTGTCAAGGGTATACGAAATCCTTTTATGTGTCGATAGGTAAAGTAGATGAGGACGTGTATTTGTATAGGTTGAGAGGAGGGCGGTATGATGATACAGAAAGATTTGTCTGCTGCTGAAGAGATGCAAGAAGCATGTATACTGCCGCGCATTATTTTTATTCGCGCGACGATGTCCAGAATACTTTATCCACTATTACCATTCACGCTGCTCAAAGAAAATCCTCTTGCGGAGATGCAGCAGTATATTGAAGAGATGAGCAACGTTGATATATCAAACAATGTAATGATGCGTTGTGCCTGGAACAAGCCCTTCAACGATGTCTCGTCCGATTCAATCTACTTTGTTTGTGCCTGGAATTCGATGCCAGAAGCAACACCACGCACCCTAAAAGCGGCGGGCATGACATTTGTCATCGGCTCATGTGGTCCGCATCATAAACGCTGGCTCACTACACGACCTATGTTGCTAGACAATGGAGAGTTGGTTGCTTGGTGTGTAGAAATAGACATGCATGCTGCCCAATTCGAGCGCGTTGTGACGCTTTCGGAGGAGAATATGATACGGCTTACGCCTATAATGCAACTACCGGAACATAAGGTGGCGTAGAATAGAAAAGGGCTAATAGCGACATATACCCGCTATTAGCCCTCTGGTTACTCGTCAGGACGAGGACGTTGTTGATGCTGGCTAGGATGTCGCCAGAGTGGACGACGCCTTTGTCGATATACTTCCAAACGTGTGCGGTAGTTGCTCTGCCTCTTGCGCTTCTGTAATTTCAACTGATGAAGTTGGATATTTATCTGGCGATAGATTTTGCGCGTCTTGTGAAGGTGTCGCAGGTCGTTCAATCTGCTGTGCAACCACGCGAAAGCGAGGAGTGTACCCGCAATCACTAGAAACAGGACCGTGTACATCAAGCATATGCCTAGAGGTTGAAGCCATGCGGCTCCCATTGCATTAAGAAGAATGGGCGTCGCTTGGTAAAAGAAAACCATCAAGCACAGTACGCCACCAGTGGCCCACAGAAGTTGAGCAAGCCTTTTTAGATGATCCATAGCAATTCTCCTTGTCGAGTTGTACTCAGTCAAACGGTGAAAGGTGAGCACGACGCTACAGGACAAATTACAAGGACGCAGTAGCAGTGAGGAGCACTACGCAGCTACGTTAAGCTGAGGAAGAGTATCGTGAAGAAAGGCAAGTCGTAAGCGTTTGTATGCAAGACACACTAAAGCTGTATGACGACTGCGAAGTATCGGGTCGTGTGGCAGTGCCCTATTATACATACGAAGTGAAATTCCTACGGCATCCATTGCTCTTTCAAGCGGTGATGGAGATTCGTCGTCGAAATTTGTTTTACGGGCAAGATCGATCAAAAGAGCTGTTTTTTGCATCTCAGGAAATCTCTTGACAATCTGAGAAAATGTGAGCATACTAGAGTAAAGTGTGATATCTTCAATAGCAAGCTCTGCTGGGTCCTCTGATATGGAGATGGATGAACTAGTAGCGAAGAACGTAAGATCATCAAGGGAGCCTACGAAACGCTTGTCCTTGCGATACATATCAAGAATATATCGCTTTGCAGTGGTCTTGCAGAAAGCCTCAAAGTTGTCGATAGAAGAGCCGCGCTCCTCATTAGAGCGAGTAAAGCGAAGTACACGCAGGTATGTTTCTTGTAGTACGTCGGATGCGATTTCTGGCTCAGCACCAAGCCAGTGGATGACATGGTACGTGTATAAACAATTCTTAATGTAGACAAGTAGTGTTTTATTGAGCATACACCATTCTTGATCGTTCGATGGCATACTTTCTTGTGTGATACGGGGACAGGTAGAAATCTTCATAAAGATACCTCCTATGGATCATTTGGCGCAAGAATTCTAATTACGAATATCAATATACTTGCCGTCATTTTACCTATAGTGGTTGCCTGTCTTAAAAAGTCGTCTCCTTATTCGGTGTCTAATGTACTTAAGATTAGGTTCTATGCATAAGGTGAGCATACTTCACCTTACATGCAAATAATAACAGATAAAGTATTATTATGTCAACCTTTATGGGGAGATTATATAAGATTAATCTAAGTTTTTAAAAAGGCAAAACCGGAATTCTAAGAATTTTTAATTGTATTTTCAAGTATGTTATTTTATGATATGGGAAAACGTTATAAAATATAGAGCAGAAACAAGAGAAAGCACAAACGTAGTAGATAATTTGAACGCATATGTAGTAAAACATATGGTTATTGTTGCACATATCAGAATACTTGTTGTATGATACACCCTATAAAAAGAAAATCTTAGCTTGGTGTATAGTTCATAGGAGCTTTTAATGGAAGAGCAAAATATACAAAAGATAAGAAGATATCTTGCAGATGCTCATGCACAACAACGGGTACGAGCAGATATTGAGCGTGCGCGCGAGGATGCAACCGTCACTATAGGACGTGCAGCAGAGCTATTTGGCTTTAGTGAGAGCCAACTGCGTGATTGGGAGGGTAGAGGTCTCTTAAATCCTAAACGCTCAAA
>CAZZVE010000258.1:0-6216 GCA_964657325.1 uncultured Ktedonobacterales bacterium
GTGGACCAACGAGCGCGACTACAAGTAAGCTCAATCTCGAAATCCAATTCTGGACAAGTCGTGGCATTGCTGTCCTTGATGTAAATTATGGTGGTAGTACAGGCTATGGGCGTGAGTATCGTGAGCGGCTCAATGGTCAATGGGGTATTGTTGATGTTGATGATTGTATCAACGGCGCAAACTATCTCGTCAAGCGTGGCGATGTCGATGGTAATCGGCTTGCGATTACAGGAGGAAGCGCGGGTGGATACACGACATTGTGTGCGCTCACCTTCCGAGACACCTTCAAGGCTGGAGCTAGTCATTATGGTATAGGAGACATTGAGTCGTTGTTAGCCGATGGACACAAGTTCGAGTCGCACTATGATAGTACACTTATTGCTCCTTACCCCGAAGGCCGCGCACTGTATCACGAGCGTTCGCCTCTCTTTTATACCGACCAACTCTCGGTCCCTGTCATCTTCTTTCAGGGATCAGAGGATAAGGTTGTGACACCGAATCAGGCCGAACGCATGGTTGAAGCTCTACGAGCAAAGAAGGTCCCCGTTGCCTATCTTCTTTTTGAAGGTGAGGGACACGGCTTTCGGCGAGCTGAAAACATTAAACGCGCCCTCGAAGCCGAATTATACTTCTACTCAAAAGTGTTTGACTTTGAACTCGCCGATAAGGTTGAACCGGTTACAATTGAGAATATGTAGGGACCGATGATACAATATTAACGAAATAACATGGTAATAAAACCCACAGACGCCGACAAGGGGCGTCCCTACCATATCTGGTGGGCTTCACCCATCGGAAAGTTGTATAGTAGGGACGTCCCTTGTCGGCGTCCGTGGGATTCCATTAGATGGAGGAAAACGATTGTGGCACACGATCCCCGACAAACCGTTATCGACGTGTTGAGCGCACCTTTGAGTACATCGGATAGCTCGCTTTCCATTGTTGGTGCTACCGGACCGCGTGAGGGAAGCGTGCGTACGAGTGGTGGCATTGGAGCGATTCCTTCCACTATACGAGTGCTCAAAGAGCGGACTGTCCCACTACACTATGCCTCGCTCGTCACATTTGAAGATGTACAGGGGCAAACGTGGGAGTTTGCCTGTTTTGTTGTGCAAGAGGGGCAACACAACTGGGTCTTTAAAAGCGGTGGGTCTGTGAGCCAGAAAAATGTTGAGAAGCAGCCACATGTCAATCTAGCAGGTGGTTGGGCTGAGGGTGGCTTCTCCGCAGGTGGACGTGTCAACGCGAATGGTGCGGATATTGTACGTGTCGATATTCTTTCTATAGACGGCATTCTCTTTGATGACACAGTAGACGATGGGCACGTCCTCTTCGTAACTGATAGGGAAGACATATTTCCACCCGTGCGCGCGTTGTTGTATGATAGCACAGGTGTGCTAGTGAATAGTCATATCGTGTTTGGTTCATAGTACACAAAGGAGTTGTACGTATGAATATCTACCTTGTTCTGGAAAGAGAACTGCTCATTGCACGCCTAACACATGGGCAATGGCATACAGAGTCTCACCTTGTCGGGATGCAAACCACCTGTTTAGCAACAGACCCAGAGCGACCTGAGCGTGTCTATTGTGGTACATTCGGACGAGGCTTGTGGCGGAGCAATGATGCAGGTGAAACATGGGAGCCAATTGGAGACCCAGGTACTGCGCTACGACCATGGAACGGCGAAGGTATTTCCCAGCCAAGAATAACGGCTGTTGCTGTGAGTACAATGGATCGTTCAAATGGCTATGGTGTTGTCTATGCAGGCACTGAACCAAGTGCATTGTTTCGATCAGAGGATGGCGGTAATACATGGTGGGAACTTAAGACGCTGAATACACTTCCTTCCGCTTCATCATGGAGCTTTCCCCCACGACCCGACACAAGCCATGTACGCTGGATTACACCTGACCCACTGGTTCCAGAACGCGTTTTCGCGGCAGTAGAGGCTGGTGCGTTGGTACGTAGTCTGGACGGTGGCGAACATTGGGAGGACCGCAAACCCGATGGACCACATGATACTCATACGCTCATTATGCATCCCTCCGCGCCAAACCGCTTGTATTCTGCTGCTGGTGACGGCTTTGGACGCCCCGGTAGAGGTTACAATGAAAGCTACGATGGCGGAGAGACATGGCAACACCCTGATGAAGGATTGCGACATAACTACCTGTGGAGCCTCGCGGTAGACCCGGCAAACCCAGATACCATCATGATTTCATCGGCTGCAAGTCCAGCAGAGGCGCACAATGGACGTTCAGGGTTGCGTTCGTTCATCTATCGCAAGCAAGCAGGTGAATCCTGGCGTATGATAGAGGACGGACTACCAGAAGCAAGAGGTACAATTGTACCTACACTCGCAAGTAACAAAAGCGAACCTGGCGTCTTCTACGTGCTTAGTAACAAAGGGTTGTACCGTTCGCCCGATACAGGGTTGCACTGGGAAAAGATCACGCTCCCCTGGAAACCTGAGTATGAGCGTCAACATCCAAATGCTCTTGTAGTGAGCTAGAGATAATTAAGGTTGTAGCTTATCTGTGGGCAGCCTGCCTCTTGTACTTGCTTACCGCCAGGTCATAAGCCTCAGCCAGCAATTGCCGCACTTTCGTTTCAAAAGCCTCGTCGCCGGGGTTGAGCATGCACACCCAGGACATCTGACCATATACAGGGTGAGGCATCAACTGATCCATAGCGGTGAAGTCGTAATTGCTAGAGTTCTTGCTGCTTTCTTCCATGCTGTCTTTGGCGGAAGGAAGGAGCGAGGGATCGCCGAAGAGCGAACGAAACGTCTCCTTGCTAATGCCAATGTTTAATCGAAAGACCGACGGGCGATTGAGATTAGAAAACGGGTCATTGATATCGCTCGTCACAATCGTCACAAACGGAAACCTGTGATCCGGTGGTACGTTACTATCCGGGTTGTAGAAGAAAAAGCTGTCGCCCGAAGCGACCACAATATCCACACCCTCAAACGTCTCGGTGATGTATCGGCTGATCTGAGCTTCGTTCATGAGTATTAGTCCTTTCCTAACTAGCTTTATAATGCATGTCTGATCCTTTTTATTCTCGACTTTAGGCTCATTATACTACTCAGATGCAATAAAAGAGCTGGAAGACAGATGCCCGTATTGCTCGCTATTCTGCCTCTTGTGACACCCCACAGTGCGCCAACAATTATTTCATCGCGCTCCACACCGTCCATCTGTCTTGCTCAACAATCTCTCCCTGATGGTCTTTCAAGCGTTCTCGCATCGTATCTACAAGCTCTTGTAGTTCTGCATCGGTCAAATCGTGCAAAATTGAACGACCTGTACGCTGTAATATATCCTGAGCCAGTTCCTCAACGTCCTTATATATTTGGCGCGTCTCCCACAATTTCTGTTCTTCGATCTGCTCAAAACCTGCTTCACGTAACGCGTCAATCACAACCTCGCTGGAATGGCGACGTACCACGTCTTTTTCTAGTAGTTTAGGAAAGTGTGTGACGATATAGTAACGTACATGCGTCTCGCTTCCTGGTAACACACAGTCTTCCGGTGTTCGATCCTGGACAATCAGCATACCTCCTGGTTTGAGGACGCGTCGTGCCTCTGCGAAACACCTTGCAAGGCCATCTTGCTTGAGGTGATGAATAAGCGCACGTTCTAACACAATATCATATTGTGCGCTCTGCAGCCCTGTGGAGAAAGCATTTCCAACCGAAAATATGATGTTGGAAATTGCTTGCAATCGTTTCTGCGCAGCCTCAATCTCCGCCTGCGAAAAATCGACTCCTGTGACGTGTTCCGCTCCCATCTCCGCGAGAGCAAGCGTATAGATGCCACCACCACAGCCTATATCGACAACCGTTTTGCCACGCACATCAATGATAGAATGTTGTATATTCTCGCGCCAATCCAGGTCAGCCTCCCTCATAGCATATGAAAGACGGTTTTGCTGTGCGTGAAAGTCGATAGGCATATGATACACTCCTTCTTGTTAGTTGATGTAAGTGCTGACTCTATTTTACAATAAGCGATGGTATAAAAGAGGGAAGCAATGGAGACCTGTGTGGTCTTTCTATAAGAAGAAAGGAAATGCAGCTATGACATTCGATACACAAGTACGAGAGCAGTTACAGGCACTGCTGACAGGTGAAAATGCGCATATGACGTTTGAACAAGCCGTTGCCGACTTCCCACTTGAGTATATCAATACGAAGCCGCCTCATGTTTCCTACACACCGTGGCACTTGCTTGAGCATCTGCGCCGTGCACAATGGGATATTCTTGAATTTATCATCAATCCTGAGCATGTCTCTCCACCTTGGCCCGAAGGTTACTGGCCTGCACAACATGAACAGGCAGATCAAGTCGCTTGGGAGAAAACTATCGCGTCCTTTCGTGCAGACCTGCACTCATTAAGCGTGTTGGTCATGGACCCTCAAACGGACCTGACGACGCCAATTCCCTATGGTAGTGGGCAAACAGTTCTGCGTGAAATACTTGTGGTCGCGGATCACAATGCCTACCACATCGGTGAGTTTGCTATTCTTCGTCAAATCATGCAGACGTGGAACATTCAGCATGAGTAATGAATCAAAATAATGCTTAAGGAGCAGGCATAACTGTCGATTATTCATAGCAGGATTACGTCATATTTTCCGGTGAATGGCAACTTCCACAAGAGTTGCTTTGAAAGTGAACCTGCTGATGAAAGATACTCCTCTGAGAGGACGCATGGCTACCTTTGGCCTGATTGCTGTCCTCTTTGTTTTTACTGTTTCCTCGATTTTCGCAACCGTGATCGTTCGGACAACCTCACAATGGGCTAGCGAAGCGGTGCATATGAGTGACCTCTATCAGCAAGCACACTACATGGTCAGCTCAGAGAGTTCGATGATGCATGAATACACTCTTCAGCCTAGTTTTGATGCTCAGGACGAATTCCACGCGGCCGCTCAAGAACTGAGCGACATTCTGGACACAATTGCACACGATGGCGATGGTGGAGATCGTACGTTTGTTCAATCTGTGAACATCAAGCAAGCGCATTACTTGCTACTTGCTAGCCAGTTTTTTGCCTTCATCGATGGGCGTGACCTTCCCGATGCACTCGCCTTTCATAATCAGAAGATCGATCCCTTCTTCGATGCTATGGAAGAGCAAGTAGGCACAGCGGCAGGTTTAGACGAGCAACTTGCGATGCAAAGCTTGGACCATATGGACATCATACAACGTCTCGTTATCTTTTCTACTGTTCTAGTATTTGTCGTCGGTCTCTTCCTGATGCTCATTTTCTGGCGTGTGATACGTGGCTATCAGCGACGACTACACCAAGTTGCACAGGAGGAAATGCTGCATCTGGAGCGAGTAGCCTTAACCGACCCACTCACAGGTCTGCCAAATCACCGGACTATGATGGACCATATAGAGGAGGAGCTCATGCGCTGTCAGCGAACGCGGGAGTCCTGCGCGGTCGTCTTCATCGACCTGGATCATTTCAAACACATCAATGATACCTGGGGACACCGTGCGGGTGATGCTGTATTACGTGAGGCAAGTTCTCGCTTGAAGGAGAGTAGCCGCCAGGGAGATGTGGTAGGACGCTATGGTGGCGAAGAGTTTGTTATGCTGCTTTCTGACACGAATCTTCAAGCCGCCCAACAAGCTGCAGAACGTTTTCGCGTTGCCCTTGCTGAAAAGTCGTGTATTCTGGATGTCGGGGAAGATAGGGCGGATGCAAATAGCATCACTTTCACCGCAAGTATTGGAGTAGCAGTCTATGGTGAGCATGGAACTACGCGTGAAGCCTTGATTGAGGCAGCAGATCGCGCGATGTACAACGCGAAACAGACAGGACGCAATCAGGTATGTTTAGCAGGAGAGGAAACAGCCCTCACATCACAGATACTCGCGGCTATGTCACAGGGGCAACTCACGGAAACAGCTGGCGTCAAAACCTTAGCTGCGTTAGCGACTATTCTTGATGGAGAGACAGGCGCGGATGCTCGTCGTATGGTCAGGCTCGCAGAAGAGACAGTAGACCGCGAACCCTTACGAACCTAGTGGTTTTACTAGCACGACGTACACACAGCACCAGTAGTGTCACGAAAGGAGGTGTTGTGCGTGCGTCGTGTTTTATGTATCCACCGATAGCTGTGTTTATGTCAATACCTCTTGTATAATACATATGCTAAATCTCTATAAAAGCAAACAAAGAAGGGGTTGAGCG
>CAZZVE010000259.1:0-6116 GCA_964657325.1 uncultured Ktedonobacterales bacterium
ATTCTCTGCTGGCCCAGGAGCTAGAGCAACCATATTTTCAGGTGCTACAACGTTTTGTTGATGATGAACGCCAACACTACACGGTCTTTCCACCAGAGCAAGATGTATTCAATGCGTTGAAGCTTACGCCCTATGAAAATGTGAACGTCTTGTTACTGGGGCAAGACCCCTATCACGACGATAATCAGGCGCATGGTTTGTGCTTCTCTGTGCGTCCAGGCATTAAGCCACCTCCCTCGCTGGTTAACATGTATAAAGAGCTACGGAGCGATGTGGGTTTTCACATTCCTAACAATGGTTATCTTGTGCCGTGGGCGCAGCAGGGAATATTGATGCTCAACGCAGTGTTGACGGTACGCGCTCATACTCCCAATTCGCATAAAAATCATGGTTGGGAAATCTTTACCGATGCTATCATTCGTCGCGTGAACGCGAAAGAAAGCCCTGTCATATTCGTGTTATGGGGTGCCTATGCACAGAAGAAAATCAGTTTGATTGATACTACGCGCCACACTATCATACAATCCGCACACCCCTCGCCACTTTCAGCACGCAACGGCTTCTTTGGAAGCAAGCCATTCTCTAAGATCAACGAAGCGTTGCGCAATGCTGGCAAACCAGAGATTGATTGGCAATTACCTGATCTATAATTGTCGTAGGGACCACGTTTACGGCGTCCAGGGCCGATTTATCGGTTATACAACCATAGCTCACAGATTCTGCGCAATGAATTGCGCCCCGGACGCCGTAAACGTGGTCTCTACGACAATGCATCATTACGGAAAGGTATCTGAGAGCTTGGAGAGGGTGGTAGAACTTTCCATGTTCCATATCCACCAGCGGCATCGTTGCACTGATTTCCCTGCACACTACAGTAGGTGCCCGTTAGACTTCCATCGGTATTGACGCGACCTTGAAAGAGCAAGGGCGGATATTGAGTGTAAGGTGTTACCTCAAACTGCAATGTGTTGTTGCTTGCAACTGTACCATTTGTAAACGTTGCGGTGCCAGAGAGTCCATTTGTCAGGATCAGCGTGCCACCTATTGTTGCCCCATTTTGATGTACGTTAGTGAGTGTCATAGTGCCATCTATATTTCCTGGCGTATTATGAATGCCCCCAACGTACTGATTGTCTAAATTTGGATAGGCGGGGGTAGGCGTCGTTTTCTGTTTTGCTGATGGAGAGGGTGTTGCAGGCATAGTAGCCGTAGACACAGGAGTCCTCGCGGCAGAAGTAGATGATGGCGTTGTTGCATGCGTTACCTGTGTTGATGGGGTATGCTGTTGTGTTGTTGTCGTGCCTACCGAAGCTGAACTTCGGAGAGGGTTACTCCTGGAAAAAAAGTTTGTGCCAAATAATGTACCGAGGAGTATTGCTACTAAGGCAAGAGATGCGAAGAGCGGAAGTAGTATGCTGCGTTTTGTAGTAGGTTGTTGTGAGTCTTGCTGAAGCATCCCGACGTCAGGCGATGTCACGGCAGAAGCATGCAAGGCTATTGGTTGAACTGGTTCTGTCGAATGTACTTTTGGAAGAGGAGTCACTGGTGCAGGTGTCGTTGCGAGAAACGCTTGAGGTTGTAATGCATTCCAGAACGTCTCCATTGTAGGAAAGCGATCATCGCTGGCGAGTGACATCGCGCGATGAATAGCCTCGGCAACCGAGGAAGGAATATTCGGCACAAAGTCATTTACAGGCTTTAGTGGATCAGTTCCAGAATCCCCCTTCTGAGTGATACGTTCAAAGGCATCAATTGGTGGAGTTCCTGTAAGCAACGTGTAGAATGTCGCAGCCATACCATAGACATCGGTACGAGGATTCGTGCCCTGTGAATATTGTTCAGGCGCACTATAATTTGGCGAGAGTCTGCGAACAGCCGTCGTTGTTGCGTCCTGGTCATATTCCTTTGCAATACCAAAATCCACCAGAACTGGTCCATCTCCATTGGGAGGAACAATAATGTTTGCGGGTTTAATATCACGATGAATAATTGTTGGTTTCTGACGTTGTAAGTAGATCACCGCATCTACAATAGGAGCCATAAGACGTAGCATGTCGGGAAGCGCAAAGCGATTCTCTGGTTGAAGCCGACGCAATCGCTCAAGGTTTGGGCCGTCGATGTAGTCCATGAGCAGGTAGACGCGAAAATGAGGCTCATCTTCAAAGGCACGATACACGCGAGGAAGTGCTGCATGATCGAGCCGTTTGAGTACTTCGCCCTCAAAAAGAAAATGAACTCGGTCCTGCTTTTTTGGATCAATCACCTCTTTAAGGGCAAACTGATTGCCTTTGACTCGCGTATCGTGTACCAGATAGACAGCACCA
Source organism: uncultured Ktedonobacterales bacterium (assembly GCA_964657325.1). Taxonomy (GTDB): domain Bacteria; phylum Chloroflexota; class Ktedonobacteria; order Ktedonobacterales; family Ktedonobacteraceae; genus JBBQVS01. The sequence goes on from CAZZVE010000259.1 coordinate 2,325, forward strand.
AAACCGCCCTTGCCTAGTAACGACTCAATCATATACCGATCTCGTATGATACTCCCATTTGGGAGGGTAGTTTGTACGTCTTGCATCTTTCACCTCAATGAGCGACAAAATTTTCTGGAGGCAAAAGAGAATGTCACTAACTCGACGTTCCTTTCTGCTTATAAGTAATACGTATAGGACGGGATATGCGATGAACCTCGGAACAAAAACGAGTCATTGAGAGCATGACAGGGGCAAGCCCTGTCACTACCATACACGGACTCGCGTGGCAAGCCATGCAGTGGCGGTCAGTATAGTAGTGACAGGGCTTGCCCCTGTCATGCTACCGACCCACATTGTAGGCTCTTTTATGAGTTTGTTGAACTCAATTGGCTCGCCCTTGTCATGTCGTCTGTTATCTACCTCAACGATATCTCTCAATATGTCGTATAACTAATGGAGGGGACAAAACTTTCGTCTCTACGCCACCCGGCGTATTACACTCATTACCGTCCCCTTCGCATCTACCATATGAACGGGGAAAAGGAAGCACATCATGTCTAAGCAAAAGGGCACCTGGATTCTTATTGCCACAATCCTGGGGTCGAGTATGGCATTTATTGATAGCAGTGTTGTCAATGTGGCTTTGCCGAGATTACAAGCAGAACTGAATGCAAGTGCATCGAGTGTTCAATGGGTCGTTGAGGCATATGCCCTCTTCCTCGGAGCACTTATTCTGATTGGTGGCTCGCTTGGCGACCAGTTTGGACGCAAACGTATTTTTCTACTTGGTGTGATTGTGTTTACGATAGCCTCGGTCTTCTGTGGTATTTCGCAAAGTATTGAGCAACTCATCATCGCACGTTCGGTACAAGGCATTGGTGGCGCACTGCTCACGCCAGGAAGCCTTGCTATTATTCGCTCTTCGTTCGATAGCGCGGAGCGTGGCAAGGCTATTGGTACTTGGTCGGGCTTTTCCGCGATCACTTCGGCACTTGGTCCAGTGCTGGGAGGATGGCTTGTACAAAATACATCGTGGCGCTGGATTTTCTTTATTAATATTCCACTTGCTGTGATTGTACTCGTTGTTTCCGTGCTCCACTTGCCAGAGAGTACAAGCGGAGAGGGCAAGAAGCATCTCGACTTTCCTGGTGCTATCCTGACAGCAGTTGGTCTTGGTGGTGTTGTCTACGGATTAATTCAGGCCGAGAATGTTGGCTTTGCGAACCCACTTGTGCTTGTCTGTATTGTTGGTGGTTTGGTCGCGCTTGGCCTGTTCCTCTTTGTCGAGAACCGCAGTCCTAATCCAATGATGCCGCTTACGCTGTTTCGTTCGCGCACGTTTAGTGGTACAAACCTGCTCACGTTGTTGCTCTATGCGGCACTTGGTGGAGCACTCTTCTTTCTGCCATTCAACTTAATCAGTGTACAGGGCTATAGCGCGACTGCTGCCGGAGCTTCCTTGTTGCCATTCACGCTGCTATCCTTCTCTCTCTCACGCTGGTCTGGCGGCCTAGTCGCAAAGTACGGTTCGCGTCTTCCACTTGTGATTGGCCCTAGCATCGCTGCATTAGGTTTTATCCTATTCGCTCTACCTGGGCTTGGTGGTAGTTACTGGTTGACCTACTTTCCGGCAGTTGTCGTCATGGGTTTAGGTATGACCATCACGATTGCGCCTTTGACAACAACCGTTATGGGTGCCGTCGCGGATCAGTTTTCAGGTACCGCGTCTGGTGTGAACAATGCTGTTGCACGTATTGCGAGCCTGCTAGCTATCGCTGTACTTGGAATCTGTGTTGCTTATGCATTTAGCAACAGTCTTACTTCTAATATCACAGCACTACATCTAGCCCCTAGCGTACAGCAAACAATACTTGCACAACATGGGCGACTTGCTGCTATCGATATTCCAAACACTGTACAGGGCGCGACACGTACCGCTATCCGTACCGCTATAGACGAGTCATTTATTGCAGGCTTCCGGTTGGCAATGCTTGTTGGGGCAGGGCTTGCGTTCGGTAGTGCTATATGTGCATTTTTCTTCGTTTCGTCACCCGCTAAACTACCAGAACACACGGGCGATAACCAGAGTGGCGATAATGCTTGTACCCTGACGTATGCTCATCAGCGTATAAACAGTAAGAGTGAAGACGAATCGGTTGCAGGAAAAGATGTAACACCTGTACACCGATAGACACAAAGAGGTGGATATTCTATGGCAGATACGACACAAAGTGGGTCATCATTGGAGCAAAAGGCGGCAGAAGTTACACAGACGACGGACCCGAAGTCGCCATTTATTCTCTCGCTTGACGTTGGTACGTCATCGACACGCACGCTCTTGTTTGACGCGACGGGTGCGACCATTCCAAGCGTTCATGCACAACGCCCCTACAAACTGAATGTAACGGACGATGGTGAGGTCTCCGTTGATGCTGACGCGCTTGTCGATGTGGTAGCGCAAACCGTGAATGATGCTCTAAGGGCAGCAGGACCGATGGCGCAACAGATTGGTGCTGTGGCAATAGACACCTTCTGGCATAGTCTGATGGGAGTTGACGAGTCGAACAATCCGCTTACTCCTGTCATCACGTGGGAAGATACGCGTCCGTTTGGAGCGGCAGCAGAATTGCGTGCGCAGCTTGATGCGGAAGCGATACACCAGCGCACTGGTGCACCGTTGCATGCGAGCTTTTGGCCTGCTAAGTTGCGCTGGTTATCTGAAAATCAACCCGATGTCTTTAAACGTGCCGCACAATGGATTTCCTTTGGTGAATATCTGCACCGTAAGTTTCTTGGCAAGTCGGTATGTGCCTTAGCAATGGCTTCCGCAACAGGTTTGTTGAATACACGAGACCGAGCGTGGGATACTGATCTGGTGAAACTACTTGGTGTGCGGCCCGAACAGTTACCGCCGTTGGGCGATACACATGACGGCCTGCGCGGTCTATCCTCTGAATATGCATCAGCTTGGCCTGCTTTGCGCGACGTGCCGTGGTTTCCAGCGATAGGAGACGGTGCAGCGGCAGCAGTTGGTTCCGGTTGTGCGAATACTGATACATGGTCGTTGACTATTGGTACGTCGAGTGCGGTACGTGTTGTATTGCCGCCGGAACGTGCTGTACCCTCAACAGGTCTCTGGATGTACTTGATTGATGCAAAACGTGCAATCATGGGTGGCGCACTTAGCGAGGGAGGCAACATGCTGAGTTGGCTCGACGCAACGCTAAAATTGCCTGCTCTTCCTGATGCCGAGCCATTGATAGCCTTTGTTCAACCTGATGGTCATGGCCTAACCATTCTTCCCTTCATCTCTGGTGAGCGCAGTCTTGGCTGGCATGCCAACGCACGCATGACAATTATGAATCTGCATGCGCGCACATCACCTGCTGATATGCTACGCGCTGGTATGGAAGCCTTAGCCTATCAGCTTGGTGCAGTGTATGAGCAGTTGCGCGAGGCACTTAAAGAAGGTGACAAGCTACCAACACCACAAGTTGTTGGAAGTGGTGGGGCATTGCTTGGTTCGCTGACTATGCAAAGCATTCTTGCTGATACGCTCGGCACATCAATCTATCCATCACTCGACCACGAAGCGTCAGCCCGTGGTGTTGCCCTGCTTGCTTTAGAAGCATTGGACGTGATACCCGATATCTCTAAAGTTGTGCCGCGTCTCGCATCTCCAATGAAATCAGACGCCGAACGAGGTGAGGTCTATAAAAAAGGGGCCGAGCGGCAAAAGAAGTTGTATCAGGTGCTGTTAGGAGATTAGAAATTGATGCATGGAAGCAGGACATCGACCTTGGACATGCA
>CAZZVE010000260.1:0-6045 GCA_964657325.1 uncultured Ktedonobacterales bacterium
TGCGTGGCTTGCCACGCGAGTCCGTGTATAGTAGTGACAGGGCTTGCCCCTGTTAGGCTTCTCACAGCTCGACATGCGCTTACAAACCCAGCAATTTTTATCCTGATGCGTACAGGGGCCTTCATTCATTGCTTTTCAAAAGATCGTACACAAGATTTGCAATGGGCATGGGGGACTCCACCTGCTGGGCGGTCTTTCTCAGGAGACCAACATCCTTGAGAGGTATTGCATTCTGGCTAAAAGGTGTCGTATTCTCGGCGATCCGCTTGCCATAGCTCTGATAGATGGGAGCAGGGAATAATGTTTGTGTTAGCATATCGACCACTGCTATTGGATCGACTCCGCTTTTCCTTGCCATTGAGAGTGCTTCCATCATGGAGTAGCCTGCTGAACCAATCAGGAAGTTTCCAACGAGCTTGACAATGTTTGCTGAACCGACCTCTTCCCCAAAATCGAAGATGCCCTTTCCCCCCATCGCCTCAAGCACGGGTCGGACGCGTTCTTTAGCTTGCTGTGGACCTGAGAAGGGAATCCAGAGGCCGCGGGCGACGGCCGCCTCAGGTCTACCAAAGATGGGTGCATCGACATAGGCACTACCATGTTGTGCATGCAGTGCCGCAAGCTTCTTTGCCGTTTCGGGCATCACCGTGCTCATCGAAAGATGAATACCATTTGGTCCCAGTTGCTCTAAAAAACCGTCGCTCATGACGATGCTTTCCAGTGACGCATCATCCCACAAAAGTGTCACGACAATCCCCCCACTTGTTACTGCGTCAATGGGTCGGCTCACTTGTTGCGCTCCCTGAGCAACTAGTGCTTCCGCTTTGCTCGCCGTGCGATTGTACACGCGAAGAGCATAGTCGGAATTGAGAAGATTGGTCGCCACGGGCAGACCTAGACTACCCAGTCCAATGAAGCCAATTGTTTCACTCATGTATATTTCTCCTTCTGAATGCTTGATATACTAAACATGATGTCAACGTTAACGTCATGTTTAGTGCAAAAAAATCTAGTGTTGTTCTGTTTCCTCTAACCATCGCTCGAAGCGTTCGATATGGGCCTGTAAGTCCGCACGAAATTGCTGGAGCGCGCCGATTCTTTGGTCCGTCTCCGCGAGATGTTGGCGCAGCATGACAAGGATTTTCTGTTTTGGCTGTCTTCCACTGGGGTCAGTGAAATAGAGGTCGATAACGTCACGTATCTCATCAAGGCTGAGTCCGAGCTGCTTTAACTGGTCGATTTTGCGTAGGCGTGCAAGCGTCTCCTCGGTGTAGTAGTGTTGACCGTGGCCTTCACGCTCACCAGGAGGGAGCAGCCCAATGCTCTCGTAATAGCGAACGGTGCGTGGAGTCACCTCGGCTCGTTGTGTCAAATCCCCTATGCGCATGCGATCATTCATTGCTCATCCCTCAAATGTTACGTTCACGTCATGTTGATAGGATACCATCGTAGCGAGACATTGTCAAGGGCTTTAATTTGTACACCTTGAGTATGTCTCCCGCGTACCTTTATATGTATGTAAAACAATCTTTATTAAGATAAGGATATATGTATGCCAGAACAAGAAGAACAGCAAACACATCAGGAGCAGCCAAAGAACCCTACACAGCAAGAACTCTATGGTAGCCAGGGCAACACAGGTCAATATGGACAGGGGCAATACGACAGCGAGGGCAAACCAGATACACATGGTCCACAAGCACAGCGTATTCAGCCTATCCAAACACAGGAAGGTGCAAAAAGCCCCTCTAATGACGAAGTGCCATTGCAAGACCTGCAAAACCAACAAAACGCTTAAGGAGTGAAGAAACAGACGATGCCTGTAGGGGCGCAACGATGCCGATGAACAAATTACTCTGGGCGTCCGTGGAATTCCCAGAGTAATTTATTCATCGGCATCATTGCGCCCTTACACCTATTGTTTATCTTTTTCCTCAGATTTTGTGAAAAGTTACCAGGCATAAAATGAATATTTTTTCATGTATGTATGTTATACTATATGGGATTACAGAAGTGCTTCCTCTTTTGTAGCTCTGGTTTCGGCATAGTACGGTATAACAAAGGATTACAACTTTTTTAGGCAAAATTCGTATATGCTGATGAGGAGGGAGCCTGTTATATCTCTTCTATATACTGAATGAAAAGTAAGTAATGAGCGGTGATAAATGTTAGAATCGACGATAGATGCTGCAAATCCGTTAGGAGTCATTGGTTCAATAGCACAGTCAGCACGCGGAACTCGTCGGGGGCAGCGTACTGGCACTACCGGCACACTTTCACAGGCCGCTGATGTTGCGAGTGTAAGAAATAGCTTATCAAATACAGGGGTCGTGGTTGATGCGATGAGTGACGCTGGACTAGTGGAACTCGTGCTTCGTGGCGACCAGAACGTCTTTGCAGTGCTCGTTGAACGCTATAAAGATGCTGTCCAAAATCTTGCATATCGCATGCTGGGGAATGCAACTGAGGCCGAGGACGTAACGCAGGAAGCGTTTGTGCGTGCCTTTACGCAACTTGCTACCTATAAACCAGCCCATAAATTTAGTACCTGGTTGCTCTCAATTGCCTCTCACTTGTCAATTGACCAGTTGCGTCGTAGACGCTTTCTCGCCTTGCCTTTAGAAGATGTACCATTCCTTGAATGGATTGTTGACGCTGGCGTTAGCCCTGAACAATCGGCATTACGTGGTGAGCAACATGACGAAGTGCAGACATACTTACAACGTTTACCAGGAAAGTATCGCGCGGTCATCGTGCTGCGTTATTGGCACGATTTTTCCTATGACGAAATCGCTAACGCCCTCAACCTGACACCTGCTCTGGTCAAGGCGCGTCTTCATCGTGCGCGTGAACTGTTAGCACGCTATATGCAAAACGGTTCAGTTCTCGAAGAGGAGCAGAACGATGCGCTGTCACGACGTTAAACAGGTGCTGGCCCAACATAGTGACACCGATGAAATGGACGACGCTGACGTAGCCGCGCTCCACGCACATCTGGGCGAGTGCGCGGACTGCCGAGCTTTTGAGCAACGTCAGCAGAGCATGGATATGCTACTAAGAACGTCACAAAAGACGGAGCAACCCCTGGTTGCACATAGCTTCTCTAGTACGAGCAGTGTTTCAACACGTTCTATTATGCAAGCAGTACAGCAACGTAAACAAATTTCACAACAACTTGAAACGCTTCATGAACAGCAACGTTCCCGTGTCGCGCGTTTGCGAACCGGAGGAGCAGTTTTTGCAGCAATTCTGTTCTTTACACTTGGCAGTATTCCACTCCTGATACTCGCTATAACGCTTGTACAGACCGATTTCATGGTACAGGTATTGCTCTTGCTCAGTAATGTCGTGGACGTACTCTATGTGCTGGGACAATACATACAGACAAGCTTGACTATTGTCACGCACAATAGTTTTCTCCTCGCGGGAGTTGGCTTTGTAGTTGTACTCATGATGGGGATGTGGCTTCGCCTGATGCGCCCTCCACACGAGGCATAGACAGGTGGCGAAGGTCATGCTTCACCAGCCCTTTTCTTATTTTAAGAAGAGACGACGTAAGCATGATAGGGAGTTATGGTATGCGAAAAGCTGTACAAATACGCTTGGTACTCTACACGCTGCCAGGACTAGTGCTCCTTGCAGCGTTCTTGTTAGGGGAATGTATCGAAGCAGGACGAATGCCTACAGCCTTTGCATCTGGTGCTCATGTTAGCCAGACAAGTGAGCAAATAAAGCAGGTGTGCACAGGCTCCCATCGAGGCCCTTCCTTCGGTGCTGATATTGTCGTGGATAGCGACGAAATAGTATGTGGCAACATTACCTCATTTGGTGGCACAATAGTTATACAAGGTGAGGTGCAAGGAGATGTTGTAGCGTTTGGCACAAGTGTTATCATTGATGGAACAGTTCATGGAACGATCTCCGTCTATGGTGGAAGTGTCACCTTGCAAAATAATGCGGCTGTATACGGTGATATTCACTTATGTCAGGGTTCTTGGACTCCTGGTGGCGATCAACACTTACATGGAAATTTTGATGGTTGTCCTAAAAGTGCGGATCAGCTACTCATGAATGGCGCGGGACCAGATTTTCGCTTTTGGTCCACGCTCGCATGGATCGCATTAGGTACCTTACTTATCGTATTATTGCCTGAGCATGTTATGTTGGTGCGTACCACGGTTACAAGTAAGATGCGTCGTAGTCTTGTGCTTGGCCTTTTGAGTATACTGCTAGCACTACCCGTGCTGGCTATTCTGATAGCACTTATCATTTCTATTCCATTGGCGATTATCGTTGTGATAGGACTGATCGCGGCTTGGGCATTGGGAACGGTGGCGGTTGGCTCGCTACTTGGCGAGTACATCGTGCGTGTTGTGGCTCCACAGAAAAACACACGTCCGGTGCAGGTTGTAGTGGGATTGACAGTGTTAGTGTTGGCAGGGTCTCTCCCCTACATTGGTTGGCTTATTAGTATTGGTGCGGGTTTGATAGGGCTAGGTGCGGTTTTCTTGAGTCGTTTCGGAACGCGGCTCTATAGTCAGCCAAAACAGCCAATAATGTTATAAACAACATAAATACACTGGAAAGATGTGACGGACATGCACGGACACGACGGGCTGTGCATTGACCGCGAGGTGAACATGAGCATTGATGTCGAACTTACAGACCTTGCCTACGGCGGAGATGCCGTGGGCCGATACGAGGGACGCGTCCTCTTCGTCCCAGGTGGCATTCCAGGTGAACGTGTACGGGTAGATATTGTCGAGGAGCGGCGTGGTCATGCGCGAGCCGATATGCTGGAAATACTGCGGTCTGCACCTGAACGTGTAGAGCCTGCGTTTCCTCTCCTGACCGATAGTGGCTGTCAATGGCAACACATCGCGTATCAAGCACAACTCACCTGGAAAGCTCATATTGTACGCCAGTTGCTAATGCGTATTGGCAAACAGCCTGACGCGCTTGTCCATCCCACGATTGGCATGCCTACAAGCATTTCGCCCTGGCACTACCGCAATATTGCCTTATTTTCTGTCGGGCCTTCGGGTGAAATTGGCTTCAAATTAACTGAGAGTCATGACATTCAGCCACTTGAAAACTGTCCTTTACTACATCCAGCCCTTGATATGGTGTATCAACACGTGCGTGAAAAGCTTATGAATTATTTTGGCGACACGCTGGGCGAGATGGTACAAGGCTTTACTATCCGTGGTGCCGTTGGTACTGTCAATAATGCCGGTATAGGTGTACCTGTGGACGAGGTAAGCGCGGCGGCACGCGCGATACCAACCTTATTAGTAATTCATGCGCGTCCAGGCTCTTCGATAGAAGACCCACAACAACTGGCAAACGAGTTGATGACCGTGGCACCAGGAATTGTCGGCGTTATTATCGAGCGAGTAGGGGGGCGTTACGGGCGCGTTTTCGCGGGACAGGAGTTTTTGACTGATACGGTGTTGGGGCGGCGCTTTCGCGTCTCTGCTGACTCCTTCTTTCAGGTGAACCTGCTCCAAGCAGCGACGCTGGTTGAACGTGCAATTGCCTTGTTAGAGCCACAAAGGAACGACGTTGTCCTGGATGGCTATAGCGGTGTAGGTCTCTTCTCCTCGTTTCTGGCCGCACGGAGTACGCGTGTTATCGGTATTGAGTCGCAGCCGAGCGCGGTTATGGACGCACGCGCAACGACAATCCTCAACAATCAGAACACGATCACGGTGCTAGAAGGAACATTGGAACGTCTTCTTGGCCAACTTCATTATCGGCGGGAACGCGTTGATGTCGCACTCGTCGATCCACCGAGAGCAGGGTGCCATCCTAAAGCGTTACAAGCGTTGCAGACGTTGGCTCCTCGTGCCATCTGCTATGTCTCCTGTGATCCTAGCACGTTAGCGCGTGATATCGCTACACTTTGCTCTGGTGGACGTTACCGCCTTGTTTCGGCCCAGCCGATTGATATGTTTCCACAAACGTATCACATCGAAAGTGTAGCTTTATTAGCTCGCGTTGGTGGTATTGGTATTCGCTAAACATCATAGAAAAATCAGGTTA
>CAZZVE010000261.1:0-5904 GCA_964657325.1 uncultured Ktedonobacterales bacterium
ATGGAGGTCATGCCTATTATGTATATCAATGTATGATGTTATCGGTTCTGATGATGAAATATCCGACGAGAGTTGATAAGAGAACATCACCTGAATGAGTGAAGCATAATCGGAAATTTGCTCTGGACGTAGTGCATCCACGATATCCTTTAAGGATATGTCATCATGTTGATGAGTCAATATGAGGTCGTCTTGCACACGCTTTAGTAGTTCGCAGAAGGTTGGATCGCCGGAAATGTTTGCGCGCAGTAGTAAGATGTTGAGGCAGTTACTCATTCGCTCCTTCTGATCAGAACCATCTTGAAGAGTAGTGTTCGTCGTTCCGAGAAGAAAATCATTTTGTCCTGTATAACGGTACAGCAATGTTTGCAATGCGGCTATCAGGGTTGTGTGTAGCGGTACACTCGCTTGAAGGCTAAAAGCTCTGAGAGCAGTAGTAAGTTGTTTGGACAACACATGTGTGTGTTCTGACACATAATGGCTTTGAATTGATGCACGTGGACGATCTGTTGGTAAATCTAAAACGCGGGGAGCGTCTGCAAGGTACTGCTTCCAATATGTCAGGTGTGATTGCTTCTGAGAAGCATTGTGATCAAGAAACGCAAAATTGTCGTCAAAAAGTTCTATAATATTCGACATGACTCTAACATCCTTGTATATGAGGTGGATGAATAATACTACAACTGCTTCAAGTTTTTAGGCATAAAGGCTCCATGTAGTGTAAGGTAGGTAGAGATTACACCGAGTCCGTAGGAGTGTTTACCTGGGGTTATATAAACCACCAAAAAGAAATAGCTATAAAATAGTAGCTTGTAACCAGCTACCCTATATTTTTCACGAAAATCTCCGTCTAGCTTTTAACAGTGTTACTGCTTTTGAAAAACTTATCTTTCTTCCCGAGGAAAGTACTGAGAGCATTCCTGAAGCTTTTCTTGTGCTGGAATGTTATTCTTTATTATCTACTTATATATCTACGCATAAAATGGGACGCTGGATTACTAAAATGTGTAACGTATTATATTACAATGTTTAGTTCTACTAAGCACTAAAAAAGCCACCTTGTAAGAAATTTAAGAATATTAAATTGAACATTACCTTTACAAAAGACAAACATATTTTCTACTTACACCGCTTAAAAGATACAGCAAATGAACAAGAAAAGTCAAGTTTTCTAGACATATTCCTATTAAATTCATAAACTTTTTCACTGCTTATTCTTTATTCCTAACTTATAAATTTGAGTAATAGCAGAAAGAGGGGCGAATGTGGTGTTTATGCAATGTCGATCTACAAAACTCAAACTTTACTTGTGCTATTGACTTGACCAGTGCCAGTATTTTAAGGAGCATGGGGAACCCTCCACAACAAGAGCAGCTACAGCATCTTCATCAGTAGAAGGGAGATCATGTAGCCACCAGCGAAACACTGTAGAACTTCCTACTTTTGTACCTGAAAGAGGTGTTGGTGTTGCCGCAGTAACAGGAACGTCAGTGGTTGCTAAGTCATGCGCAATACCAAGTCCTCTTGCTTTTAGAAATGCCTCTTTGCGTGTCCAGACACGAAAAAACACTTGCCGCCGCATTGAGCCGGGTGAGATAGCACGCAATGTGTTTACTTCATCGCGTGTAAAGTTTTGTTCGGCGATTTGCTCATAGTCCATGTCATGGTCGATGTATTCAAGGTCTACACCAACCTCACGGTGTTGTGTAACCGCAAAGAGGGCTGTATCATGTGAATGAGTGACATTAAAACGTAAGGTTGTATCTCTAGCAAAAGCAGGTTTTCCATAAGGTCCATAGTGAAACTGTAGTGTAGATGCCTCTTGACCGAGGTAGTGTCCTAGAATAATTCTAAGCGTTCCATGCGCTACAATAAAACGTGTCGCATGCAGCAATATACGAAAGCGTTCTGCTTGATTGCGTTCGTGTGCAGAAAGGACCTGTTTCAAAGATTGAATATATGTTGTAGATGCATCTGAGGCAACTACACGCCATATGTGAACCTCATCATGCGCTAAAGTAGGAAATGCCGCTGGATAGTACCACATCGAACGTATTATAGACTCCTTTCATGTCTCTACTAGTACATACGTTTAAGAGATAGAATATATCGCTATTGTATGCGTACTTTTGGAATGCTGTACATCAACGTTACGGATAAACTCTACCCCATCTAGTGCCATAAACATTGGGCTATAATGGTTAAATGTATTGTGCACTTTGTCTTTCATATAGACATTGGTCAGCATGTTCCCCTTTTTTCTAGGAGTTACTTACATGGAACTACAAAATCCTAATCCCACAACGTGGAAACTTTTTCGTCTTTGGGCAGCTATTGGGCTACAATCTTTTGGTGGTGGTGCTTCTACCACGTTCTTGATACAGCGTACGTTTACAGAGAAGTATACGTGGTTGTCGATGGAGGATATTACGCGGTTTTGGAGTTTATGTATTCTTACTCCCGGTATCAATTTGGTCGCTCTAACCGTCTTGATAGGACGCAAGCTAGGAGGGTCATGGGGCATTGCTGCTTCGCTTGCTGGCTTACTTTTGCCGAGTGCAATTATCACCTGTCTTTTAACCGCTCTCTTCACACAGATTGAACATATCGCGGCAGTACAGGCAATCCTTCGAGGGGTAGTCCCTGCGACAGGCGCACTCATGCTTCTAGTAGGACTGAACTTCGCGCTCCCCATCTTTCGTAGAAGCTACAAAGATGGTATTTTTTATCTCACAGGGAGCATTGTTGTAATGATCGCATGTTTCCTTGCCGTCATTTTTTTGAAACTGTCCGTTGTTGTTGTCATTCTTGGTGCGGTTCTGCTTGGTGCTCTATTCTTTGCACCGAAACCATCCTTGCCTTTGCTTAACGAGGAGGAACGAGGCCAACAATGATTAATCCACTGCTGTACTTTCTCTTGTTTCTGAAAGCCTCGCTCTTTTCGACCGGTGGGTTCAGCAATCTTCCTAGCTTGCATCAGGACTTGCTTGCCAATGGTTGGGCAAAAGAGACATACTTTGGGCAGTCTATTGCGATTGGACAAATTAGTCCCGGTCCCAACGGATTGTGGGTCATCTGTTTAGGCTATCTCACGTATGGTTATCTTGGTGCTTTTTTCGCGCTGATTGCCATTACTATTCCCGCTCTGCTGGTGCTCGTCGTCTCTGCTGGCTATGTGCGTATCGAACAGCGAGGATGGGTACAAGGTGCCATGTATGGCGTCTCACTCGCCGTTGTTGGTTTACTGCTCACAGTGGTCTGGACGATTTTCAACCAGCCAGGTGTGGACTGGAAAGGGTTGCTGATAGCAGCAGGAGCATTCGGCCTGGCCCTCAGTCGCAAGGTGAATATTCTGGTTATCCTGGGCCTGGCAGGACTGGCGGGGTATGTGTTGTATCGCTAATCCCTCTAATTTCGTAGGGACCAGATTGATCGCGTCCGAGGCGCAATTCATTGCGCGAACTCGTGCCAGTCACGCCTCTCATAAAACGAGAATCTATCTCATGTGATAAATCACGCCTCGGACGCGATAATGCACATGAACGAAATAACAATGCTAATAATATTCACGGACGCTCACAAGGGGCTACCCTACTATACGACGCTCTTCCGCGCTCTGCACGTCGAGTATAGTAGGGTAGCCCCTTGTGAGCGTCCGTTGTATTTCCAGATGAATTTTTCAAACAGCATCATCTGGTCCCTACGAAAACCTGTCATAACATTCCCTACCATCCTCTTCTCACAGAGAGTATAATAGTTGGAAATAATAGAAGAGAAAACGCACTACTCACAGAAGAGAGACAGAGATACATGGCACGCAAAGGCAAACGTAGAAATTTTGATGCATTTCACACTACACAAGATACACTCGGTGAACATATGGAACACGAAACACTCTCGGACTCACAAGAATTGGCTTTGCACGAGATAGATGATGAGATTCTCGAAAAGCAGGACACTCTCGATGGGACTACACGCACAGCTGTAACGCCTGCCTTTGAGCATGGCGAGAAATATCACGAAGCTGGTAAACGCGATGTAGAACTTTATATCCGTACCTATAATACGCTTTTACGCAGTTCGGGCGAAATTAGCCTGAAAGCACTTGTACAAGCACACTACAATATCGACTCCAGCCTCCACCCTGACGCTCGTTCGCCTTACCCCGACATGTCGGCGTTCATCTATAGCGTGTTACGACTGCCAGCGTCAATCATTCATTGTAATCGTGTCTTACTGGGTCAATCAGAAGAAGTCTTTCTACAGCATGATTATCATGTCGATAGATGGCACGCTGTGACGGCATCAGCACGTCGCCGCAAGTGGTTTTTTGATGGCGAAGAGACGCTTGCGGTCTATGTTGCCAGCGTTAGCGATACAGATGATATTGTGCCTATTCTGGTGGCCTTCCAGATCGAATGGGACAAAATATACTACTTACTACGGTCTGAGCCGACCACGCTACAACTCTTAGAGACACAGATGGACCGCACATCACCCGTTTTCGCCGAGATTAGCAAAGTTCTGCGCGAACGTCTGCATATCGCACCAGACGATTGGCATCGGCTAGAACTCATCTGGGGCGATCACCTGTGGGAAAACCTGCGCATCATCGGTCAGCACCGTAAGAGTTTCAGCTTACGTATGCTTGGTGGTTCGCATGTCGGCTATGTACGCGCCACGCGTCAGTGGTGGAGTCCGGTTAAGAACTTGCTTGACACCCTCGGTTTGCAAGACCGTCCCATTTACTTTGTTTCGAGCAACACGCATAGCCTCATCAACCTTGTTGGTGGGTCTATTCTCAACCAAGCAGAGGAACTGACACAATACGCGCTGAGTGGGCAAGACCCCTACCTCGCCGACGAATGCCGAAAAATTCAGCAAGGCGAGGTTCCTGGCAATTGGCAGAACTTCCTGTACTTCGCGGCCCGTGAATGGGTACGTACTCCTGCTGGTCAAAGAGCATTTGTGAACCGCAGTCGTGAGGATCAGGAACGCGGCATTTGGCATGTGGGGGCGCGTCACGGTCTGGAAATTGACGCGCAAATCATCGACCTGGCGAAGTTGCATCCCACAGAGATCGACCCACGGTGTCGTATGTCACACATGGATATACTGGCACAAAGCAAAGCCATCATCCTCAATATCGACTATCCATTAGGCATGGCTGCATACCGCATGATGCGTGAAATCATGGAAAACACGACACAGGTGCGCGGCATATACATTCTAGGTAAAGCTGCCACGCTTAATGGGAGCATCGGTGATGTCATGATCTCGAACGTCGTCATGGACGAGCACAGTCAGAACACCTTCTGGCTCGATAACTGCTTCCTGGTCCAGGATGTGCAACCATACCTGATTTACGGCTCCGTCCTTGACAACCAGAAAGCAGTGTCCGCGAAGGGCACCTACCTACAAAACCGTCAATACCTGGACTTTTATTATCATGCCAACTACACCGTCGTTGAAATGGAGAGTGGTCCTTACCTCAACGCTGTCTATGAAGATCAGTACCTGTTACGCTATCCCGTTGGCGAGAATATCAATTTCGCGCGTCTGCCCTACGAACTAGGCATCCTGCACTATGCTTCAGACACGCCCTATACGCGTGGCAAAAATCTTGGGGCGGGTAGTCTTTCCTACTTTGGTATGGACTCTACCTACGCCAGCACTGTCGCCATCGTACGCCGCATCTTCGAGAACGAAATCGACGCTGCGCAACGGGCAAACAACGAAAGAAACGCACAAGAAGACGCATCACTTGTAAAGCGTCCTTCTGTAGAGGTCTAATAAATTAGTATTGAGACCAACTAATTCCCTTCGTTTCTTATGCAACTTGCAGGGTGCAGTGCGGGCATGACAGGGGCAAGCCCTGTCACTACTATACACGGACTCGCGGGG
>CAZZVE010000262.1:0-5875 GCA_964657325.1 uncultured Ktedonobacterales bacterium
GCGTCTATAGGTAATTAATTGCCTATAGACGCCGTCAACGTGGTCCCTCCCTACGACATTACCTGCTATGCCAGCTGCAAAAGGTACAACACGTATCCTCCCGGTCCCTCGATAGAGAAAACCTGACCAAAGGGCATGTGTGCTATTGGCTCTTTGATTGTCGCGCCGCGTTGCTGTAGCGTTGCGAGTGCTTGTTCTGCATTCTCGACATACCACCATAATTCTGTGCCGATGTCAGGAGTAGTGTCGCCCTTGCCGATTGCAAGCGCGGCTCCATTACCTCCTGGCAACTTGAACTGCACAAAATCTGGTAATTGCGTCTCTACCTCAAGATCAAGCTTCTCGGTAAAAAAGTTCTTTGCAGCGGGTACGTCAGCGACATGAATCATCACGAAATTCAAACCTGTGGTAAGCATCTTACTGTTCTCCTTTGCTCTAACTATTATGTGTTTGTTGTTATATGCAAAGTATAGAGCATCGGAGTGACAACAGTATGTCAGTAGCGTTATGGGATTTGAGTGTGAAAAGAAACATCTTATGTTCAGTTTTAGCTAACGATAAAAAATATGTAGGATCACGTTGACGACGTCTCATAGGCAATTAATTACCTAAGAGACGCCGTCAACGTGATCTCTACGACAATGAGAGCGGCACAATCGTTTGTTCATCATCATACAAAAACGTAGAGCCGCCAGTTGCAAAATTGGGGACATCGGCAACTGTTGCCTGGCCTTCGGGTGAGGCGAGGATGGCTTCGATGTCGGCGCGTGTCTCGGCGTAGAGACCGACAATCATGTAGTAGGGTGGCTGCTCGCCTTCGGCTCCGGCTTGTAGTTTGCCAATGGTCCAGCCCTTTAAGCCTTTCATCTTTTTTGCGATGGGGATATGGTTCTCATGGTAGTATTTGTCAAAGGCTGCGGGATCAGTGGGATGTCCGTAGAGAACGGTTAACTTATGCATCGTTGTGGGTTCCTTTCATATCTATGAAGTTGTGACAAGCCTTAATGGGACGTGACGCGGATATTTTTGAAGCGACGTGCGTTTTCGGTGATCGCAATCTCTGTAGGTAGACGTTCCATGCTTGATGCTCCAAAGAAACCGACGATACCATGTGTATGTTCGAGGATGTAGGTCGCATCTTCTGGTTCCGCAATGGGACCACCGTGACACAAGACCAGGATGTCGGGATTGACCTCTTTTGCCGCGTCATGCATGACCTGTACGCGTTTCGCCGCTTCTTCGAGTGTGAGCGCGGTATGTGCACCGATGCTACCTTTTGTCGTGAGACCCATATGAGGTACTAGCACGTCCGCACCAGCTTTCGCAAGTTCACGTGCCTCATCTGGGTTGAAGGCATAGGGTGCTGTCAACAGGTCCATATCATGGGCGGTACGAATCATATCTATCTCTAGCCCAAAGCCCATGCCTGTCTCTTCCAGGTTTTGACGAATTGTGCCATCGAAGAGACCAACGGTAGGGAAATTCTGTACACCTGCGAACCCCATCTCTTTGATTTGACGCAAGAAATAGGGCATGACGCGGAACGGGTCGGTACCACACACTCCCGCCAGTACAGGTGTATGTTTTACAATAGGTAGTACCTCGTTCGCCATTTCGATGACGATAGCATTGGCGTCACCATAGGGTAGGAGACCCGCCAACGAGCCACGACCCGCCATGCGATAGCGACCGGAGTTGTAGATGATAATGAGATCAACACCACCCGCCTCGGCACATTTTGCCGAGAGACCTGTTCCCGCTCCCGCTCCAACAATCACGCCTCCACTACTCACCGTCTTTTGTAGACGTGCTAAAGCTTCTGCTCGCTCCATGTAGGTACCTCCTAATGGTAGGGACCGATGTATCGCGTCCTGGGGTGGGGTTGGGACACGTTGGGGAAAACGATGCGTTGCCGACGCGTTCCCGCCCCCCCAGGACGCGATACATCGGTCCCTACGAAATTTGTGTCTTATTTGATATACTCAACAAGCCTATCGGTCATCGCTTTGGCGAAGCGTGGATCGTTGATATCCATGTCTAGTTCACGCACCTCTACCCGTTTGTCGAGGTCCTTTTTAAGCGCGTCAATCAACGCCTTGTCAGCCTCTGCATCGTGGAACGGGCCACCTTCGGTAGCGATCATGGATATCCCTTTAAGCGGGATAAAGAGCGTTACGGGACCCTTTGCTGCATTAAGCTTACGCGCGATAATCTCGCCCAACTGCGCATTCTCGGCGGGCGTGGTACGCATGAGAGTTATGGTGGAGTTATGTTTGTAGAGGTTGCGCTTTTGGAACTTCTCAGGGACTGTATCTACGGGACCGAAGTTGACCATATCCAGAGCACCTAGCGAGACGACCTGTGGTACACCCTGATTGCCGGCCGCTTCAAGCCGCTCTGGTCCTGCACTCAAGACGCCACCAACAAGTTCGTCGGCAAGTTCAGTTGTGGTAAGGTCAAGCACACCCGTGAGAAAGCCACCGTTCACGAGTGCTTCCATTGACTGCCCACCCGTTCCGGTGGCATGAAAGACGAGAACTTCGTAGCCTTGAGCTTCTAACAGGTTACGAGCCTCGGTTACTGCTGGCGTCGTAACACCAAACATAGTCGCGCCTATTAATGGTTTGCTTGCTGTCGATGCTTTAAAATCCGCGCTGGCCCGCGCCATACCCGCGATAGCCGCGGCAGCATTAGTCAATATCTTCTCAGAAATACTATTAATGCCAGAGATATCGACCACGCTATACATCATCGTGATGTCGGTCGCGCCAACATAGGGACGGGTATCACCTGATGCTACGGTTGATACAACTAGTTTGGGAATACCGACGGGTAATGCTCGCATGGCTTGTGTCACAATCGTGGTGTTGCCGGAGCCGCCTACGCCAAAGATACCCTGTAGTTGTCCTTTTGTATACAGGTCTTGTACAATTTTTTCCGCGCCACGCGCCATTGCCTCGACGGATGCGCCACGATCTTTTACCTCGACCAGTTGCGCGAAATCGATGCCTGCCGCTTTCGCCACCTCTTCACGGAAAATATCTGGTTGTGTGAGTGGTGTACCAAGAATGCCAGCGTCAATGAGAACGGTATCACAACCTTCGGCCCGTATGCGCTTCCGTACATACTCGTACTCGACGCCTTTGGTATCGAGCGTTCCTAAAAGAACAACAGTAGCCATGTGTACCCCTTTCGCCTGCGAAAAGTGTAACGATTCACTTGTCATGAATGCTTTCGTGTCGATGAAAATGTAAAACGTCCCAACGAATTTTGATAACTGAGCACAATAAGCGGTAGGGCAACACTTCATTGCGCCCGACGATGGGTGATGGGGCAAACGTCCCCAAAACGCATCTTATGACAACGCGAACCCCTCCCATGCCCATCTTTGGACACAATGAGTTGGTGCCCCTACCGTTCTCCATTCCCGTCTTTGATTGTCAACGTTCATTGGGGACCAATGTATTTAGTATACACGACAACATTGGGGAATTTGAAGGGTTACGTATTTCACACTTTGTACAACTCTGCTAGCAGAAGATGCGTAGATAGAACAGTTGGAGCAAAAACCTACTTATAAACAACTGTTATAGAACTGTATGGATAAAGACAGAAGGATGCACCAATACAATGCAAGAGCAGCAAAACTATGGAGCCTATACGGGTAGTCCGCAGTACGACGGTCCACCACAACCGCAGCAGTATGATATACCACCACAAGGTCAAAATGTTCCACCAATGTATGACGACGCCTTTATGGATTCCTTCGCGCAGCGACTTTCACAACGTATGGGACAAGGAACACAAGGTAAAATTTATCCACCGGGACAGCGCAAGGATCGTGCCTCTGCTGGTCAACGCCTTGCCCTTGCGATTGTTTCTATTGCCATGCTTATCCCAATTCTAGGGGTTATAACAGGATTGGCAGGTGATGCAGGGTGGTTTATTGGCGCGGCGGCATTTGGCGTCGCGGCCCTTGTCATTATCATTGTAAACGTTGTGTTCAATCTCAATGGCTAATGTGCAAATAAATGATATTGGGGCTGCGTGCGACGTGTCGCACACAGCCCCAATATCATTTACCTCACCTGCTCGATTTCGCTTTTGAGCGCGACGAGCGAGTTATCGAGTTGCAAGACCTGCTCTTGCATTGTCTCGGTCTTTTTCTGTTCGGCTCGTACAAAGCGTGTATAGGGTGCTATGGAGTCTTGTACACGGGTAAGGGCATTGTTAAGTTCTTTCTTAAATTGTTCCTGCATTGCGGTGTGTAACCGTGTTCGCAATTCCTGCATTTTTGCGTTAAAATCTTCTTTGGCGCGTTTACGTCGCGCGGGAATAATGTATAATCCCAAACCTAATAAGACAATGCCCGCGAGGACACCTGTGACGTCTGCTGCTGCCGTACCAACAAACGCCACGATTGCCGCACCTAAACCAATGCCACCCGCACCCGCAATCGCGGCTTGTGCGACGGCACTGCGCATATCTTGTGACAACTCTATTGCTTCTGCTTGCTGGTCATATGTCTGAACAACGCTTGCGGCTTCGCGTGCTACTGATTGTAAGAGCGTGCGACGGTTGTAATCGAATTGTCTTGAGACAGAGCCAATCATTTCGTCATCGCGACGCGCACTCACCTGACGGCGACGGTCCAAGTACTCCATGACATCTTGCCACAGACGATGCTCGTTTTGTACCAGCCAGTCAATCAGGTCCTGTACAGCATGTTCGATACGCGTTGCGCTGTCGCCAATGACATCGCGGTCAAACTCTTCGCGCAAACGCTCACCTTGTACTAGGTCAAGAATACGCCCTAGCCGAATCGTTTCGTCAAAGAAATGATCGCCGCGTCCCCGCATGTCCAGAATGATATTCTCTATTTCACCTAAACGATGCGAGAAATTAATCTCCATATCCTCACGGTAGAGTCGTAACTGCTCCTCAATCGAACTGACTGTACGCGCATCCTCTGCTAGCAATTCGGCGCGTTGCTGCACTGATGTACGCGTTTCGTTGAGTAAGCGTTGCATCACTCCGAGTGGGCTAAGCAGTTTGAGTCGAATACGTTCGGCTTCGTCCAGTGTATGAAACAGGTATTCTTCGAGTTTTCCGAAGCGACTCTGCTCCCACAACTGTAACGTTTCCTGTCCCGTTGCGGCGAGTGCGCGTTGTGCTAAGAGTGCGGAAACGGGGAAAATTTCAGGTTGAAAGCCAAGCAGATTTTTGCAGTTGTCGCGCACAAACGTCAACACCTCTTCGAGCGCGGCAGGTGTGCGCAACATGTCGATCTTATTGAGAATGACAATAACCTTTTTACCCCATGTGCGGATGCGCTCCATAAACATACGTTCGCTCTGTGTAAAAGGGCGATCAACGGAGGTAACAAAAAGAATCAGATCGCTACGTGGCACAAATTCCTCGGTCAGGCGTTCGTGTTCGCGCAAAACCGCGTTGACACCAGGAGTATCGACAATGCTAATATCGCGCAAAAACTCCGCGGTATTCTCAATCTCCAGGATGTTTTGCTCGATCTGATGCTGTACGTTTTGCTCTCCATAACGTACGATTGTGACCTGATGCGTAGTGGGAACAACGCCTTCTTCCAGGACTTCGCTACGCAGAAGCGCGTTGATACAGGCAGATTTTCCCGCGTTAAACTCGCCTACGATGACGAGCAGAAACAGATCGTCCAGTGCGTTCGTGACTTGCCGTAGTGTTGTAGCATATGCTTCTGCACCCTCGAAGCCAACGAGACATGCCTGCAATTGACTAGCGATGCGCCGCTCCTCTTGCAGCATGCGGCGTTGTTGGTTTTGTAATAGAGCCTGTACCATAGCTTTCCTTACTCTCTTGCTTGAATCTACAATAATAATAC
>CAZZVE010000263.1:0-5840 GCA_964657325.1 uncultured Ktedonobacterales bacterium
TCGTATATAGTAGGGTAGCCCTTGTGGGCGTCCGTGCTGAATTTTAAACAGCCCTTTTTTTGCCTAAAACAGCCCTTCCATTTTCACCTATCTATATGGTATACTCTACCCAACGTCAGTTCTCATTAGATGAACATATATGACGTGAAGAGGCCGCGTTGACTCCCCCTCTGATATGGTATCAGTTGCAACGAGGCACCAAGCGATAGCTTCTTTTTTCATAGAAGGGTAACAGGAATGAGCCTGTTACAGAAGCGAAAGGGGTATTCCTTTATGGCACGCGTTGCGTTTGAACATGTCTACAAAATCTTTAACAAGACCGAAGTCGTCCACGATATCAGTATTGACATCAAGGACAAAGAGTTCCTAGTTCTCGTTGGACCATCTGGTTGTGGCAAGAGCACCTGTCTGCGTATGGTAGCAGGGCTTGAGGAGCCAACCGATGGTGATATCTACATTGGTGATCGCGTCGTCAACGGTGTTGACCCTAAAGACCGCGACATCGCAATGGTTTTCCAGAACTACGCATTGTATCCCCACATGACTGTCTTCGACAACATGGCCTTTGGTCTCAAACTACGTCACTTCCCCAAAGCAGAAATCAACAAGCGCGTGGAAGAGGCTGGTAGTATCCTGGGCCTGGAAGCATTGCTCAAGCGTAAACCAAAAGAGCTTTCTGGTGGACAGCGCCAGCGCGTTGCTCTTGGTCGCGCCATCGTCCGTGAAGCACAAGTCTTCTTGATGGACGAGCCCCTTTCTAACCTTGATGCCAAACTGCGTGTTGCTACACGTGCCGAAATCATCAAGCTGCACCAACGCATTCAAACAACGGTTATCTACGTCACGCACGACCAGACCGAAGCCATGACGATGGGTGATCGCATCGCCGTTCTCAATGGCGGTATCATTCAACAGCTAGGTGCACCACAGGAATTGTACGATCATCCCGCGAACCTCTTCGTGGCGGGCTTCATTGGTTCACCATCAATGAACTTCTTCCCTGGTGCAAAGATAGCGACTAATGATGGACTAAAAGTCATTTTGGAAGGTGTGGGTCAAGTTCCCGTTCCTGCACTGTATGCTGATCGCGCGAAAGCTGTGACAGGCCGAAATCTGACCTTTGGTATTCGTCCGTCACACCTTGAAGATGCCGCAGTGGTAAGAGACAGTGCCGTAGAAGGCGTCGAGAATTCCACCATTGAGGGCAATGTCGATGTGGTTGAGAACCTCGGCAACGAGCTACAGGTCTACTTGACCGCCGCGGGACGTACCGTTACCGCCACACTCAGCCCACGCTCCAGCGTTACCCCTGGCAAGCGCGTTCGACTCTTCGTCGATAGCGATCACATTCACCTGTTTGACACCGATAGCGGCGAATCCATATTCTAAATGCTGTCAGGTGTTAGGGAGTAATACCAGTCAGTGGAAACAAAACAAGCGTCCTTCCCATTAGGAAGGACGCTTGTTTTGTTTCCACCGACTGGTAGCGTGACAGAAAGGGGCAGCGTGACAGGGTCAAGCCCTGTCACTACCATACTTTCCGCCACCACGTGGCTTGTCACGCGAGTTCGCGTATAGTAGTGACGGGGCTTGACCCTGTCATGCTTAGCACCTGAAAGGTCTCATTTACTCATTAATTTCTTAAAGGTTTCCCTGCCATCAAAATGGATTCCATACGCGCCTGCGTCTTCTCCATTCCGCACAGGCTCAGAAATGCCTCGCGTTCGAGATCGAGAATGAATTGCTCGCTTACAGGTGCAATGGGCGAGGTATCGCCACCAGTGAGCACACGAGCCAAATGGCTAGCAATCACCACATCGTGCTCGCTAACTCTACCCATGAGTAACTGGCTCTCTACCTGCTGCTCTAGCACCAGACGCGCTCCAGGTCCTGGCAATACCAGCATCTGCGGCTTGGCTGGTTCCCATGTGCCAGCGGCCTTCGTCTCGGCAAGCTGAATAGCGTCGGCCTTGGCGTCACGCAATAGCACATCTCGGTTGACCGTCACAGCATCAGTTTTGCGCAAGAAACGTAACTCTTGTGCCTCGGTCGCGCTGGTCGAGACGGTTGCAAAGGCGATGGTTTCAAAGGCTTTACGCGATGGTGTAAAAGGACCGCCCGTCTTTCTTGCTAGTTGTGATGCTAGATCAGCACCATGTCGTAACAGCAACTCTTTACAACCACCACCCGCAGGCACCAGTCCAACGCCCGTTTCGACTAAGCCAATATATGACTCTGCATAGGCGCGTGCGGCGTTGCAGTGCATAATGATTTCACAACCTCCGCCGAGGGCGCGACCAGCAGGAGCAGCGACGACTGGGATTGGGCTATATTTGAGCAACTGGTGAGCCTGTTGTAGCCCATTGATGGCTCCCTCAAGCATCTTCCACTCGCCTTGACGCGACCCCATCAGCACAAGTAGCAGGTTGGCACCAGCCGAGAAATCATCTGCTTCATTGCCAATAACAAGGGCGCGGAATTGCTTCTGACCCTCTTCAACGGCGTAGCGTAACATCTCGATGATGCCCTCGTCAATCGAGTTCAACTTTGTGTGAAACTCAATGCAGCCGATACCATCACCAAGGTCAAGCAACGACGCCGAACCATTATCAAGTACCACATTACTCTTTGTAGCTTTAACAGCATCCAGCACGATAGCACCTTGCGGCATGGGCACAGGCTTATAGGTATCGGTATGGAAGTCGAAGTATTGGCGTTGTCCTTTATTGCCTATGTAGAAGGTACCTTGACCCTTGCTCTTGACACGCTGCACGAGTTCGATATCGTCGATGTTGCGTCCCTCGAACACTTTTTGTAGTGCCGGTGGGTTTTGGAGGAGCAGATCCCACGTCTCGAAACTACCCATATCAAAGTTGAAGCCCCAACGCATAGCTTCATCGACAGAGACAACACTATCCGCAATCTGTGTCGCAAGCCTTGCGGCATAGATCAGCGAATCGGCGGTAGTCTCGCGTGCAAGAACGCCTGCGCGGTCATCAGCTTGCAGAATTGCTAGAATGCGTTCGGAGGGGCTACTGATATTACGTGCTGCACCTATAGAAGGGAAGCGTACCTTTTGCTGAGCTTCGTATTCCATCGTCTGAAAGTTGAGTTCGAGAATGGACGATGAGCCGTCAGCATTCTTGACACGCTTGTAAAAACCCTGTCCACTCTTCTCACCAAGCATACCGCGTTTGAGCATATCACGCAGAATTTCTGGTACCTGAAAAGTGTCGCGTTGTGGGTCTTCCGGCGCATTCTGATACAGATTGTCGGCAACATGTACCGTCGTATCTAAACCCGAAAGGTCAGAGGTGCGGAAGATAGCTGATTTCGGGCGTCCCATCGGTGGTCCCAGGATAGTATCGACCTCGCCAACTGTATAGCCTTCACTCAACGCACGCTGAATAGTCGATAGCATTCCATAGACGCCGATGCGGTTAGCGATAAAGTTTGGCGTATCCTTACATAGCACCACACCCTTACCCAGTTTCTCTACTGAGAAGTGTTGAAAGAATGCGAGCAATTCGGGATCGGTATCGACATCTGGCACAATCTCTAGCAGTTTCATGTAGCGCACTGGATTGAAAAAGTGCGTAATCAGGAAGTTGCGACGGAAGTTCTCGCTCCGTCCTTCCGTCAAAAGATGTGCGGGCAGCCCTGATGTGTTCGACGTGATAATAGTATCAGGCTTGAGAACCGTTTCGAGCTTCGTATACAGATCGTGCTTGATATCAAGTCGCTCGATAACCGCTTCGATCACCCAATCGACATCAGCGATATCTTGCAGGTTGTCCTCGATATTGCCAACGGTAACGAGTGCCGCATTGCGTTTACTATAAAACGCGGCGGGTCGTGCTTTGAGTGCCTTTTCCAGTCCAGTGCGCGCAATCACACTACGGTCTTTTGTCGCGTTGGGTGGCACAATATCAAGCAATAAGGAAGGAATACCGATATTGGCGAGATGGGCGGCAATTGCTGCGCCCATCACACCCGCGCCGAGAACGGCGACTTTTTTAATTTCATACGACATGGTTAGGCCAACCTCTCAATGATTGTTGCCACACCTTGTCCACCACCGACACAGAGCGTTGCCATACCTACTGTTTTGTTGTAGGTCTGTAGTGCGTTAAGCAATGTGACGACGATGCGTGAGCCACTACAGCCCTGTGGATGACCCAAAGCAATCGCGCCACCATGCACGTTTACCTTGTCCTGGTCAAGGTTGAGATCACGAATAACCGCAAGCGACTGAGCCGCGAACGCCTCGTTCAACTCAATCAGATCAATATCACTCAACTGCATCTTAGAGCGTTGCAACACTTTCTTGACCGCGGGTACAGGGCCGATACCCATGATGTCAGGGCGTACACCAGCAACCGCCATGGTGATTACACGCGCCAATGGCTGAATACCCAACTCGCGTGCCTTGTCCGCTGACATGACAACGATTGCCGCCGCTCCGTCATTCAAGGGACTTGAGTTGCCAGCCGTAACCGTACCGCCCTTTAAGAATGCAGGTTCAAGTGTTGACAAGCGTTCAAGCGAGGTGTCACGTCGTGGACCCTCGTCCGTCGTCATCTCTTTACCGTTTGGTAGCATGACGGGCACAATCTCTTTGGCAAACGTGCCATTGTCGATTGCTGCCACTGCGCGTTGATGGCTATGCAGTGCGAACACATCCTGATCTTCGCGGCTGATGTTGTGGTCCTTCGCCAGGTTTTCGGCGGTGATACCCATTGGTAGATAGCTGGAATAGCCATACTCCTCAACTTCGGGTGAGGCAGGTGAGACGTTACCATTCTTGTCGGGATGTACCAGTCGTGGATTGAACGAAGGATTGAAACCACCCGTTGGGATACGCGACATATTCTCGATACCACCCGCGATATAGGCATCGCCGAGGTCTAGCATGATATTCTGCGCCGCCATATTGAATGCTTGCAGAGCCGAGGCACAGAAGCGGTTGACAGTGGTACCCGCAACAGTTTCTGGTAGACCTGAGAGCGCGACAATTAAGCGCGCGATATTCATACCCTGCTCTCCCTCTGGAAAGGCACAGCCAAAGATAAGGTCTTCGATTAACGATGTATCGAGTTGGGGTACACGGGCTAGTGCACCACGAACGGCAACCGCCGCTAAATCATCGGCGCGTACATCCTTGAGTACGCCCTTGCTCGCTCGTCCAATTGGTGTGCGGACCGCGCTCACAATTACTGCTTCTGCCATGATTATGGTATCTCCTTTGATGCTAATGATGATAAGAAACGCTGTTCTGCAGCCTGTTTGAGGCGTTGCAACGAATCTTCTATACTGGCCTCGAACGACTTTGAACCAAAAGTTTCAAGAAACCTACCCCACCAACCTGCGGGGAAAACAAACTCTCAACCATACTGCACACGACATGATGTCGCGTCGATAGGGGTACACATGAGACGTTGATGTAGTGCCATGCCAAGAGGAAACGCGACATCCATTTGCAGGACATGCTTGTCTCGATGAACTTCTTTAACCGTAAAAAGCGCAGACCATGAACGTCCGAACGCTCTACTCTTTACACAAAATTGCTGCCCCGGTGTCGTGGGACCTTCCGGTGTAATCCACTGTATCTTGCCATCAGCCCAATCGTCGAACCGTGCAGGATTGTCAAGGAGTTCCCACACCGCCTCGACAGGTGCCGTCACAATCGCGGCCGGACAAACCGTGAGGCTCATAGGATGTTCCTCGCTTCCTTGCGTAGTAAGACTTGATGTACTTGACTTATGCCAGTGGTGGGCATGACAGGGGCAAGCCCTGTCACTACTATACACGGACTGGCATGGCAAGCCACTGAGTAGTCA
>CAZZVE010000264.1:0-5730 GCA_964657325.1 uncultured Ktedonobacterales bacterium
AAACCCAAAAGCAACACGCCGCTTCCAATCAGGATGCCTTGATACGTTCGACCTCGTAGCCAGTTGCGGCTATGACTTACGACGAAAGCTAGCAGTAGCTTGGCACCAACAAGGAGGCTATAAAATCCAATCAAGAAGATAATTGCTCCACCTGTGCCGCTTTGTTGGGCGATACGAATTAATAACTGAGCACCAACTGTTCCCCAGAAGAGATATGGATGTGGATTGAGTGCATTGGTAGCGGCCGCCCGTAACAAAAGGGCAGAGGTACTACTGCCCTGCTTGTTGTTGATTGTTTGTATCTCTTCCTGCTTCACATTGCGCTGTTTCCATACGCCGTGGATGGTCTCGATGCCGAGATAGATGACAAATAGACCGCCGATAATGCCCAACCAGCCAAAAGCGGTATGCGGCAAACGGCTTATGAGCACCACAGTTAGCAAAACGATAGGCAGATCGCTGAGTAGTGGCGCGAGGGCGATTAGATTGCCAGCACGCCAGCCACGTTTCAGCGTTTGCGTAATCACGAGCGCGAGTAGCGGCCCAGGACTGATGCCAGCTGCGAAGCCATAGGAGATGCCGAGTAAGAGTGCTGCAATCATGATGTTTGTGCCGTTTCCGATGTGTTAAAGCTCTCTCGTAGGAATGTAAGCGTGTGTTGCCAGGAGTCAACATCGGCGAATGCACTATCTTTTGGATTACCACCGAATTGCAAAATCATAGGGCCAGAGGGAAGCGGTACAACAGAAGGTGGCATATTTGGAAACGAGTAGGGAAGTCCCACAAAGTGTCCCGCTCTCTCGTATTTTAGGTGTGTGTAGGGATAGGGAAAGTTATGTTGAGCCAGTCTCTCAACGACTCTATCCGCGTAGATAGTTGAAGGCCATAACTTGTCATCTTCCCCTGAAATAAGAAGAATAGGTCCCTGTGTCTTCTCAGCAGGTATAGTAGCACTTTTTACACGTTGCTCATTTGTTAACTCACGTAGGAATGTATCTCTAATGCTAATAGGCTTATGTGTTATCAATGATAAAAGATAGTTCATTACATCAGAGAAGTTTGGGATACCTACACTAAAAGGAATTGGTTCTCCTTGATAAGTCCAACCCGCTAGTTTAGCATTGGTACTAACTGCACCATGTACAATACCACTAGGCGCACTCGCAATAACTGCTTTGATTTGTGGAAATGTTGCTCCGAGGAGTAGTGCTAGCTCTCCACCCCTTGAGGTTCCGAAAACACCAATTTTGTCACTTATAATTTGTGGTTGCTGCTGTAACCACTGAATACCCTTTTCAAAATATTCGAGTGGAACATTCGCAAGTTGTGAAGGAACGCCTTCACGTCCAAAGTACACAAGCGCAAATGCCGCGTAGCCACGTGAAGCAAGCAGAGCAGCTCCTCTATCACGAATGAAGCCATCGGAGCCACTTAGTACAAGCAGTCCAGGATGTAGTCCTGTACCTGCGGGTATATAGAGTGTTCCGACCAAACCATTTTCGCGCACAGGAATTTCCGTGATACCTTGTGCCATATGTAAACGCTCAACCTGTGTTGTCGCAACAACCTCTTCATCAATTATGGCTGTAAAAGTGATAAGCGTTGGTATTGTAAGCTTCGTTTTAACAAAGAGCGGAGATTGTTTCTTTGTCGATGGTTGTGCAAGGTGGAGCGACCAGAAAAGCCCCATTGCATCAGCATTCCGGTATGTTCCAGCTATAGGAGGTTGTGTACTGACATCTAACATACCGTTCTCATCGGTTACAAATGTCGCTTGCGCTACCCATTCTTTGCCAGCATCATCCTGAGTACGTGTGTGTAATGTGACAGGTATGTTGGATGCGAAGCCAGAAAGAAGAATTTGTACGTTCTCATCAATCAAAGCAGAAGCTGGCGTGATGGTTATTTGTGCTGATGTTGTTTTGTTGCTCATATACAAAACTCACTTTTGCTAAGGTGATTCAAACGTGAATTAGGTGTTGTTCGCATGACAGGGGCAAGCCCTGTCACTACTATACTGTTCACTCCTATGGAGCGAAGCTACACGAGTTCGTGTATAGTAGTAACAGGGCTTGCCCCTGTCATGCTCCCGACTCGCATTGTAGGCCATTTTATGAGTTCGTTGGAGTTAATTGGCTTGCCCCTGTCATGCCTCCGCTCATTTCTTGAGTAATCCTGCAACTTTTGAAACTTTACTTGACTTTTCTCACAAAGCTGATTATACTCCATTATAGATTACCACGATACGAAAGGCTTTTTGATGCAACCCATACTCACATGCGCGGTGGACTGCTAATACACTGCTCGTAAACCGCCAAATTTGTCATACGAGTAGTTCCTAAGACAAGCTATAGAAGATAGCTTCGTCTTAACATGTCTTCCCTTTCTTACTCAGCAGTCCTCTGCCACCTCCACAACAATTTCTTCCTAACCTCATTGTGTCTGTAAGCAAGTAAACACGTGTGTGTTTGCGCATGCATAGAAAGAAGCCTTTTGTGAGTAAGCATACATCATTTTATATTACAATCTCGTTGGATCTCGCCTTTTGGGGTCGGCTATCTGGTACACAAACCATGACCGTTGCCGACTCCCCTTCAACGCTATCGACAAAACAACTCATGTTGAAGATAAAGAAGAGGTCTCCCCTTGCGCACATCACGCAAAAAACATTTCCGCCTGGAAGAAGACGAGCAAGACTACTCTCGCTCAAAAGACTACGGACGTAAGCAACGTCGTGTTCGAGCCTCTGAAGATGAGGCGTTTAAGTGTAAACAGTGTCGTCGGTTTATCGGGGCAGTCCCTTCCGGTGGACATCACCGCAATCATTGTCCCTTTTGCCTGTTTTCTCTACACGTCGATGATCGACGTACGGGCGATAGACAGAGCATTTGTAGGTCTCGAATGCAACCTATTGGTAGCTTTCAGCGCCGTAATGGAGAACATGTCTTAGTGCATCACTGCCTCGGTTGCGGTTTTGAACGCTTCAACCGTATCGCGGCAGATGACGATTTTGAACTTGTACTCTCGTTACCCGTTCTTCCACCGCGTGTAAACAGTGGGAAGCAAGTGCCACTCTGGGAAGAGGATGCAGAGGAACTACAAGAGGTTGATGTAGTGCTTGACATGTAGGGACCGATTGATCGCGTCCTTGTTGGCAATCGAGACGCCGACAAGGACGCGATCAATTGATCCCTACATCCAACTTTCGCGTAGAGCGCGAAGGTCACTTACAATTGAGTAAACTGTTTAGCGAAGATGCTCTTTCAAGAAAGTGATGGCAAGAGGCCATGCTTCAGAGGCGGCTTTCTCATCACCTGTACCATGTACAGGATTGATAAAGGCATGTCCTGCATCGTACACCCGCATGGTAAAGTTTTTGCCGGCATCTTTATACAGTTGCTCAATTTTTTGTCTTTGCTCAGGTGAAACGCTACCATCCCTGCTACCATAAATAGCTAGTACAGGGGCATTTACCTTCGCTACCTCTTCCGGTGTGGGATCATAGCCCGCACCATAGAAGGGGACAGCCGCACCAAGGTCTGCATAACGCGATGCGACGGTATAGGTCATGAAGCCACCGACGCAGAAACCGATAAGACCTAGTTTCTTTGGATCAACATTTGGCATAGCTTTGACAGTTTCAAGCGCGCCGATAATCTCGTTCGCGGCCTTATCGACATTATCTCTAATCATCATTATCATCTTCTGGGCGTCGTCTGGCTCAGTAGCAACTTGACCGTGATAGAGGTCTGGAACGGCAACTACAAATCCTTGTGCTGCTAACTTATGAGCGAGGTCAAGAATGTGTGGCTCGATGCCGTACCATTCCTGAATAAGGACTAAGCCGGGATGCTGTGCATTATCATCAGGCTGGGCTACAAATGCATAAGCTCCATCACCATTGACGTGTAAATCAACCCTCGATGTACGTACTACTGACATTTTCTCTTCTACTCCTTACAGGAAACTCAACTATTTGTGCTGCAAAGGCAACACTCGCATTATATCTCACAACTGCTTAATGTCCTATGCCTTTGTCGCTTTCAACGTGAATGTAAGCGGAATCATATCAGCTTTGTCAGGGTCTGTAATCCTGTACCAATGGTCTGTATCTTCCCTCATGTTGGGAAAGCACTCCCATGCACAGAAGGGATACTCGTGTAAGAAATCAATCTTGAGACCTACATCTAATAGTGAACTCAGTATCTCGCTAAGCGTATGGTTCCAGCCATATTCGGTAGTATGCTGCACTTTAGCGTTTTTGTCTGCATAGCTATTTTCGGCGATAGAGAGAATTGGTTCGCGCATGAAATAAGGATATTTGAGCTTAAAAGCTGGCGAGCTTTCGTCGAATGTCCACATGAATGGGTGTGCTTCCGCTATGTAGAAAAAGCCTCCAGGTTTGAGATAGTGTGCAATCACTTGTGCCCACAGTTTCAGGTCCGGTAACCAACCAAGCACGCCATGTGATGTGTATACGATATCAAACTGCTCTACTGCATCTAGTGATTGTGGTAAGTCGTATACGCTTGAAAGTACGAATGTTGCAGGAATGTGTAGTTCCTGACCGAGAGAACGTGCGAGATTGATAGCTTGATCTGAATAATCCATGCCTGTTACTCTCGCCCCTAAGCGTGCCCAGGAGAGCGTATCCACACCGAAGTGACATTGCAGGTGTAACAAGGATTTTCCTGAAACCTCGCCCACCTCTTCACGTTCAAGTACCCTGATGCGGATGTCTCCATTTTTGAAGCCTTCAAGATCGTAGTCACTGGTGGAGGCGGCATGAATCGCTACGAGTTCATTCCACCGCTCCCGATTGATTTCCATGTACTCGTTCATCTGTATGTTTCCTATACTCTATTCCACTCGCCAGCAGACCATTCTGCATGTGGCATTCCACTTGCCAGCGTAATCGCAATAAACTTTTCGATATCAAATGGTACCCGAAATAACTCGACACGCAAGTCGTTCGTTTCTGTATCAAGAATAGCATACTCAGCCCACGGTGCATTCCGCATCTCGTTAAATGGTGAGACGCGATCCATCGCTACGCCGACGCTCCCAGGATTCAGCACAAGAATGTTCTTATAGCGTCGAAACATCTGCACATGCGTGTGCCCACCGACCATAATATCAGCCTGAAATCCTGCAAATGCCTCCTCTAAAACCTCATCGGGCGTTGTCGGCTTCAAAATTTCTCTAAATGAGCGTGGGGAGCCGTGATAGGCAAGAAGCACTCTATTGTGTGGCAGGTCATGTGTAAGAGTAGGCCGAAACGTTTGAATGTATGCTTTATGTAAGTCTGTAAGTTGTTGAGCACACCACACGTCGATATCATGTGTTAGCTGAGAATATACGTTGTCATACTGCTTGGGCTGAATAGTTAACAATTTAGCATCTGTGTTGCCCATTACGACAGGACAATTAAGCTGCTGTAGCCGTTCGATAACCTCTACGGGTTGTGGTCCACCAGCCGCGACATCGCCGAGACAGAGAATGGTGTCAATGTTCCGTTGTGCGATTGCCGTCAAAACCGTTTCCAGGGCCACAAGGTTGCCATGAATGTCTGAGATGAGAGCGAGACGCATGAGTAGACCCTTCTTTTTAAGAGAAACCATCACTGCCTTCGGTCATTATAATACATGATCTGTAGGGACCGATTTATCGCGTCCTCTGCGGCGATTGAAAAGGCCAAGAGGACGTGATAATGCACATGGACAAATAGAA
>CAZZVE010000265.1:0-5726 GCA_964657325.1 uncultured Ktedonobacterales bacterium
GATTACGTGTTGGTGGTGCATAAGGCCCATACGCAAATTCAAAGGTATTAGTTTTCCCTATTAAAATGGCTCCGCTTTTGCGCAACTGCTCAACCACCATTGCGTCCTCATGTGAGATATGCTGTTCGAGCACCTTTGAGCTTGCGGTAGTACGCACACCTTTGACGGCGATCAAATCCTTAATGGCGATAGGAATGCCGTGTAGTTGACTACGGTAGAGTCCAGTACGCAGTTCGTTTTCTGCTTTATCGGCGGCTTCGAGTGCTTGTTCGCGCATAACCGTGACATATGCCTGAATCTCGCTCTCCTGCTGATCTATGCGTTCAAACATCTCTAAAACGAGTTCCGTCGGCGTAATCAAACCTGAATGTATCTCTTCGGCAGCTTCGCGTATGGACGTGTAGGGCATTGTGCTCATTTCCTTCTCAATCTCTTAATGAGTTACACTTCCCAGGCAAGTAAGTAGGGAGGTGAGTTCATTATAGCAAACCTTGAGAAGGTTTGGCATTATAACGAGTCGTCCCGTTTCTATCTCTCTTCTCCACTATAAATCTTCACATAACTTCTGTAGCGTCGCTCGTCGATGTGCCCATCGTCAACAGCTTGTCGGATGGCACAACCTTCTTCGTCAATGTGTGTACAATCAACGTACTCGCATTCGCCAAGATAGGGACGGAACTCGATGAAGCAGGAGGCGAGTTCGTCAGGTGCGACATTCCATGTGGCAAGTGCGCGAATACCGGCAGAGTCGGCAAGCCAGCCTCCAATCGAGAGTGGATACAACTGTGAACCCGTCGTTGTATGCTTACCCTTGCCTGTTACGTCGCTAAGTAAGCCTGTACGTATCGCCATTCCTGGTTCGATAGCGTTTACCAGTGAGGATTTGCCGACACCGGATGGACCTGTAAAGAGGGTGGTATGGTCTTTGAGCAGTGCGCGTAGGGCGTCTA
The DNA here is from genome assembly GCA_964657325.1 of uncultured Ktedonobacterales bacterium. GTDB lineage: Bacteria > Chloroflexota > Ktedonobacteria > Ktedonobacterales > Ktedonobacteraceae > JBBQVS01. The sequence goes on from CAZZVE010000265.1 coordinate 951, forward strand.
TGCCTTGCCCTGTGTGTGTGCTCGTCCAGATGACGGTATAGCCAAGTTTGCTGTAGAGTTCGCTCGCGTCCTCAACCTCGCTACTATGCGGAAGGTCGGACTTGTTGAGGCAGAGAAGAGCCTGCAAGTTCGCCGACTCGCAGATGGTGAGATAGCGGTCAACCATACCAAAGTGTGGTTCAGGATGTGCGATGGCAAAGACGAGTACAACCTGATCGAGATTGGCAAGCATCGTTTGCTGAATAACTTTTTTCTGCGTTGACCCTGCATCTCTACGTGAAAGCGAACTTTGACGTGGCAATATTTCTTCAATCAGACCATTTTCATCGTCTAAACGTCGCAACTTCACGTGATCGCCAACCGAGAGACGTGTAGGAGGAGGCGTCTCACTACTATCATGATTGTGCATACGTTCCATGCGCTTCGCATATGTTGGGTCGAGCAACAATTTATCATGGCGTACACGTGTATTGCTTGCAGATTTCGCGGATTGCGCCTGTGCGAAGGCTTTTTTGAGTTTGCCACGTAGGGTACAACGTAGAATGCCTTCGTCGGTGTGAACATCGTAAATGCCGTGTGCGCCGTTTAGCACAACACCAGTCAGCGTTTTTGTCTCGTTCGTCAATGTGTTCCCCTCCAGAGGAATAAAAAAACACGGTTCATAACAAATTTCTTTGCTTGTTGTCTACCGTGCGAGGAAGGGAAACATGTGGGGTTTATAGGGTGCTTAGTTAGTTTCCCGATAGCTCTTAGGCAGGGTAGACAAGGTGCATACAAGCACAATTGATGTGATGATGTGCTTTCTCATATAGACACCTCTCTTTTACTGGACGAGCCAGAATTTCTATTCAATAACTAACGTTATGCAGAGCATACTCGAACCGATCAATTTTGTCAATGATATTTCCGATCAAAAACAGGGAGACCGCCAAGGTCTCCCTGTTGTATTCATCCTTGATACTTTTTCCACATATCAGTAGCCAATATATGAGCAAAGGAAAGCACCATTACTTGGTCGGTCGTTCGAGTGCAATGATAGGAATCTCGCGTGCAGTCTTCTTTTGATATTCGGCATAAGGAGGGAATACCTCTGCTGCTCTCTTGAATGCTTGTTCACGCTCATTGCCAGTGAGAATGCGAGCGGTGGTCTCAAATTTTTCGCTTCCCACCTCAACTGTCACTTTGGGATGAGCCAGCAAATTGATATACCAGTCAGGATGTTTCGGATAACCTCCTTTAGAGGCTACTGCAAGTATGCGATCTCCATCAGTCACAAGCATCAAAGGTGCAATGCGCGGTTGTCCAGTTTTAGCCCCTGTTGTTGTGAGCAGGATTAACGGAGCCCAACCTTTTACCTGTCCTCCGTGTGTACGAAATTCCTCGATAACCGCTTTGTTGCGTTCGTCCCATGTAGTCATCAATTAAATCTCCTCTTTAAAATATTGAAAACTCAAAATGTAAGTATATTTACAAGTGTTTCTCTCATAGAGAAACATCTTTGTGTGGGACAACTATTCCAAATATTTTCCGTATCTATAGACTCCTATGTTGAAATATGCAAATGTAGAGAATACGGATGTGAGCATAAAAATACCACGCATGCGTATGGATGGTGCAATCGCGTGGCTAACAGCAGGAGGATACATGAGGGAAGTCGGCATATTCATTCATATGAAGAAGGGATACACGTACTTACGCCTGAAAAAACCTCGCTGCGGTAGCGCAGGTGTTGATAAACTCAGAGACTCGTAAAACCATGTAGGTTGCCATCTGTTTGTTATCTCCTTTCGCTTTGTAGGATACTGCAAGCGTAACAAGGTAAGGATTGTAAGTCAATATCAAAAGTGGTGATAAAATACGTGTCACTCTTCACAACTAACGGTCACTTTTTCATCACAAACGATGGCACTCTTCTTTTCTAGAGTTGACAAATAACAAGACTTTCCCTGGCACCTCGACAACCCCTTTCATTACCAGATGGAGTTCATTAGCTTATAAGATACGCTCCAAATTGTTTGTGGTATACTGAAGCAGGCAAAAATGAGACACAAAAAAGGACTGGGTGAGATGGAATATCCAGGCTTCTTGTGAGAAAGCGTGGGTATGTGTATGTCTGAGAAACGTCGTATTCCGTCTTCCGCATCAGCCTATGAGCTTGATCCCTATATTCTGACTCTTCCTCCGTTCTATTCAAGCATTCAGGCAGGCTGGGAAGGGGTGGTGGCGCGAACGTACCGAAGTCCTGCAGAGGTGGAGAGCATGATTCTTCCCGCCGTTCCCGATGTCTCACTGGTGATGGTCACGCAAGGTGCCTTATGGCTCGAAAGCAGATATCTCGGGGAGAGCTGGGAAGGGCTTCATGTGGGTGTAGGGGACTGGTTTTTAACACCCGGAGGCGGAGCACCCTACGAACTACGCTGGCACAAGACCTCTGTGGAAGACCCACATATTCTCAACCTCTATCTGGATACCACCTTGCTCCATCATGCAGCAGAACAGCTTGCTGATCATCTTCCTGCACATATCGAACTGGCGGATCGCGCGGGTTTTCAGGACCCTCTGTTGACCCAAATGGGGCTTGCTTTGCAACGGGAACTGTTCGTCCCAAGCTCGGTGGGCAAACTCTACGCTGAAACTGCAGCGCAGATGTTTGCGGTTCACCTGTTGCGGCACTATCTGACCACCAATCTCTCCATCGCAGATGCTTCTCACAGACTCTCTCGCCAGCAACTCAAGCAGACCGTCGAGTATATTGTCGCTGACCTCGACCAGGACCTTTCCCTCGATGCCCTTGCCCGGCAGCTTGGGTTCAGCCCCTATCACTTTGCTCGACTCTTTCGAGAGACCACAGGAGAAAGTCCGCACCAATTTGTGGTGAGCAAACGCATCGAGGCAGCACAACAGTTGCTGAAAACCGCTGATCTCCCCCTGGCTCAGGTCGCCGTAGCGGTTGGGTTTCCGAACCAGAGCCACTTCTCCAGAGTCTTCAAACAGCGACGAGGCATCACTCCTGCGCAGTATCGACATGAGCACGTTTAGAACAAACAAGAGCAAGAACACGCAAGAAGGTGCTCCTGTTTTCTGGTAACATGGATGTAGCCGATACGTCCATTGACCGGACAGAGATCAATGTGCCTATCCAATGGGAAAGATGTGTGGATGACTTTCCCAAAGACGGCGCACGCAAAGAGCACATGTGTCTTCCCAATCAGAACATGCTCACACAATGTACCAATGATCCTTGCGCTTGCTCGTCGGACGCAGACGTATTACAAATCGGTTATTAAGGAGTAGTTTATGACGCAACATTCCCCCTTCCCACAGGAACTTGAGAGCGCGATACGCCGTTTGTTGGATGAGAATGCCATTTTAACGCTGCTGGCTCGCTTCGATGACGTTGTTATCCGCCAGGATATGGAGACCTTCCGTCAGCTTTGGGTAGAGGACGGCGTATGGGAAATCGGTCAGTTTAATCCAACGCAGGCGAAAGATGTGTACCCTATACAAGTTCATGGCATAGACCAAATTGTGGCACTGCTACAACAGTTCAACACTACGAATGAGTTTTTCTTTCGCACGACCCTACGAGGAGTGATTACGTTGAATGGAGACCGAGCGTCTGTCAGAACGCCTACAACGGAGTATGCTCGCAGGCATGATGGACATGGCTACAATAACGTTGGTCTCTATCAAGATGAACTTGAGCGTAGAAATGGAAACTGGTTATTCGTAGCGAGACGCTACTATTATGTCTGGGTTGACAGTTCATCTGCAATCGCCGGAAGCGCAGTCCCATTGCCAAGAACATTTACTGATCAATGAGCTAGTGCCTTTTGATAGGAGAGGTAGCATGAATAGCAGTAAGAAAAGTTACACGCAGTCAGACGTTGGCTGGAGATTTCTACCAGCTTGTTCATTCTCTCGGCTTTGAGCAACTTTTTCTTGTGCCCGATGATATGGAAGTGCTTCTTGTCTATGTCTATGCTGCTATACATCCAAACGAAGTACGTGTTGATGTCTACCCTTCTTCTGTGCAGATCCATGCCCCATTGCATGGATCTCCTTTTTTGGGCTTTGAGGAATATCTTTCCCCTTGCGGACACCCTTGTCCCCATTCGATCATTAAGTTTCCAATAGCAGTTAGTGCAAATGAATGGTCACACTAGCACTTAATCCAGGCACTAGATCGTTACCGCCGTTACCGTTGAGTGAGACAATGACGGGTACGCGCTGGCCCACCTTCGTGAAGTTGCCGCTCGCGTTGTCCTGGGTTGGCAAGAGCGAGAAGGAACCCGCTGTCGCTTGGACAATTTGCTGTACATGCCCGGTATAGGTGGTACCACTAAAGGCATCGACCTTGACATCGACCTGTTGCCCAACCGAAACGTTGTTGATCGTGTTTTCATCAACATAGGCGACGATATTGACGTTACTCAGGTCCGTCACTTGAGCCACAGTAAGCCCTGCCGCCACACTCTGCCCCTGCACAGCAGGAAGTTGCACAATGGTGCCGTTGATGGGGCTGGTGACATTGACGGTGCTGCTCTGGGCATTGGCTCCCGTGCCTGCGACCGTGACGCTGCCAATAGTTTGTCCAGCGGTGACTCGATCACCTTGCTTGACGCTGAGTGCGGCAAGTTGTCCATTGCCAGGAGCACTGATGTTGACGATTTGTCCGTTGACCTGGGCATCGTCGGTTGTGTAAAACGTGTAGCTGTTGTAGATGTAGTAGCCGATGCCACCCGCGATAGCAAGAATGGCAAGCACGACGAGAAC
>CAZZVE010000266.1:0-5718 GCA_964657325.1 uncultured Ktedonobacterales bacterium
GGAGGCGGCTGATCCCTCGCCGTCATGTCATGGAGCAATCATATCATCATCGGGTCCTGAGACAACCAGCGTGCGGCCCTGCCAGGAAACCGGTTCTTCGTATTCATGCAGCAGACTGTGGCGCATCCACGATAGAGTTCGGGAGTTGAAGTGCCCGTGCAGACGACTTGATATGGCATATGGGCTGTGATTATCCTAAAGTAGCGACTGACCTGCAATGGGGTGTATTGTGAACGATTAACATGACGCAAAAGCTGGGGCCAAAGGCCGAGAAACGAGCGAGCGAACGCTGAAAGCTTGTCCTTTCTAGAAGCCGCAAGCATTTCGCGGGTAGGTATTCGTGGCAGAATTGCGATTGGGCTAGAGAATGGAATTCAAGGGCATACAGACCTCCAGACTGGGAGCGATCTTCTGTCGATTTATTGTACATTTTTCGTAAATATACTTGGCTGCTACCCAGTCCCCCCCGTCGAGGCGGCGAGATGCAGGTGCAGAAGGGTTGGGCTTGGGGTGCGATGGAAGGGAGGCTTTGCTGCAACAGTCGTGACGAGTGAGCATTGCCTGCCACGAACCCACCTGACTAACTGCCACCCGCGTTCCGATCGTGAGGGATGTCAAGCCACAAGTGTTCAGGCCCGGTGCCAGCAGGGACCAAATCAGAATGTCGTTGGCCTTCAGGCATCATCCTGGAGGCAGAGGAGCGTCATGCAGCGTGATGTCTAGTGCGATCTGCAGGATTGGAAGGGTAGTGGCGTAAGTGTAGGCGCAGTGTGAGCGTGAAGCACGAGGGACCCTCCCCAGGGGCAGTGGTTATGGGAAGAGCCAGCGAGTCAAGGACAAGACTGGGGCAAGGAGAGTGAGCGGCTGGGAGGCTGAATGGCGAACAATGTCCTCCAGTATGGTATTATACGTACACAATTCAGACGAATTGAGACACGGTCGGTCGATAATGAGCTGAAGGTAAAAAAGACCCAAATGCCCTATCAGCGAACAGCATCCAAGACACCACCACACCACACCACCACATACCAGCCACAGCCAGCTCCTCGTAACCGGCATCGACAATAACGACACAACCCCTTCTGCCAGGGCTGGGACAGTCCCTATTTGTACACTGCTGTCAGGCTAGGAGGTGCTTGGCGGCAACCTACATCATCCAGTCTCGTTGTCTCTGATGGCTCTTGATGCGCGCTGCTGCTTTGGGGGTGGTCGATGCTCCATTGCTCCCATCCTGGGGGGGCCCGTTTGTTCCTGGGGGCTCCCTTTTAGCCTCTGAGCTGCTTAGCCTCCCTAGCGGTGGTTAGCCTGCCTAGCCCCCGTAGCCTTTTGCCTGTAGCGGGGCCTCCAGTCCAGAAGTGTGCCTCGCACTGCCACTCCCACGCCCAACTGACGCCCACACCAGCCCACTCATCGCAACCCACTTGGTTTCGGCGGCTTTTGCGTCAGGCTTAGCTGGGCTTGACTTGACTTGACTTTGACAGCAACACTGGCATCTCTCACTCATCAGGGCCCCATTTGTTTTTTCTCCTGGCCGCTCGAATCCTGCTTCTGCGCAACGCCAGAAGAATCCTGTAACTCGGCCAATTCTGCGTCCATTTCCTGCTGCTCGAGCATTGTGAAAGACAAGACATACCCATCATCCATCCCATCTCATCCCCTTCAGTTCCTCCTTCTGGCCCCTCTCTGTGGCCGACCTCGGGAAGTCGTTGCTCGTTCCTAGTCGATGCGTGCATGCATAAGAACAGGCCCTGCTTGGGGCTGATCGCCGCCACCGCCCGCCCAACGGCAATTCCTATCCTGCCAGTCAAGCCAGTGAATGTCTTTCGCCTGACCACTTGCACACCCTGCCCTACGCCTGCGCTTTTCTCTTCCACCACCTGCACACCACCTCGCCCTTCGAGAAATAATCCAACCCATACTCCCCCACCCTAAGCTACTTCACCAGCCACCAATACGGGAATTTGGTGTGCGCCAGTCTCCGTGCCTATCGACGTCAAAGGAATCGGCCGGAAGAAAAGCCCGATCCGCATTGTGACGACGCGCAAGCCACAGCATCCATCCCCGAAGCCCCAAAGCCCGTTTGCGCTGGTTCGACTGAAATGCTCGTTTCCTGGTCAGTACACGAAGACACACACAGCAGGCAACCGCCTCAATAACGCGAGCATCGCCCAACTCCTTAGGGGCGAAGGAAACTCACCGCGCTTTCCTGTCATCGCGTGCGGCTGAAAAGAGGTGGACTCGATCCAACAGCAGTAGCTTCAGCCACAGCCACGCTGTAGAGGGCACGCGCTCGTTCACCAAAAGGTACGCGCTGCATTTACCTCATATCGCATGGATGACGAGATGAGCCGGCGCGACTCTGCGCCCCTCCTTCTTGTGGTCGGCTTCTTCCCTTGCTCAAAGTCCCCCCATCTCAAATGGCCCTCTGCCCAGTCCTTCGTGGCAACCATCTAGCACGGCACTGACGAGGTTGAAGAGCTGTAGCTACCCATACCGACTCTCTTAAGTACAGAGCTAACCGTGTTGTCTGCAGCGCACGCGACTACTGGTTACGAAGTCGTGCCGATTCCTCCAATCCCATAAACTTCTCCTCATGCAATCACCGTCAAATACCCAGCAGTCGAGTCCGCCTCCGCCTGCCACTCATACAACCGCCAGTCCGCTCAAGTCCCAGACTTCGACGAAGCCGAACAGGAGGTCGCCGCTGGCGCAGAGCCTGGCGCGCGATTTGGAGCCCATAGAGAGGCCAAATAAACGTGCAAGGCTGGAAGCAGAGCCAGTGTCTTTGACGGCGTCAGCGGCGATCATGCCTCCACAACCACAGACTCGACCGCGAAGCCGGAACACGCCACCGACAACGGCAACAAGCCCCAATCCAGCGATGCAGGTCCTTGGCAGTTTACAAGGTCTCAGCAATGAAATGAGCAAAGCGCCATCGTCAGGCGAGGCTCCAGCGGCCTCGAATTCATCGAGTGTCATGCCGTCACCGATGCAAGTAATCACAGATAATATGCAACAACCTCAAAATGCAGGAAGTGAAAGCCAGACTCAGACAAGCCCTGTCAGCCTGTCAAGCCTGGGTACAGTTGGCAGCGTGCCGAGTGTAGCACCAGCATCCGGAATGGATAGAAGTATGGTCAACAGCCCTTCCCCAATGGATGAGAGGCAGGCCGGTCAAGCAGCGGATTCCACGTCTCCTGAAGGCGGCAGACATGTCGCTTTTACATACCCTGGCCCACCACCTGGCCTACCACCTCATGTCTCCAATGAAGCGAAGCGTGGCATGAGTTTACCCAATTCTGGGCAACGACAAGGTACTCGATCTCCCTCCACCAAAAAGCATCGATGCCCCTACTGTGCTACAGAATTTACGCGTCACCACAATCTGAAAAGTCACCTTCTGACACATAGTCAAGAGAAACCATACGTGTGTTCGACTTGTCAATCTAGGTTCCGTCGGTTACACGATCTGAAGCGCCACACCAAGCTCCATACAGGCGAGAGACCGCATATTTGCCCCAAGTGTGGCCGGAAGTTTGCTCGTGGGGATGCATTGGCAAGGCACAACAAAGGACCAGGAGGATGTGCGGGTAGGCGAGCAAGCATGGGCGGATTCAACAGCGACGAAGAGTTCGAAGGCGATGACTCGATGGAAGGCATGGTATATGGCGAACCCGAGGATATGGAGGATCAAGAAGGAAATGAAAGGAGACCTGGCATTCGAAGGCACGATGCTCCCGAGGGCTCCAGTGGCCCGGCCGACGACTACTCACGCCAACCAAGCACCTACCCTCCCATCCAGGGTAGACCTCCCGGGGGAATCGCAAGTGGCAGCTTTCCACCACGAGCCTTTCCCGGCCCAACATCCTCAGGGCCGATTGCACCAGGGCTTCCTCCGGCCCACGCTCACTCGAGCTCAACATCATCCCTGTACCCACCCGGGCAGAGCCATGCAGTCTTTGGACAGAATCCGGTCACGGAAAGCCCTAAACCTTTGTCGCCCGGCTCTGCTCACCAGCGACAACTGTCTCAGCCAGGACCAGCTATCAATCGTGATCGATCTCCCAGCATGCAGTCCCGCTATACGCAATCTCAATTCAGCAAAAGCTCGGGTGGTCGAACACCACCCGCTGGGTCTCTCAGTCTGCCACCCGCCGGCCCTCAGTTACCACCTCCACATGGCTTGCAGCCACCTGAAGCGCGTTACACTTTACCCAGTCAAGGAGGACCGACTCATCCTCCAACGCAACCAAGTGGCCCACCAACAGATATGCGTGGCAGTCGACCTCTTTCCTCACAGAGCAACAGCCTATCAAGCCATGGCCAGTCCAACAAAGGTAGTGGTGAGACTGCAGGCTTTCACAAGGACGAACGTATTTGGTCGTATGTGCAAAGCCTCGAGGCTCGCATGAATAACATGCAGAAGGAAATCGAAAGCTTGAAAGGCCAGCTTGCTGCAGCAACACAACAGCCACAACAGCCACGTTAGGCAAACATCTACCTTGGCATGAACAATATCATGACTCGCGCTTTAGCAAGCGCCACCACAATCACACAATACAGAGGACCTGGTTTCAAGCGAAGCAACAAATACCCTTGAACCAACCAATTGCTGTGTTCTGTTCTAATTCTGTACCACAACAATGACTCCAAAACGACGGTACGCTCGGCGACATTACTTTACTATCGTTCAGATCAAAACTATTATTATCTCTCACGCATTCACGAGGTTAGGGGGAACCACACAAGGGGAAAAGGGCCAGAAATGGACATATTGGCTTATTAGTATTGGAACGGAAATGAAAATGGAATGTATAAAATTCTACGAGGGGAACGATGGAACTCGAGTGAATGAGAGAAAAGAAAATTGATTAACTGCGCAGGAAGTTTGATTGTTGATAGAGATCACCTGGTTGGATTGATATGGGCCATGTTCTTCCTCCAAGCTACTGGCAGTGAAAGGGCCAGTCCAGCCAAATTTTGCCTGAAAAGCAGAAAAAATTGTGTGACTTAGGTATGCAATGCATCTTTAAGGTGGTGATAAACTGCTGGATTGCTCATAGGTGAGCGCTGATGGACATAATCAAACACAATGCTTTGCAGAACAATCATGCTCTGAGCTGGAAAGGTTTAGCAACTTGTGAAGATAGATTCCAATTCTCTTTCGCTTGCAAACATGCTACTAACTAGATTGAAGTTATATAAGTGGTATTCAAGTCCAATCGCTAACATTTCTTAGCATGCTGTCCAGATATTCAATATCCTAATGCACAATGTACAGAACACCCACACATATATCCCAAGCTTGCTCACATCCCAACCCTCACCTACTATATCACAACTTCGCCCTCACCTTCCCTTTCTCCCTCTCCAACGCCTCAATCTCCCGATCGATCTCCTCAATCTCCTTCTTCGCCTGCTCCTTCAACACCCTCCGCAGGATCTTCCCGCTCGCACTCTTCGGCACGCTCTCCACAAACGCCACCCCACCCCTCAGTTTCTTGTGATTCGCCACCCGCCCGTCCAGCCAGGAGATGATCTCGCGGGCTTTCTCTTTCGTGCCCGTCTTGTCCATCCCCCCGGTCGGGACCACATACGCTCGGGGACATTCGGTTCCAAGGTATTTGCTCTCGACGCCGATGACGGCGACGTCGTCGACGAGCGGGTGGTCGACTAGGTAGCCTTCTAGCTCTGCGGGGGGCACTTGGAAGCCTTTGT
>CAZZVE010000267.1:0-5699 GCA_964657325.1 uncultured Ktedonobacterales bacterium
GATAAGACCGGAGGAATACAGCTAAGGCAGCAATAAAGCAGTGTGTGGCTAGTACCTTTATAAGTAAGTGTACTAGCCACACACTGCTTTATTGCTGTTCTGTGTGTTGTTCATTCTGTCGAATAACGAAAATGGCTGCTAATCCAGCTAGTACTGCGAAAACTGCACCCGCGACAAACGCGTATTGAAAGCCACTGACAAGGGCTGCTTTTGCCGATATTCCTTGCGTATGCTGTAGTGCGGTTGTTTGTGCGGCAGACACCACTGCCACTATAGCTAACACCAGCCCCGACCCTACCTGTTGTGTCGTATTGAGTAATCCAGAAGCTAGTCCTTGCTCACTGTCACTCACACCGGATGTTGCCGCAATCGCCATCACGGTAAACGATGGACCGATACCGAATGCCACAACAAGCGTACCTGGAAGAAGTGTTGTCCAGTAGTTATTCTCTACTGAGATGCGTGTAAGTAACAAAAGTCCCAGTGCCATCACGAACATACCTGCAATGAGCAAACGGCGTACACCAAAGCGTGGCACAAACCGTGATACAACATTAGTAATGACGATGAATACCAGTGCCATCGGTAAAAAGGCAATACCTGTTGTTACAGGGGGATATGCAAGTACTTTTTGCATATAAAGTGTGACAATAAACACCATTGCCCCCAGTGCTCCTGGTGCGAGCAAACCAACCAAATTTGCTCCTGTCAATGTGCGTAAACGGAAGATGCCGAGCCGAATAAGCGGCACTTTGACACGTGCTTCGATAAACACAAATGCTACAAGCAAGACAAGCGCAACTCCAAGTAGGATGAGCGTTTGTGGTGATCCCCAGCCAACTTGATTGCCTTGTGCAAGTGCATAGACAAGCGCGACAAGACCAACTGTGATGGTGATCGCGCCAAGCACGTCAATCTGTCTCTGGCCTTGCTCTTTCTCTGTTTCTTTCAGAAACATGGGTGTGAGGATAATTGCAGCAATGGCAACTGGAACATTGACGAAGAAGACCCAACGCCAGCCAGGACCAGCCGTAAGAATTCCTCCGAGTAAGGCACCGACTGCGAAGCCAGAAGAGGCAACCGCACCCACAACGCCTAGAGCTTTATTGCGTGGTGGTCCTTCGTGAAACGTAGTCGTGATGAGCGAGAACGATGTAGGTGAAATAATCGCGGCCCCTAAGCCTTGCACTGCACGAGCAATAATCAGCCAGAGTGGCGACTGTGCAATACCCCCCATAAACGAGGCAAAGGCAAATAGCACAAGCCCTATCATGAATAAACGACGACGACCAAACAGATCACCAATGCGCCCACCAAGCAGGAGAAAGCCACCGAATGTCAGCGAATACGCCGTTACAATCCATTGCAAGTTTTGCGTTGTGAAACCGAGGTCGCGTTGTATCGCGGGTAAAGCTACGTTAACGATAGAAAAATCAAGCACAACCATAAATTGTGCGCTACATAAGAGAATCAGCACAAACAAAGAACGTCTTTCTGCTGCCTTTTGACTCTTTGTTGTATTAGCGTCATTCGTAGATGCTGCTTGTGGTGGGCTTATGTCGCGGGTAGAGGTGTTCATGTATGAATAACTACTTCCTGTGTCGCATATGTTGTATCGAACAAATTGTAGGGGTCATAATTCATTACACCCCGCCGCGCTATGTAATGCTGGCAAGAGCGTAATGAATTATAGCCCCTTATAGAATATCCGCGTTTATTTATTCCTACTATCTGCAACAAGAAAGAGTTTTGTTTTCATTCCCGATTCGTGATACGTTATCTTATTTCGCAAATGTAAGTGTTGTGAACGCATCAATATCCCAATGAGCAGCAGTAGCACCCGCGCGGTACGCACTCTCCAGGAAATCGAGTAGAGCAGTTTTTGGGTTGTCCAGGTTCCGCAGATCTTCGTACTTTAACAATGCGAGCGATCCTGTCGCTGCGGTATTCCAAAACGCCTCTTTAGGTTCAAGAGGAGTATCAGTTAAGCCAGCAGGTTCGGGCGCGGTATACGAATAGAAGGCAGGAAAACGCGTAACATCATCACCAGCCCAGAAACCGAAGCTGATTACTTCATGCGAGTACGACTCACGCGTAGGACGATTAGCTTCGGGACGGTCTGGTGCACGTCTGCCTGAAAAGCGCGTCACCGCTAAGTCAAATGTGTGCCAGAACAGGTGTACAGGGCTGGATTTGCCAGTAAAGCGACCACTGAATTCTTTGAAGACCGAGTCTATCTGCACCAGGATACGCCAGTAACGTTGAACATATTCCTTGTCATACGTCGCATGGGCTGTATCGGTTGCGAAAGAGTCGGCAGGCTTCAAGTCATAAGTTTTTGCAAGAATGGAGATGGAAATGCCTAACTTTGTCAGGTTCGCAAACACTTGCTCATAAAATTGCGCTACAGAAAGTCCTGGTAAAGAGAAGGATTCTACCTGACCCGTATCAGTCGTGATGACCAGATTGTGGTCGATGAAATCGAAGTCTATAGCGAAATGCATGTCCCCGTAAGGCATCGGATTCGTGGTAATCCCTCTGGTCGTCACATAGAGGGTTGCCTGCCACCAGTGGTTCATATGTGGCATGGCAGCAAGGCGAATCTTTCCTACAACCTGCGCGAAGCGGTGTAGCGTTTTCTTTGTCTCTTCCCATGCTTCAAGAGGAAGCGGTGGAAAGATTTCTTTGGACTGATTGAGCGATGTCATAGCCAAAACAATCCTTTCAAGCTTTCAGCACTCTTTCGATTGCCGCCAGTAGTGCCTCTTGCTCCCATGATTCATCGTGACGGATACCATTAATATAAAATGTTGGTGTGCCCTGGACTCCACTACGTTCGCCGCCCTCCAGGTCGGCCTCAACGCGATGAAGATGCTGGTGTTGGGTTATGTCTTGCTCAAACTGTACAACATCCAGGCTAACAGCTTCCGCAAAACGCTTCAAGTCTGCATCTTCCAGAGTGTGTTGATGATGGAAAATGTAGTCGTGCATCTCCCAGAACTTCCCCTGTGCATCCGCAGCTTCAGCAGCTTCGGCACTATGCAATGCATGAGGGTGAATTTCGGTAAGGGGAAAGTTGCGAAAGACGAAACGCAACTGTGAGCCAAGCTGTTGCTGAATCGCTCTCACTCCTGTTGTCGATTGGCGCGTATAAGGACATTCGTAATCACCATACTGCACTAATGTCACAGGAGCGTCAGCGGACCCCTGACTGTGATCGTGTGTACTAACAGGTACTGCGAGATGTACTTTATGCGACATTGCTTTCTCTCCTTGAATATGCTTTCTAATGACGAGCAGCCCTAATCTGCAAATTCGAGTTCCACCTGATCAATGTAGCACCAACCCCAATCCTCACCACGCTCAAACGATGCGATAATTGGATGGTTCGTGGCGTGAAAGTGCTTTGTCGCGTGCTTGTTCTTTGATGAGTCACAGCAACCAACGTGACCGCATGACAAACACAGGCGTAGATGCACCCATGTATCGCCTATTTTCAAACAATCCTCGCACCCGTTTGCGCTGGGAGTAACTTCCTTTATCTGATCGAGATGTGTGCACTGTGGGGTGGTGGTCATACCTTTGTCCTCGCTCTTCTTATTTCGCTATCAATTGTGTGAAGTAAAAAATTGACATCTCTATGCCTGAAATTACTATAACATCATGTATCCTGTTCAGGTAGTAGGTACCTCAAAGTGCCTAATAGAAAGACGAAGGTAGAGCTAGATGGAAGAACTGGAAATCTCTCAACCAACGATATTTGACATGCGCTACGGTTCAAGGGAGGTACTGAGTTTAATGGCGGAAAAGTGGACCATACTCGTTCTCTCTGCACTGGCATATGGCGTAAAAAGACATGGCGAACTGAGACGCGAAATTCAAGGCATTTCACAAAAGATGCTCACTCAAACACTGCGCAATCTGGAACGTGACGGCCTCGTGGAGCGCAAAGCTTATCCAACCACACCGCCACGTGTTGAATATACGCTAACACCCTTGGGCGAGACGTTTGGCGAACTGCTCAAGGGTATTTGTACATGGGCGGAAGAGTATTACGACCAAATTCAGCTAGCGCGCGAACAGTATGAGCGCAAACTTGTGCCGGATACAGTATAAAAGTAAGAGAAGTATAGTTGATGTCCGATGGTGATTATCACTATCGGACATCAACTATACTTTATCTCGCTCCCTTGACTTGTCTGATAACCAATGTGCCTAAAGCGATATAGACAACTGTTAGCCCGAAAAGCGACGTATAACCTATATGGTTAGGGAGCGTCTGTAACAATTGTAGAATGACACCACCAACTGTAATGCCTACTACTTGCGGTAGAATGCCGACTGCCGACCAGATACCCATAAACTTTCCTGCCTCGTCTGTTGGCGGCAATACATCTGTTGTCAATGCCCAGTCAACACTCGTATAAGCACCATAGCCAATTCCAAAAAAAGCACCAGCAATGAGCGCGGCATACTGATTTTGGAAAAGGATGAAAATGATGCATACAACAGCCATCATCACACCTGACAGATAGACTAAACTTTTACGCCCCCAGCGATCTGAAGCCCAGCCCGCAAAAATAGAGGTTGGTAATGCCAGGAGTAACAGTACTGGTTGAAACAATACACCATTGAACTGTGCGCCAGAGAAAGGTGTGCCAAGCACAATCGTCTTCACGCCTTTGCCACCAAGCACGTCATCAAAGTAGTACAGCAGGAAGTAGTACACGCTCCAAATGCCCATCATGACGAGAAAGCGTGCCAGTAATACCCACGATATATCGGGGTACTGCGAGGGCTTGAATAGAAAGCGTTTGAAAAAAGAGGCAATGTTCAGTTTAACATGTTGCTCTGGTGGCAGTGCTACCTCTTTCACGGTCAGCACTGTGTAGGCCACAAACACAATTTGCACTACCGCGATCAGCAAAA
This sequence comes from uncultured Ktedonobacterales bacterium, assembly GCA_964657325.1. GTDB lineage: Bacteria > Chloroflexota > Ktedonobacteria > Ktedonobacterales > Ktedonobacteraceae > JBBQVS01. The sequence goes on from CAZZVE010000267.1 coordinate 4,930, forward strand.
ATACTTGTACCACAGCATTTTTGTACAGTGGAAGAGCCATATTGCCACCCAAAATGATGCCCGCTACAACCGAGCCGAGAATGGTACCAAGCAAAGTGAAAAGACCGTTAAAGCCTGAGGAGAGGCCACGCTGGTTGTATGGTACCTTATCCGCAATAATCGCGCTCCACGGCGAGTTTGCCAGGTTATTGCTGAACTGTAAGAGGATAAAGAGGACTGCGAAGGTGAAGAGAAGTGCACCAGCCGAAAACCATGAGGGTGCAAATGCGAACAAGACTAGCACAACCACGTTGAAAATCGTGCCAACGATCATAAATGGACGACGACGACCCATGCGAAACGTCGCATAATCGGAAATGGCTCCTACAAGTGGATTGACGACAAAGGCAACCAACGTTCCCACATTGACGACAATTGCAAGATTGATATCCTTGTGAGCAGGGTCTAGGAACGTTGCTACCATGCTAGGGATAACAACTGCTAATAAAGCTTGCCAATGGAAATTGTTTGCAATCCAAAAAACATTCAGGTTGATTTGATCGAAGACGGACAGCCGCCGCCGCTCTGCGGGTATCTGTGTGCTTACACTGATATCTGGCCTATCGGTCATCTCCATATACGCTTGATCCTCCAAAAAATAGCGGAACAACATATGTCTGCCAATTGAGGTAGATGTCAATAGTATACAGATGAGCCGTAATTATAGCAATATATTTGTGATGAGTAGAGCATACGTGGATGCTCTACTCATCACAAATATATAGATATTC
>CAZZVE010000268.1:0-5680 GCA_964657325.1 uncultured Ktedonobacterales bacterium
ATCTCATTTCTCAAGTTTCCCTCTTTGCTTTTCGTGTTCAGCATTTGCGACGCGAAAACTTCTCAGTCTTTCACAGAATATTTGTTGTTTTCCCATTATTCTCATTCATAATGATACTTGAGCAAGAATGAAGCACTATGAAGCTTTGATAGAAATTTCTTGCGTGTTTGTCAAGCATAATCTCTTAGTCTTTTCTTACTTTGAGATAGTATAGCATAATTAGAAATGCTGATAACACAAGGAGGAACCATGTACAAACGTCCCATCACGGAGCAAGACACCATACCGTTTCCGCTTTTTCGTCACAACTTGCCAACGCTGCGTCAACTTCGTGAAAGCTACAATTTGAGTTATTTCGAGGTGGCACAGGCAGCGAAGGTTCACCTACGCGTCGTGTATTGGATGGAGCATGGTATCAGCGTCTACCCTATCGAGGCGGTCTATATCCTCTCGTCCTTCTCAGTGCGCACGAACGGACAGCACAGCTACACCTTTGACAACGTACAAGGTATACGTCTCAAGAACCTCGGACCAATACGTCAGCCTACCCCTATAAGGAGATATAGCAATGGGAAATAGTGAGGTAGCACGTCTGCTCCAGCAGATCGATATGGAGTACGAGGCGGCACAACGGGGCTTGGAGGGCATGGCAATCACGGCACGGCACGACTTTATCACGGCTCGTATGGAGAACATCGCCCAACATCACCGCTCGTTAGCACAGCTTATTGACATAGACGAGGTCCGTGCTCTAATTCTTGGACAGTCAGCACAAGAGAAGGAAGAGAAGCGATAAATGAACGAAAAGAGCACGCGAGAGCAAGACAACAAGTACAAGCGTGAAATGCTTGTACGCTCCTTCTTTAATGGTGTTGAACTCGAAGGAAACCCGATTACCAATATTCGGTTTGAGGCAATTCTGAGCATCCCACGCTATTACGCAGCATGGCTTAGTACACGACAAGGTGATGAAGCAGTGCTACGCTCTCCACCAACATGGACACCTCTAGTGCTGACACGTCCACATGATTATCTTGGGTGGATCTTTGTGTATTCAGAGGACAAAGATGCATAGCATAAGAAAAACATGGCATGTCACGACGTGACATGCCGCGTTTTTCTTATGCCTATTTCTCTTCCAGCGCGTATTTCCCAATCATAGAGATCGCAGCATCATCAATAGGTGGATGCTGCAAACCTGCGCGAACATCGCGGTAGTAGCGTTGCATGGGCATCGTCATGGAGAGACTTGCCGCACCCATGAGTCGCATGGCGGTATCGACAATATCTATCGCGGAATTGCTTACTATATATTTCGCGGCGGCGAATTGACTGGCTGGTATGCTATTTGGGTCCTCGCTAAACTGTGCGGCAATACCGTAGAACACGGCGCGACTCTGCAATAAGGCTAGCTCCATTCTCGCTGCCTTCTCTTGGATATGTGGTACGCTAGCGATAGGCTTGTCGAGCGAAGTTGGCTTGCGTTTACGAGCAAAGGCGATGGCTTCATTACGTGCTGCCGTAGCGATGCCGAGATACACGGCAGTCGTCGGAAACGACCATGCTGCGAGGCGGGTTTGCGACTCTGGGTTTGTTGGGATTTGCTCATCCACGAATGCATCGGCGTCCACATGTACGTTATCGAGAATCAGGTCATTGCTACCACTACCACGCATACCTAACGAGTTCCAGGTATCTTTGACCTGCAAACCCTGTACGGTACGCGGAATCAGGAACGAACCACGATCAACGCTCAAAGGAGTTAGACCCGTCGTATCTTCAATGCTACAGGTAACGATGAAAAACGAGAGGATGGGGCTACCTGTTGTAAACGTTTTGCGACCTGTCACAATCCACGAACCATCTTGTTGACGACGTGCAATGGTCGTTGGTCTACCACCACGACTGGGACTACCCGTTGCGGGTTCGCTTGCCGCGGCATTGATTATCGCGCCATCGTTCACAATCGCATGGCAGAGACGCTCGAAAAAGGCGTTAGGGCCAGTCACGTTTTCGGCTAACTTTGCGACATGGGAAAGATGCATGCTCATTACAAGCGCGGTTGCACCATCGCCCTGGGCCAGTTGTTGCTGGGCCAGCGAGACTTCGAGCAGGTCGGCACCCCAACCACCAAAGTCACGCGGTACGGTCAGCGTCAGATAGCCCGACGCTTGTAAGTCTTTATAATTTTCGAGAGGGAATCTACCCGCCCAATCGTTCTCGTTCGCGCGTTTAGCGAACGTGATTGCAAGTTCGCTTGCGATGCCGACCAGTTTTTTCTGGCGGTCAGTTGTAGGATATGCAGGGAAAGCCATAGATAGTATGTTCCTTTTGTTCTTTTCTATGAACGAATGATACGAAATTGTTCCATGAAACCTGTAGGTTTCATGGAACAATTTCGTATCATTCGTTCATATGTTATGATTCTCCGTTAGATATGCGGCATGCAAGACAAGAGTGTGTACACGTTTACCAAACACCTCGAAACGTGCATCTTGTGTCTGCCCATGTTTCCAGCGAGCGTAAATCTGCTGAAGAATGACGGCGAGTTTGAAGTACGCGAACGCCATGTAGAATTGCATCGAGGAGATATCACGCCCGCTCTTTTGCGCGTATGCCTCGATAAATTGTGCGCGTGTGAGAAAGCCGGGCGAGGTTGTCACCGTTGGCAAAACCTCTCTCAAGTCCCCCGAATCGTCCGGCTGAATCCAGTAGCACAGCGAGACAGCAAGATCGAAGAGCGGATCGCCGATTGTCGCCATCTCCCAGTCAAGCACGGCGGTGGCCTGTGTCACATCCTCAAGACTAAACAACATATTATTCAGTTTAAAATCATTGTGAATGAGCGATGGCGCGGGACTCGACGGTGTATGAGCTACAAGCCATTGTGTGAGCGGCTCGACTTGTGCTATGTCGTCCGTCTTGGCACGAGCATAGCGTTCAATCCAGCCTTTCACCTGCCGCCCTAAAAAGCCTTCGGGATGCCCCAGCACACCCAAACCCGCCGCTTGCCAGTCGATACCATGAATGTGTACGAGCGTATTCACCGTCGTCAATGAGATACCACGCCCAATCTCCTCGCTCGGTGTTACTCCTGGTGGAAAGGTATCGTTCAGCACCACACCGCGTTTGCGTTCCATTACATAAAACGGCACGCCCATGATGCTCAAATCGTTACAAAAGACATAGGGTTTGGGTGCAAGCGCGAATACTGGATGTACTTTTTGCAGCAGGCCAGACTCGCGCTCCATATCGTGTGCTTTTGGCGGCACAGGCCCAAATGGTGGCCGTCGCAACACGCCTTCCCATGTACCAACTTGTAGCAGGTAGGTCAAGTTAGAGGCCCCCGAAGGAAATTGGCGCACTTGTAGCGTTCCTTCACCTAGCCCCTCGATATGCTTACGAAGATACTGTTCTATTGCTGGCAGATCAAAACTCTCGCCTGTACGAATGGCTATCGTCTCTTCAATCTGCATAGCTATCTCGCCTCCTTCAAGATATCTTTATTTTTCGCTAGGTCAATAAAGTACTCGATGGATTGTGGGTTTGCCATTGCGTCCACGCTCACAGCCTTTTCGATGGGCATACCTAAAAACAGCTTCTTGACAGGGACCTCAAGCTTTTTGCCACTAAGTGTACGCGGCACCTCTGCGATCTGTAGTATCTCATCGGGAACGTGATGTGGTGACACATTGCGTTTTAGCTGCTCTTTGATACGTGCCTTCAAGCTGTCATCAAGAACTACACCATCACGCAACACCACAAAGAGTGGCATATAGTACTTGCCCCCTGGTAGTTCGACGCCAACGATGAGACTATCGAGTATTTCTGGAAAACCCTCGACGATGCGATAAATCTCACTACTACCCATTCTGATACCCATACGGTTGATCGTGGAGTCGGAACGCCCATAGATGACTACGCTTCCTGTCGGCGTAATACGAAGCCAGTCGCCGTGTCGCCAGATGCCCGGATACATCTCAAAGTAGCTATCGAGGTAGCGTTTGCCACCTTCATCATTCCAGAAGAAAAGCGGCATCGAGGGCATTGGTTCGGTAATCACCAGTTCGCCCACTTCATCAATCAGGGGTTGCCCTTGCTCATCAAATGACTCAACCTTTGAGCCAAGTCCACGTCCCTGTATCTCGCCCTCGTAAACGGGCAGTAGAATAGAGCCACCCACAAAACCAGAGCAGACATCGGTCCCGCCACTCATAGAAGCTAACCATACATCTGACTTCACATTTTCATAAATCCAATGGAAGCCTTCTGGCGGCAATGGAGAACCTGTAGAGCCGATCTCGCGTATCTTATTCAGGTTATATGTCTTCCCCGGCGTAATACCTGCTTTCATACACGATGCAATGTAACCCGCACTGGTGCCGAAAAGCGTCATACCCGTATCTTCGGCAAACTTCCAAAGCGTACCGATATCCGGATAGCCAGGACTGCCATCATACATAAGCACCGTTGCTCCAACAAGTAAGCCACCAATGACCAGATTCCACATCATCCAGCCAGTTGTCGTAAACCAGAAGAATCTATCACCTGTTTTTATATCTAGTTCTAGCGAAATACTCTTCAGGTGTTCTAACAGGATACCACCGTGTCCTTGTACAATCGCCTTCGGTAAACCTGTTGTACCAGAAGAGTAAAGAATCCATAGAGGATGATCGAAGGGAACCTGCTCGAACGTCAAAGCAGAAGGGTGAGTCAGCAGCTCACTCCATGCAACACTATTTGCAAGAGTAATAGGTTCCGCATCACCAAAGAGGTAGGGGAAGAGCACCGTTTTTTGGATTGTTGGCAACGCTTGCTGTAAGTCTGTCACAATAGCGCGTCGATCAAATGTCTTGCCAGCATACTGATAGCCATCAACGGCGAACAGAACCTTCGGCTCTATTTGCTTGAAACGGTCAATCACTGTACTTGTACCAAAATCCGGTGCGCAACTTGACCAGATAGCACCAATGCTCGCGCAAGCTAAAAACGCCATCAGCGTCTCTGGCACGTTGGGCATATAGGCAACCACTCTATCGCCGCGTTGCACTCCTAACTCACGTAGAGCATGCGCGATAGATCCTACCTTTGTAGCCAATTCGTCCCATGAAACTTCTCGTAGGGTATGACGCTCGGAACGGAAGAGAAGAGCGGGCCGCTCAGATGATGCATTTCTAAAGACGTGTTCTGCATAGTTGAGTTTTGCGCCCACAAACCAGGACGCGCCGGGCATTTTCCTCTCTACCAGGACTGTCGTATACGGTTGGGAGGCTTTCACTGCAAAATAGTCCCAGATCGAGGCCCAAAAATCTTCAAGCGAGTCAACGGACCATTGCCATAACGCGCTGCGCGTCGCAAAGTGCAAGTTCTTCGTGTCGGCAAGCCAACGCATATACTGCATGATGTTCGCCTGTTGCTTCGTCGCTTCAGTCGGCTCCCATAAAGGCGTACGATCTCCACGTAGAGTCGTCATTTGATGTCTCCTTCATTCACTAGAAGAGGTGTTTCCCTTATTATATCCGCTTGCGAGAGGTTTGTGGGGCATTAACTCCAATATATTTATACATCTATCGCGCAGTGGGCAGCATGACAGGGGCAAGCCCTGTCACTCCTATATATGGACTCGCGGGGCGAAGCCCCACAGTGGTGGAAAGTATAGTAGTGACAGGGCTTGCCCCTG
>CAZZVE010000269.1:0-5630 GCA_964657325.1 uncultured Ktedonobacterales bacterium
ACAAAAGATCATGAAGATTGTGAATGGTGGTACCGTATGTGATTTTAGCAGGAGTTCGCCGAGCGCATAGGATTTGAACCAACCGAAGAGAGCATAATATATGCCCTTGAGAAGTCTGGGGAGATAGTACAGTAGCAAATATATGTCAAAGGAGTGGATACTTTATATTTTCAAGCAGCTTGCGCAACAGACAAGAAGAGGGAGGATGCCAACTCACTGGTTTCTCCCTCAATAGTATTAGTTACGCAGGTATTAATGTGGTAGCAGATGATGCGGCAGAAAAGCTGTATGTTAACGCGGAGCCATCCTTATCGCACCATCAAGTCTGATAACTTCGCCGTTCAGCATCGGGTTTTCAATAATATGTTTCGCCAGTGCTGCATATTCGCTGGGTTGTCCGAGACGTGATGGAAAGGGTACCTGCTGACCGAGTGACTGACGCGCGGGTTCTGGTAAGCCTGCTAACAATGGAGTATCAAACAACCCTGGCGCAATTGTCATCACGCGAATACCAGTACGCGCAAGGTCACGCGCGATTGGTAGCGTCATACCCACAATGCCACCTTTAGAGGCAGAATAAGCCGCCTGTCCAATCTGACCATCGAAGGCCGCAACTGAGGCCGTGTTGATGATCACTCCACGCTCACCGTCTCCCTCTGGCTGATTTTCAGCCATTGCCGTCGCCGCGAGTCGTATCACGTTGAATGTGCCAATCAGGTTGACTTGAATAACCTTTGTGAAGCCTGCAAGACTCGCGGGGCCATTTTTCCCAATTACGCGCTCCGCATTGCCAATACCTGCACAGTTGATTGTAACATGCAGACTTCCAAAAGCGTCAACAGCAGCTTTAATGGCAGCCTGTGTGCTTTCTTCGTTTGTAACGTCCGTCCTCACGAAATGTGTTGAGCCGCCTAACTCTTTCGCAAGACCCTCGCCCAGTTCGCTATTCAGGTCGGCTATGACCACTTTTGCTCCGGCTTGTGTCAGAAGGCGTGCACAGGCAGCCCCTAAGCCCGATGCTCCACCCGAAATGAAAACGCCTTTGTTTGTCAGCTCCATAGTAAATAGGTACCCTTTCTTACAATACTTCTTCCCAAACGCGAACAAATATGTCCACGGGAACAGAAAATGTACTTTTCTCATGATACGCTTTTGGAACGATATGATGCTATGTTCTTGCCCGACAATGCAAATAGGATTATGATAGGAGAGGTTGTACGGGTCTGATTTATCACACCCTACCCACTATATAATGTGTAAATAGGGTGTGATAAATCAGACCCGTACAAGAGGAACGAACATACTGTGACGACAAAACAAGAGCGTATAGAAGCTCTCGAACGACAAATATCCCGTCTCACAAGACGTATCAAAATACTCGATCAGCGTAGTAACCGCTATTCGTGGACGCGTGTGGCAATCTTCTTTGGTGGCATCGTGCTAGCTGTCTTAGGCTATGTGGTTGCGAAGTGGTGGCTTGCGATAATACTTGCGTTGCTCGCCCTAATCGCGTTTTCTGTTGTCGCATACTTTCAGGGCAAGATCGACAGAAGTATAGTACGACATAAAGTTTGGTCGTATATCAAATCTACACATATTGCGCGTATGCGCCTGAATTGGAGCGTCATTCCTGCTGTTCCTGTGACAGCACTACAAACCGGACATCCCTTCGAGTCCGATCTTGATATCACGGGCGAGCGTTCCCTCCATCGCCTCTTAAATACTGCTGTATCAGGTGAGGGGACAAGGCGTCTGCGCGAATGGTTGCTTACGATCTCTCCTGACATGAATACGACAGGTGGTAGACAAGCGTTAGTGCGTGAATTAGTACCACTTACACGGTTTCGTGACAAACTCACTCTCAAATCACTGCTCGCATCACGTCAAATTGCTGAGCAATTAGAAGGGAATCGCCTGACCACATGGCTGAACCAAATGAACGGGACCGCAGCGTTGCCCACTCTACTATGGGCATCTCTCGCGCTTTGTGTTATAACACTTATACTGGCGATATTAAATGTCATTGGTCTCCTTTCACCTTTATGGATTGCTTCACTACTGTGTTCACTGTTTCTTTTTCTGAACACGAAGAAGATACGTGGTGACGTGTTTGAAGATGCTTACTATCTACGTGATGCCTTTGCCACCACAAGCACTGTGTTCGAGTATCTGGAAAAATATCCCTATCCTACGAACTCTCGTTTGAGAACATTATGTGAACCATTTTTTGTAGATCGAGAACACCGTCCCTCGCAACTTCTTAAGGGTCTTGCCAGAATCGCGAATGCAGCGACGCTAGCGAAAAATCCGTATCTGTGGTTGCCCATCAATGCTCTTGTGCCGTGGGACAACTATTGCGCTTACCGATTGAGACGCTACAAGGTCCAAATCGCTGCATACCTTCCACAATGGCTTAATGTATGGTTTGAGCTAGAGGCTTTGAACTCGCTTGCCTCGTTTGCCTATCTGAATCCAACGTATACATTTCCTGCTATTACTGCAAATGGTACAAATCAGCATGCTCTTTTCGAGGCTACTGGATTGGGACATCCGTTACTAGTGGATGAGCAGAAGGTGACGAACGATTTCACATTTTATAAGCAAGGTGAAGTTGTGATTATCACCGGCTCAAATATGTCTGGCAAGAGTACCTTTCTACGTACACTTGGTATCAACCTGTGTCTGGCTTTCGCGGGTGGACCTGTCAACGCCAGTACGTTTTCCACGACGCTATTCAGAGTGTTTACCTGTATCAAGGTGAGCGATTCAGTAACAGACGGCTATTCCTACTTCTACGCGGAGGTGCGACGACTCAAAGCACTGCTTACGGAACTGCAACAAGAAGGCTATCCACTATTCTTTCTTATAGACGAAATATTCAAAGGTACAAACAATCGTGAGCGTCTAATTGGAAGCCGCTCTTTTGTGCATGCACTTGTCGGACGAGATTGTCTTGGTTGCATCTCAACACATGACCTTGAGCTTGTAACACTTGCAAACACGCTTCCTGGTGTTACAAACTACCACTTTAAAGAGGACGTGGTTGATGGCGAGATGGTCTTTGATTATCATATACGCTCCGGTCCTTCTCCTACCACCAACGCCCTCAAGATTATGCAACTAGAAGGTCTGCCCGTTGACGAGATAGGGGAAAGAGTATGAACCATACCGACCATGTACATCTTTTACGTAAAGGCGTTTCTGAATTGGGTGGTATCTGGGCTGATCTCGGCTCAGGTTCAGGAGCCTTCACCCTTGCCCTCGCGGAACTGCTTGGTCCAACTGGGCGCATTTACTCTGTAGATAAAGATAGCGGCGTATTGAGGCAACAAGAACAAGCAATGCGTCAATTCTCGCCCTCTATGGACGTGACGTATATTACGGCAGACTTTACACGTCCGTTGAATCTGCCACAACTTGACGGTGTTGTCATGGCAAACTCGCTCCACTTTGTACGCAAGAAAGACGATGTGCTACAACGCGTTGCTAGCTATTTGCGTCCAAGAGGTAGGTTGCTCTTGGTAGAATACAATGTGGATCGTGGCAATATGTGGGTTCCCTATCCATTCTCATATGAGACGTGGAAGATGTTAGCGAGCAAGAACGGCTTTATCGAAACACAACTCTTAGAGAGAAGACCGAGCCGCTTTTTGGATGAAATGTATTCGGCATTGTCTTTGAAGCTCTAATTCATCATAGCAATTGTTTGCTGTATTGTCTTAATATGACTCAGCATCTCATGCTTATCACTGGCCTGTGGTTCAAGTTTCAAATATACTTTGAGGTCGTGCAACGCTTTTGCATAATGTTTTAATTGAAGATGTATGATACCGCGATCTCGTACCTCACGTGCTGCATCAGGAATTAGCAGGAGAATATAGTTTGCTACAAGTAGGGATTTCTTATAGTCTTCTTTGTGAAGGTAAATGTCTTTGAGGTTGCCAAGCATACGTACGAGTAGTTGTTTTGGCTTTATTGGTTCAAACAAGTGACGTGGTAGACGAGTCATCTTTCCATGCGAAAAGCGACGTATGCGCTCTCGGCAATCCTGCTCACTTAGCAGTAGACCACCTTCAAACGGATCGATGTAAAGAATCTCTGTAGGTAGTGTACAGCGAACGACAAAGTGGAAGGGCAGACCTATGCCTTCTATGAGCAACCCGACACGTTTTCCTATCTCCATATAAAGAAGTGAAAGCGAGATAGGTATACCAACACGTTGCTCAAGAACTCTGTTGAGAAAACTATTATCTGGGTTATAATAATCGCTCTCGTTTCCTCGGAAACCTTCCTGCTCAAAAAGTACCTTGTTTATTGCATCAATGACAGTGAGAGGGGCAATCGTCTCAGGAAGATATATGTCAGTCTCAGAAAGACTAAGTATGACACGGACCCGATACGCGAGCGCATCGAGTGTGGCGAGAGAGTGTTCGACATCGAGGGAAGGGTACTCAATAGTTGCAATGAGAAGGGCTGCTTTTGCAACATCAATAGCTGTGTCTTCTCCTGCGATAAGTTCCTCAAACGCTCTATAATTATATTGCTGTTTTGAAAATTCCTCTGTCATATTGGGGCATTTAACCATGAATGCGGTTATAAAGCAAGCCTCTAGCGCAAATGTCTCTATGTGAAATCAGAGATGTTCCACATAACACTACATAATGTTATGCGGAACATCTCTGATACTCAAAAATTAGGGATAGGGATAGCTTACTTTTATCCTATGAATAGAAGTTTTAGGCCGGAAGAGCTGGTGCCTTCAGCAGTTCAGTAAGAGTTGATTGCTTAACACGATACCCACGACGTTTGCCACTGTGGGGAAGCGTAATGGCCTCCAGAATACCATTGTTGATCCAGCGACGTACTGTCGTATCATCAACACGTAGACGACGTGCAACCTCGTGTACGGTTAACAATTCGTCGTGCTGAACTGGCTGTACATCTGCAGTACTTGTCTCATTAGCGAGAACTTCCATAGTGTTTCGACGAGCCATGAGCATACCTCCTGTAAGAGAAACATAGATAGTGGGAATACACCCTTTGGATTGTATCAATTGACAAGCAACAAATCCTGCAATTGACCTCTTACCATCATAACAAACGATATGCACAAAGTACATACATAAATATGGGCAATGTTATAGTACGTCTTTTTGTATGTCACACACCGTTTTCGTAGGTATTCCCTTAGATGAGAATAAGTGGATATGTATAATGTAAACACAATGTTTATCGTTTGTCAAGAGATAACGCGAAAATCATCACCAAATAGTCATTATGGGGAGATTGAGTGATAAAAATGCTATAGCGCATTTTTATGTAACAATCCTGTACAGAAAGAACATACGAATATCCACATTTTTTATAGAGTTTTGCTTCTCAGTTGTAAAACAAATAAAAAGCCCTCTTCTATAAATAATCTGTAGAAGAGGGCTAGTTTTTTCATAACTGTATCATGTTCTTTACCTCAATTTTGTCGAACGCCTCAGCTATCATTTAACTACATCAGATTGCATAGAACTGCAAAAGTGTAAAGCAGAGGAGACGACGTACATCACCGTGAAGAGAATGTTATAGAAAGAAGCCGTTCGGTCATTAGGGCCGCTTCGCTACGTCTGTTACCAGAGGTC
>CAZZVE010000270.1:0-5598 GCA_964657325.1 uncultured Ktedonobacterales bacterium
CTTCTTTCTTTTAAGAGCAAATTCAATGCATAGAATTACTGGCTTGTAGGCATCACAATTCTACCGTGTATCTCACAGGGTTTACGGACTCAACGAGGACAAGTACACTATCCCCGATCTGCTGCTTTGGACGAAATTCTTGTGGAGTACTCTTGAACATATATGATTCTCGCTTGTTCTCATCCTCCCACAGTGCTTTCACCACCCAACCATCGTGCCATGTTGAGTCTTCTAGTGTCACTTGCGTTACTCTTGCAGGAACACAGCCAACACAAGTATGTAACCTGTTCGCTTTTCTCCTGGAAGTATATATGACGCGTCCCACATAGAAGCCAAAAGCCGGAACCACACTTGCTAGCAACACGAGCAACGCGGTTGGCACGCTAAAACATATGTTGGAGATAGCCATACAACTTATCCTCTTTTTTGAGCTTCGTTTTCTAGTGTTATCGTCATGCGTGCCCTCATTCGATCCATATGGCGAGCCTCCATTAATGTCGTCACCTCGGCGCGGAGTCGCTTATTTTCTTGCTCCAACTGCCCTGTCCGCATTAAGCGCGTCAAGAGCAGGTTGAGCGAGTTGCCAACGCGCCACAGCATATTGTCTGAATTCATCTGTGCACGGATAGCGCGGTTTCCATTGGCAGCTTGCACCAATATCTGCGAGAGATGCTGGACACCTTCGTCAAGATGACGTTGACGCTCAGCTTCACGACGCTGCATTTCCGCCTCTCGCTGCTGCATTTCAGCGATCTCCTCTGCACGGTCTGCCCTTGCTAAGGCAACGAGGGCATTACGTACCCAAATAAAGGAGACGATAGCCACAACAATCTGCAAAGCAATTGGTTGCGCGATGGCATTGAAACCCATGCTAGAAGTCAAAACCATATGCAATTCGTCTGTCTTCGGCTGAAACGCAAGATCAGCAACAATAAACGCAATGTTACTGAGGGCAATAGGAAAAACGCTGATGGGAGGAAGCAGAGAAACCGCAATAAGTTCCGACACAATGAGCACATCAAATGTCGGCAGATCACTGACGCCTAGTCCCATAGGCGTTGTCAGCAGCATCAAGCCACATCCAAGATCCACTACCGCAATGAGCAGGATGCTTACAATCGTGACTTTGCCCATTTGATTAAATAACAAGGCGATAAAGCATAAGGCCAGACCCAGAACGACAGTTCCAACCGCGGAAGGACTCTTCATAAGAATCGCTCCGGGCAAGTCTATCAGTTGAAACAACGCAATAACGAGAAGAATAGCATTTACAACCTGCTTGCGATGTATCTGTTCGCGTAGTGTGCGATACATGTTGCGTGGCTTTGTCACTGTAGAGTAAGAGTTGGTAGTAGTCGTGGTACTGTTTGAAAACGGTAGCGTTGCCATGATCTTTCTCCCTTTCCGTATGGTCTAAGGATGTATGCAAGATGTTTGTGTAGCTACTTTTACTCGCGCTCTTCCATAAGCATTTCATGTATTCTTATGCAGAATGTCCACCTTCTGCATAAGAATACATGTGTCGGACTACTTTCCACCACTAATGTACGAAACAGCTTTTGTCCAAGCTTGTGCCGCGACCTGTTGTCCCAACGTTCTACCATCTTCGTCAGCCTTCTGAAAATGGATACCGCCATAGCGACGTGACATGCCAGCCTCAATCGCGGCGGCGGAAAAAGTAGGCCAGGAGAGCGTCACACTGCTTGTCGGCGTCACACCTGGCTCGATAGTTGAGGAACCCACGGCGGCTGTGTAGGAGTCGCCAAACGTGTCGCTACCCGTTGCCTGCTTAAGCACATACGCACCCGCCGCACTAAACGTACTATGCCCCGATACATATTCAGGAAATGCAGGAGTTTTGATATAACTTATCCACAAGCTACCATCGAATGTCTGAGTACCTTGCTTAGGACCAGCCCAGGCTGTAATCTGTTTCCCACCAAAGAGAGTATGCACCGCACTGATTGGACGGCACGAATCGTAATAACGCTTACATTCCCAGCAAGCAATACTCGCATCGAAAATCGCGTTGGTCAGGATAAAGAACAGCATAATGTCATCAGATAACGCGTGCTTGTCTTTCTTCGAGGCTTCTTGCGCCAGAACAAATTGTGAGAGCAAGTCCCAGTGACCCGGAGGCGTGACAGAATGAGGACCATCCGCCCAATATTCAGCAGTCATTTTACTCGTATCATTGAGACCCGCACTCAGTTGTAGTGCTGCATTCACTTGATCGGTAAAGCTAGATTGTGACGAGAGATAAGGACCAGCCGGACGAAACTGACTCGCACTTGCGAGCGCAAAAGGCTTGACCTGTCCCCACTGTGGAGTAAGGAATTTCTGTGTACCACCTGCTGGAAGTGGTAAAGGCTGCCAGTGGTCAACATTGCCGAGTGTAGGCGTATAGCCAGTATAATCACTATAAGGACCCGAGGACCCAGGAGCATTACCCAATTGATTTGAACCGTCCTGATGTCGATAGTTCAAAACGGCCTGTGCAGCTACATTGCCAACTCCGCTCGGTGTACTTGTATTCGTAGAAGTATCGGCAGGATCATAACCAAGACTGCTCATCAGGTTGTTGAACACTGTTATCTCAGATGGAAATAGGTCAACCAGTGCGAGATACGCTGCAAAGGAAACCGCCTGAGGTGCAAATGTTCCCTTGTCTTTCTGCTTAGTGATACCATTGTTTTGTGTAGGAATAGCATTCTTGTCATAAGTAGTCCATGCATCGTACATAGAGGTATGTACAATTGCTAATCCACGTGCGCCAATCGTTGGGCCTGTCACAGTATCACCAATCGCTTGTAGCGCAGCACTATTCCACGGTACCACTGGATTTGCTATGGTTGGTTTATCAGCAAATGATATTCCTCTCTCCAAACCCCAAAATGTGCCAACGCCTGCCGTCACAACTGCTACACCCAAACCTGTTTGCAAAATAGTACGTCTACTTACGTGCTTCCCCATTGGTGCATTTAGAGCATCATCCTCGCTATGCCCTGCAAGCGATCCTCTTTGATTCCGATACTTCCTTGTGTCCACCTCACTCTCCTTTTTTTAGCCTCATCAGTATCTCTACTTGCTTACTACACAAGATATTGATGGGATTATCCCAAATATTTATTATAATATTCTATAGAACGCATCATGAGACGTGGTAGTAATTCGGTTAATAAAGTAAGTACTTTTGACTAGCTTAGTTGAGAAAAATACATTCCGAGTAATTCACAAACGTCTTTTCCTCTATAAATACATTAAGTTCGCGACCGAAATAGCCTATGTAGGCCATACATTAAACTTTTCTTGAAGTTATGCGTCTTTATAAGTAGATGAATATGTATATGTGGTGAGATAGTGTAGCAGATGGGGAAAGATATTCCAGGAAATGCTTCTCTATCATAGAGTGGGGAAAACATGTTTTGCCAACACTGTGGGTCGCTTAACAGCATTGATGCTGTCCTCTGTAACTCTTGTCGATATATTCTAAAAATACCAGAACCTCCCGAAACACCGTCAACTGTTGCGAATCTCGTTATCGCAGCCTCTGATGTGCTTCTTCATGATCGGTATCGTCTTCTTTCTCGCCTCGGTCAAGGTGGCTTCGGTTCCGTCTTCAAAGCTCAAGATATTCTTTCTCAAAACAAGATTGTCGCCATAAAAGAGATTAGCCTTACAGGGCTACAGCAGCAAGAGATGCTTGACGCCACTGCATCATTTAATCGAGAGGTACAGGTCCTCTCTGATCTGCAGCATCCTGGCTTACCAAGGCTATACGACTATTTTACGGATACCGAACACTGGTATCTTGTGATGGACTTTATTGAGGGTGAAACACTGGAGCGTCATCTGGATCAAACGATTGGTGGTTATTTCTTGCATTTGATCGATGTGCTGCGTGTGGGCATTCAGCTTTGTATTGTTCTTAACTATATGCACACTCATCAACCGCCAATTATCTTCCGTGATCTCAAGCCCTCTAACGTGATGCTGATTCCTAATGGCAGCATACGCCTAATCGACTTTGGGATTGCACGGTATTTTAAGCCTGGCCAATTCAGAGACACAATGGCATTCGGCTCTTCCGGTTATGCGGCACCAGAGCAATATGGCAAATCACAAACAACGCCTCAAGCTGATATTTATAGTCTCGGCGCACTTCTGCATCAGATGTTGACGGGCAATGACCCCACTGAGGTTCCTTTTCGTTTTCTACCTCTGTATACATACAATCTTCACCATCCACAAACTGCCGCGCTCAGCTTATTGGATCGCTTGCTGATGCAAATGATCGATTTAGACCCTGATAAACGCCCTGGTAGCATGGCTCTTGTAAAACAACAACTTGAGTATATCGCGGCACAATGCGTGGTATGATGAATGGAAACATCACGTTCGACGTGTAACACAAAGGACTCCGAGTCATGAATTTTGATCTCAACGACGAGCAATCAGATATACGCGACATCGTACGCCAATTCACAGCACAAGAAATCACACCTCACGCTGAGGAGTGGGATGAGACACATCACTTTCCACGCGAAGTGTACGCGAAGATGGCGGGTCTAGGTTTACTGGGCATGACCACACCAGAAGAACGTGGTGGAAGTATGCTCAGTCGCCTTATGGGTGCCATCGTCTACGAAGAATTGGCAAAGGGTGAGATGGCAACCGCCGTAGGACTTTCTGTTCACAATATGGTGACAGGTTCACTGGCTCGCTTTGGCAACGATGAACAACGCAAAAAATGGGTTGCACGACTGGCCATGGGGGAACTGTTGGGAGCATTTTCATTGAGCGAGTCAGCGTCCGGTTCAGACGCCGCAAGCCTGCAATGTCGAGCGGAACGCAATGGTGACTCCTACATTCTTAACGGCTCCAAACTCTGGGTCACAAATGGCGGTGAGGCTGATATTTACCTCATCATGGTGCGTACAAAACAAGAACAGGGTTCATCTGGCATCACCTGCGTCGTCGTTGAGAAGAACACTCCTGGCTTCTCCTTTGGCAAAACCGAGCGCAAAATGGGACTTCATTCATCTCCGACACGTGAACTCCTCTTCGAGGATTGTAAAATTCCCGTTATCAACCGCATTGGTGAAGAGGGCCAAGGTTTCAAAATCGCGCTCGCATCACTTGACGGTGGACGTATCAACATTGGTGCCGTCGCGGTTGGCGTCGCGCAGGCAGCGTTCGACACCGCGCGTACGTATGCGCAGGAACGCAAACAGTTTAGCAAAGCTATAGCCACCTTTCAGGGTATTCAGTTTATGCTAGCAGATATGGCGATGAAGATCGAAGCCTCGCGCCTCCTCGTCTATGAAGCGGCACACAAACTCGATACGGGTCAAAGCACTGGTATGTATGCGTCGATGGCGAAATGCTTCGCCACCGATGCCGCGATGGAGATCACTACGAACGCCGTGCAGATACTTGGGGGAGCGGGCTATGTCCGCGACTACCCCACCGAACGCTACATGCGTGATATCAAGGTCTCACAAATATTTGAGGGTACAAACCAGATACAGCGTGTGATCATTGCAAGAGCATTATTGGGGGATATCAAGTAGTCAAACGGACAGAATACAAAGACGC
>CAZZVE010000271.1:0-5547 GCA_964657325.1 uncultured Ktedonobacterales bacterium
TTTGTCTCTCTATTGTAGAGCAGTAAGAAGCAGAATACAACAATCAAGCGACAATTTATGTTGTTCCTTTTTTCACTGTGAGGTGTTGTGTGTCTAAAGCGGAAACACAGGTGCAGCCAATAATCATCAATACAGGGGTAAATACCTTCACGGTCAACTACAAGTTTGCAGGTGATGATAAACTGAACGAGTTGAGTTTACCTAATATATCATCACGAAATTTGACGAATGGCAAGCTACTGCCCGCAAGGAACGTGATGTAGTAGCAATGTATCTACTAAAGCGTAGATGTGTCAATTGGGGTAAGTTGGTTTTGCTGTAGAATTGAAAACGTCTCAAGTGGCTTCCTGCCTTGCTTGAGACGCTTTCTTTATATCGAGAGGTGCCGACAGAGGGACTCGAACCCTCAATCCTTTCAGAATCTGTTTTTGAGACAGACGCGTATACCATTCCGCCACGTCGGCTTATGCGTGTATAATATAGCATCAGCTTGAGAAAGTCAAGAACTTTTTGTCGTACTTTTCTCTTTCTCGCTTTGCCAGCTTGTTACACTTCTACCTTTACACGCTCGAATACGCCGATGTTGCGGAACCGTTGATAGCGCTTCTCTAGCATGTCCTCTGTAGACATGGGCTTCAGTTCTTCCAAGTTTTTAGTGAGTGCCGCCTTGAGGTTGTCTGCCGCCTGACGGTGGTTACGATGTGCTCCCCCTAATGGCTCTGGAATAAGCTCGTCTACTAAATTAATAGCCTTCAGTTCCTTCGCACTGATACGCATGGACTCAGCCATCTGTGGTGCAAATGCCGTGTCTCGATAGAGAATAGAGGCGGCTGCTTCTGGTGCTGCCACGCTATACGTGGTATGCTCTAGCATCAAAATGCGGTCCGCAACGCTGATAGCTAGCGCGCCACCACTGCCTCCTTCACCGATAACAATCGCAAGAATAGGTGTTTTCAGACGTGCCATAAGATACAGGTTTTCCGCGATAGATGTAGACTGGCCGCGCTCTTCATCCCCTACTGTGATGGATGCACCCGACGTGTCAATCAGTGAAACGACAGGTATGCCGAATTTCTCCGCTTGCTGCATGACACGATGTGCTTTGCGATAGCCCTCGGGGTGTGGCATACCTGAGTTACGAAATATTTTCTCTTTTGTGTCACGGCCCTTTTGGTGACAAACAAGCATAACCGTATGACCATCAAGCGACGCTGGACCTGCTATAATCGCGGGATCGTCGGCAAATGCGCGATCTCCATGTAGCTCGAAGAAATCGTCAAAGATGAGGCTTATATAGTCAGCCGAGTAGGGCCGATCTTTGTGGCGTGCGACCAATGCCGTCTGCCACGAGGAAAGATTTTTGTAGATGTCCGCGGTACGCTGGCGGAGTTCTCTTTCCATCTCTTGCAACTGTACTTGTTCGTCTGCTTTGAGGCGATCACCTTTGCGCTGCAAACCAGAAATTCTTTTGTCTAGCTCTGCTAGCGGCTTCTCAAACTCAAGATCATAAGCCATCCTATTTCCCTCTCATTCTTTGCGTCTTCCTTGATTGGTTCCCTCTCGACATTCTTGCACTTTTCAGGAATAGAAGTGCAAGAGGCGGCTTAGTGTGTGTCGTAAATCTTTTCTGTGCACAACGGCATCAATCATGCCATGCTGCTGTACAAACTCGGCACTAGCAGTTCCTTCGGGCAACTTCACATGCATGAAGCCTTCAATCACGCGTGGGCCTGCAAAACATACAAGTGCTCCTGGTTCAGCAAGAATGACATCGCCTAGCATCGCGAAACTTGCCGTGACACCTCCCGTTGTGGGATCGGTCAAGAGGCTGAAATAGGGCAGTTTTGCCTCCTTCAGCATCGCTAACGCACTCGAAGTCTTCGCCATCTGCATCAACGAATATAAACCTTCTTGCATACGAGCACCGCCAGATGTTGCAGCGATAAGCACAGGGATGTGTCGTTCTATGCCTAACTCGATAGCACGGGTGATCTTCTCACCAACAGCTGAACTCATGCTGCCACCGATAAAATTAAAATCCATAACGGCTAGTGCAAGTGGCTTTGTTTCGACGACTGCATGACCCGTAACAACGCCTTCATTGAGTCCTGTCTTCTGACGTTCTTCCTGAGCTTTGCTTGGATAGGATTGGGCGCGTACTGAGAAGTGGAGCGGATCAGCAGAAATAATATCTGCATCGGTTTCAACGAAACTTTCTGAGTCCACGAGTAACTCGATACGCTCATACGCTGTGAGTTTGAAATGATAACCACAACGTGTACATACCTTGAGATTTTTTTCCCAATCGCGTCCGTACAAGATTTCTTTGCATTTAGGACACTTTACCGCTAAGTTGCCCGGCAGATTTTGCTTAGGTCCATTTGCATTTATATCTTGTCCAGTAGAGGGAACAGCGGCTTCTTTGACCATCCGAAACCTCCTTATTACTCTTCATCGAAGAGCGCATTCACAAAACTCTTTGGATTAAAGGGAGCAAGGTCTTCAATCTTCTCACCTGTCCCAATAAATTTGATAGGTACGCCAAGATCGTCAGCAACAGCAAAGGCGAAGCCACCTTTTGCCGTGCCATCAAGTTTCGTAATGATGACACCTGTAAGACCAATATCCGCCGCGAACTGACGCGCTTGAAGTAGTGCGTTTTGTCCCGTTGTCGCATCAATGACCATAAGCAATTCGTGAGGCCCGTCGGGAATGAATTTCTGAATAATCTTATTAAGTTTCTTTAATTCTTCCATAAGGTTGTATTTTGTATGCAGTCTTCCCGCCGTATCGACAATCAGCACGTCACTCCCACGAGTACGTGCCGCCTGAATTGCATCGTAGACTACCGCGCCAGCATCCGAGCCTGGATTCTGCCGAATGACTGGAACCTCGATGCGCCTTCCCCACTCCTCTAGCTGGTCAATCGCGGCTGCACGGAATGTATCACCGGCAGCTAGTATCACCTTACGTCCTTCACGAGTAAGACGATAGGCCATCTTTGCAATACTTGTAGTTTTTCCAGAGCCATTGACACCAATGACAAGAATAACAGTAAGTGGTGATTGCTTAGAAAAATGTAGTGGTGATGGTTTGCCAAGGAGGAGTGTCATTTCCTCGCGAAGTGCTCGCTTG
Organism: uncultured Ktedonobacterales bacterium; assembly: GCA_964657325.1. Taxonomy (GTDB): domain Bacteria; phylum Chloroflexota; class Ktedonobacteria; order Ktedonobacterales; family Ktedonobacteraceae; genus JBBQVS01. The sequence continues at coordinate 3,136 of CAZZVE010000271.1, forward strand.
AGTTGCGCTCCAGTCTGTATGTTTTCTCCTGCAACTCGTTCACGCAAGCGATCCATAAGCCACAAAGTTGTGCTAGGGCCAACATCAGCTTCGAGCAACTCTTCCTCTAAATCGTCCCAGAGAGAATCGGTGATAGTATCACTTTGCTCAACCGTTGTATTAATTCTAGTAAACATCTGGCGCGTACGCTGTAGAAACCCAAAACGCTGCTCAGGGCGTTGTTCAGGAGCCGACTCTGCTACCGTTTCCGTCTCTTGCTTGGGTTCTTCCTCTGGTTCTTGTTTCCGTCCGAAGAATCGATTGAACACCTCGACTCCTTTATGTCTTTTCTCTATTTTAGAGGTTTCTATCTTCTTTTTACACGCAAAGTAGAGGGTTGCATCTCACTGCACGCCTTTGTGCTGTGATTGTCCCTCTCAAAATACAAGGCAAAAGCAAGAAGGGATACAACTTAGTCTCTTGCCTCCTGCTTGGCACCATGCGAGCGGGTACAAGACCGCTCACAGGTGTACAATAACCCCACTCGTCTTATTGGCGACCACTGCGATATGAGTGAAGTGAGCCATCGCTAATAGGTTCATTAATAATAATGTCACCATTACGGATCTTAATGTTGTACAGGCACGAAGGATTGGTGCAGACCCAAGCCTTGTATTCAATAGAAGCTCCCTGGCTACCGAAATCCGAAAGCGGAACCAGATCACCTTCACCACATTTGCGACACCGGGGAAAAGCGTTTTCCACGAAATCGCCTCCTTCCTTCTCTTTGGAGGGTCTATCGCTTGCTTCATCAAATTGTCAAGCGAGGCTTAGCGAAAATGTAAGCCGAGGGGGAGCCTCCGCCGCTGCATCCGCATCCCCACAGCAAGGTGTAACCCATGCCCTTCCTATAATACCACAACTTCTACGCTCTGTCAGTAGGTTCGTGAAGAAATTTTCATCATTACATGGAAACCCCTTCTCTCCAATAGTAACGAAAAAGATACACATTTGGAACAACAGGAGAAAATACCTGCGTAAAAATCCCCAAACGTGGAAATATCTTCATCTTTTTATTGCTCTACAATTCGCTACTATGACATGCTCATCTCCCTAAAGCTCTTTATTTCTTTGAGAAATTCATCCATAAGTACTAAAAGCATGCCACTCACCATGAAATAACATGAATATCTTTGAAATACGATACTCTTTCTGCTCTTTGGCACGATTGTTGCAATAAAGAATTACAGGAACACAATACTTGAACAAAATTTAAAATTCTCTTGTATTCGCAGCATATATATCTCGCGGTAGTAAAAAAGGAGTACATCTCATGGTCGCCAAAAGAGCAAATGTATCAACAGCATCACGCCCAACCCTTCGTTCATTACCTATACATGAAGACACAATAAAAAGCACACAGAAGAAAATTCGCACAAAACCAGCATATGAAAAAGATGATCTGGCACACGATATAGATTTCGATTATGGATTTGACGATATTGTAGATGAATTAGTGGACGAAGAAGATGAGCATGAGGATCAGCGAAGTGTACTCGATGACTCAGTGAAACAGTACCTCAAAGAAATTGGCACGTATCCACTGCTTACTGCACAACAGGAGTTACAGCTTGCGGAGCGTATTTCGCATGGAGATGCGTTCGCACAGCAGCAGTTGATTGAGACAAACTTGCGTCTTGTTGTAAGTATTGCGAAACGCTATACAAATCAAGGACTTTCATTGCTTGATCTTATTCAAGAAGGCAATATTGGCTTGATGCGTGCAGCTCAGAAATTCGACTACAAGCGTGGTTTTCGCTTCAGCACCTATGCGACATGGTGGATTCGGCAGGCTATCAGTCGTGCTATCGCGGAGCATTCACGCACCATTCATGTGCCTGTCCATGTCGTCGAGATTATTTACAAAATCAAACGTATTGCGCGTCGCATCTACCAGGAAGATGGTATGGAGGCTCTACCAGAGCAGATTGCCGCGGAGATGGGTCTGCCAAAGGAGCGTATTGTGGAGTTATTAAATGTCTCTGACCAACCCGTTTCTCTTGACGCGCCTGTCGCGGATGATGAGCAGTACCACCTTTCTGAAACAATAGAGGATGTCACAACAAGCACACCTGTCGATCAGATAACGCAGCATATGCAACGAACCTATATCGAGCAGTCTATGAGAGTTCTGAATGAGCGTGAGCGCACAATTCTTGAAATGCGTTACGGCCTGAAGGATGGGCAGTCACATACGCTTGACGAGGTAAGCGCGTTCTACAAGCTTACACGTGAGCGCATTCGTCAGATCGAAGTCAAAGCACTACGCAAGATGCGCTATCCTGACCGCTACGAGAGTGGTATCAACGATCTCTTACATGCGTAAGAAGAATAATGTGAAACAACAAAAAAGCTTTCCACGTGTGGAAAGCT
>CAZZVE010000272.1:0-5487 GCA_964657325.1 uncultured Ktedonobacterales bacterium
ACCATCCTCTATTCCTTCTAACAGGAATTTACAGTACATTAGGGTGACATACACTATTAGCGTAGTTGTTGTACGTTTATCCAGTAAGAGGATTGAGTATGTGACGTGCTGTTGTTGTGAGATAGAAACTTGAGGATATATAGACATGAATGAGTTGGCTGGTCAGAGCCTTGGTGGGTACCAGTTAGAAGAAGAGATCGGGCATGGCTCTATGGGCGTTGTGTATCGAGGAAAACAGATCGCACTTGGACGCGAAGTTGCCATTAAAGTCTTGCCGATGGGACTTGCACGCGATGTCTCCTATGTAGCACGTTTCATTCGTGAGGCACAAATTATTGCCGGTCTGAACCATCCGAATATTGTACATATTTATGATGCTGGACAGCAAAACAAACTTCTTTATTTTGTCATGGAATATGTACAAGGTCCCACACTCTCTAACCTGCTTTATCTCGATGGTACTATTCCTCAGCATCTAGCACTTGAATATAGTGCGCAGATTGCTGATGCCCTTGACACAGCATACAAAGAGCGCGATGTCATTCATCGTGATATCAAGCCAGAAAATTTGATGCTGGATCGCTGGGGAAAAATTAAGGTGATGGATTTTGGCCTTGCACGAGCGACAGGCCATCAACCAATCACCGTCGCAAAAACGCTGGTTGGTAGTATCTATTATGCGTCACCAGAGCAGGTATGGGGCAATACGTTAGACAACCGCAGCGATGTCTATGCGCTGGGTGTTGTCTTGTATGAGATGGTAACGGGCCAACGACCATTTACTGGACGCTCGATGCCTGAACTAACGCAGGCAATTCTTACTGGTTCAGCACATTCGCCAAGTGCGTTGAATAATGAAATAACGCCAGAGTTAGAACACATCATTCTTACCGCAATGGCAAGAGATCGAGAGGAGCGTTACGAAGACGCAGGACTTATGGCTCGTGACCTACGCGCATTACTGTTATCTTCTCCAGCAACACCTCTATCATCTCAACCATCAGGTAGCATCCCAATAAGCCAGGGACTACGTGAACGTGTCGCGTTACAGCCACCAAAGCGTCCAAGCGCACAACGACCTACCTATGAAGATATTGTTGTTCCTGTATCGCCATCATCAGAGAATGCAAGTATATCTTCTTTGCCAACTTCTATACCAGAAAACTACACATTGCGTGTCCCTGACGGACCAACACTACCAATGGTTATTTCTACAAATCCACTTCCTCTTGAACAACGGGATACCGTTAAAACATCGTCAACGCCTCTTGAGCAAACAAAGCGTACATTCTGGAGTCAATTGCAACGTCTCTTTAAGGTTTCTTCACGATAGTGTAGTTGCATACAACTGCCTGAAGCTCTATACTATGTCAGAGAACGAGTTCTCAGGAGTTATAGCAAAAATATGAATCCCTCACAGATAAATATAGGTGTTGCCTTTGTAGCGGGACTGGTATCCTTTCTTTCCCCCTGTGTTTTGCCACTAGTGCCGATTTATTTAGCGCAACTAGTAGGGCAGAGCGTCTATCAATCAGTAGGAGAGAAACAATTTTCGTCTGCACGCCTTATCACGTTTTTGCATGCATCTCTCTTTGTGCTTGGCTTTACACTCGCATTTGTTGCATTAGGAGCCACGGCTAGCACATTAGGAAGTTTTTTGCGTACGCAACAGTTTCTCTTACGGCAAATTGGGGGCGTCTTGCTTGTTCTTGTTGGACTTCACTTAACCGGACTTCTCAAAATACCATTGTTGTATTGGCAGAAACGCTTTGAGTTTCGTCCAACACGCCCAAGTTATGCCGCATCTATCTTGACTGGCGTTGTCTTCGCTATCGGTTGGAGTCCTTGTGTAGGTCCAATTCTGGGTGTCATTCTAGCACTTGCCGGGCAAGCAGCAACACTGAAGCAAGGAGTAATCTTACTATTAGTATATTCGCTTGGATTAGGTGTACCATTTTTACTACTAGGTTTGGGTCTTAATCAAGTGAGCAAAATTCTGAAATGGTTCAAGCCGCACTTGGCGAAAATTGAAATAGGAACGGGTGTATTGATGATCGTGGCAGGAGTGGCAATATTTTTCAATATGCTGCTTCAGTTCAGTGCACTCTTCCATTTTGGAACACTCCTATGAGCATACGACATATCGCACAACACAATCAGGGAAAGCGACCAATACCATGGTTAGCAGTTGGAATAGTGGTATTCTCACTTACTACTCTTGCGACGCTGCTCTTTTTCCCAGGAGCATCAGTACTTAACCATATGAGTTGGCTTGATAGCGGTATATGTGCTCAATTCGCGTCGCATTCGTTTTATCCAGGAGGCGAAAGACTTCCATTATGCGCACGCAACACCGGTATCTATCTTGGCTTTCTTGTCACGCTTACTACACTCTATGGAAAAGGACGAGGGCGTGCACAACACCTTCCACGTTGGCCTCTTCTTGTGGTACTTATCGGAGGAGTGACAGCACTTGCTGTTGACGGCCTCAATTCGTTTTTACTCGATGTAGGTCTACAGCATCTTTATCAACCAAATAATCTGTTACGACTCGCAACAGGACTCGTGACAGGTTTAGCGATGGCTCTGCTGTTACTACCAATGCTAAACCGCTTGTTATGGCGTGGCTATAACGCAATGCGTAGTGCGGCATCCTGGCAAGAACTACTCCACTACATTCCACTGCTCATTATCTGTTTCTTTGTCGTCGCTTCACAGAATTCACTCATCCTGTATCCTATTGCGCTCTTGAGTACAGGTGGTGTTCTCGCGGTATTAGGAAGTTTGAACCTGCTTGTTTTTGTAGGTATAAGTAGGCGAGACGAGACGTTTGAGCGATTTAGTGAATTATTACCATTCTTAGGCATTGCATTACTTTTTGCAGTGGGAGAGATGCTTCTACTAGCACAAGTGAAGCTGACGCTTCTCCATACCATCGGTCTTTAAGCCGACGGTAGGAAAAAGCGTTAGCGATCCTCAAGTTCCACGCGCATTTCTGCCTCAAACTCAGTATCGATTACAATCGTGCCAGCACGTGATGCATGAAGCAAATGCAATACTCTCGCACGTAAATGATCAGGAGCACGCTCAACTGCACATCGCTCATGGATGAGCCGTTTGATGCTGCTATCAAAATGGAAGCGGCAGTCACATTGTTGGCACTGCTCAAGGTGCTGCTGCACAATAACGATTTCTTCATCGCTTAGCTCTCTATCTATATAAAGATGCAGGCGAGCGACGGTCTCAACACAATCCATACAGTCATCCATAAAACTTTCTCCTACACAGATGCATCATCCTCTCTGCTCATTCTAACATATTTTGTACAAGATTCTATTCCCTTTTATTTTCGCAGAGACTTTCTTTCTCGGTGCTAGTGCGATATACTAAGAAGAGTACTTTCTCTAAGAGAAAGGGCAGATGTCATAGGGACATCTGGCAAGAGGAGCGCGTGATGCCGGAACAGTCAGCATTTGAAGAGAGACCTTTAACGGTACAATCTTCAGCAACAAATACAACTCAACAGAACGTAAGTGCGACAAAAGATATACAGGAGCCTGTACCAGTACAGGAATTACAAGAAGAAGAGAAAAACACAAGCGTACAGACCACTCCACCATCCGAAGACTTTGAAGCGGGAGTTCTCGCCCAGCTGGATAGTCTTTATCGTACTGCTTTACGCATGACGAATAATCGACAGGAGGCGGAAGATCTTGTGCAAGAGACGATGCTAAAAGCCTTTCGTTTTGCACACACCTATCAACCTGGAACAAATCTACGTGCGTGGCTTTTCCGCATCTTGAACACGTCCGCGATCAATCGCTATCGTAAGCAAGCAGCACATCCAACACCATCACCGTTACCCGATGGAGAGGAATTTTATCTCTACAACCAGATTAGAGATTTGAACGGGCAGGAACTTAGTGCTGGCGCGGAAGAAGAGGTACTAAGTAAGTACCTGGACGAAGATGTATTCAAGGCGTTAAATGACTTGCCGCCCAACTTTCGCATGGCTGTAGTTCTAGCTGATATCGAGGGGCTTTCGTACAAAGAGATTGCTGAGGCACTACAAATCCCTATTGGTACAGTGATGAGCCGTATCTCACGCGCACGCCGTCAGTTACAGCAGTCGTTGTGGAAATATGCCCAGGACAAAGGATATGTTAAGGCAGAAGTATCGTGAGCAACTCCTGTGCCTCGCATTGTATTGTGATAGAGGAAATAGAGCGCAAGCAAAACTTCGACAAGGAAGAAAGCTTGCGCCTGCTTTTTACGCTCCTACTTGCGGAGCGTGATGAAGAATAGTATTGCCCGCATGCGTAATGCGTACATTGACGCAGCGCCTATCCATCATGTCGATCGAACGCGTTACCAGTCCTTTTCGTTCCAAGCGTACAATTGCTTTTGTTGCAGCCGCGGAACTAATTCCCAATGTCGAAGCAACTTCACCAACAGACCAATGTTCTCGCGCTGCTAGAAATGTTAGTACTTCTGCTTGACGAGGAGTAACACTAATAGTCTCTCCCTGTACAATAGTCATCATGTAATCTCCTACCGACTGTTCTATACTCGCATACAGACGAAATATATGCATTCCAGAAAAAGACGTTAAGAGGAGAGAAGTCGGGTATAGCTAACGTGTAGTGCTTGTGCTCTTTATGCCAGTGCAGAGAGATCGTGTTGCTCTCGTGTTTGTATCTGCGACGGCGCGAGTCGTAGGGTAAAAAGGAAGAAACTTCCTTCGCCCACTTGCCCAGTACTTTGCACCCAAATTGTTCCGCCCATTGCCTCAACCAACTGCTTGCAGATATAGAGGCCAAGACCTGCACCGCGCGTGGGACTATTCATATCACGCTCAAGACGTACAAAACGCTCAAAGAGCCGATTTTGCTCCTCTAGTGGAACTCCAGAACCATAATCACGAATACAGACGGTTGCATATTCAGTGTCTGCCTCAGCTGAAATTTCTATCTGCGTCCCAGAAGGCGAATATTTAAGTGCATTACTCACAAGGTTGAGAAGGACTTGACGTAAACGTATGGCATCAGCCATAACAAAGAGCATTGGGGAGATAGTAATCGAAATGGTGCGTTGTTCCCGCGTTGCGATAGACTCTATGATCTCCACAATATGAATAACTGACTCATATAATGAAACATCGCCGATTTTTGTGTTATCGGCATCTACCTGGACACGGTTCGCATCCATAATGTTGTTTACCATCAACGTCAATTCGTCACAACCACGGTGTGCCTTTGCGATGAAATCGCCACGCATATCGGTATTAAGCGTTCCATTATATTCTTCCAAAAGTTCAATGTAGCCGAGAACAGCCGTCAAAGGAGTGCGCAACTCGTGAGAAGCCGTCATGATAAACTGGTCCTTCAAGGCATCCAGTTCTTGTTGACGTTCATATGCGGCACGCAATTCTATAGTGATGCGTGTATTTTCTATGGTAGTGGCGCACTGCTCGGCAAACATTTCCAG
>CAZZVE010000273.1:0-5360 GCA_964657325.1 uncultured Ktedonobacterales bacterium
TCAGCTTCTCTATTTACGCTTGCCGTTTTGTATGCTTTATGTCCTAAGTATTGCTGCCCTATAAGTGTTTCTCTTTCACCTTGACAACTCTACTCATGGTACGTTATTATTTTACTATACGGAATTTCATTTTCCACATAAAGAAATTTGAATGTCAGGAGGGAAGACCATGCTCAGGTTCGACCTGAATATTTCAATTCTCCTTAAGGAAGTTCCTTTCATTGAACGTTTCGCCCAAGCCGCTAAACGTGGCTTTGGCGCAGTAGAGTTCTGGTGGCCCGGCGAAGAGCTTTTACCACAGGTCGCGGCACAGCTACATGCAACCGACCTGAAAGCAGTGCTAATGAACTTCGACGTAGGGAATATGGCGGCAGGTGAACGAGGCTTTCTCAATGACCCTCAACAGAAAGAGCGTTTTCGTACCAATGTTCCCATCGCTATCGAATTTGCGCAACGCGTTGGCATTCCTCAACTTAACGCACTCGTTGGAAATGCGCGGCCTACGATTAGTCGAGAGCAACAACTGGACCTGATACGTGATAATCTTGCATGGGCTGCGGATCGTGCTGCCGAAGCTGGAATAGGCATAGTGGTCGAATCGCTCAACTCCTTTGAAAATCCCACCTATCTTCTCACGAACACGCACGATACGCTCCAGTTATTAGACGAGATTGGGCGTCCAAATCTCAAGTATCAATACGATATCTATCACATGCAACGTATGGAAGGCAACATAATTGCGACTCTGCAAACACATATTGCACGTATTGGGCATATCCAGGTTGCCGACTCACCAGAACGTCATGAGCCAGGAACAGGTGAACTTCACTACTCGCATATTCTTGCAGCCCTTGATACGCTGGCATATCAGGGGTATATTGGACTTGAGTACAATCCCTCCAACAGTTCAGAGGCAAGCATGGCATGGTTGCCTCAACAGAAGCGAACCGCCCTTGCGGTAACCGATCTTCATCTATAGGGTGTTTACAGTTAGTAGGCCCCACTTTGTTAGCTATGTACAAGAAAAACCTGTAGTGATGACATTGTAGTCAGAGCAAGAGAAGTATCAAGGAGACGTTGATGCTAAACCCAGGTATTGTTGCAGAGTTGCGAACAATTGTCGGTGACGAAGGAGTGATAGAGAAATATGAGCAACTACGAACGTATGAGTCCGATGGCCTGACGAGCTTTCGAGTCACGCCAGCACTCGTTGTGCTACCTGCGACAACAGAAGAGGTGCAGGGTGTTCTGCGTATCTGTTCTCGTGAACACATCGCCTTTGTGCCACGCGGTTCTGGTACAGGGCTTTCGGGTGGCGCACTGCCGATAGAAGGCGGTATCGTAATCTCGCTCGCACGTATGAACCGCATCCTCGATGTCGATTATGCGAACCAGCGCGTTATCCTCCAACCAGGTGTGATCAACTTGTGGGTCACACAACGCGTTGCCCCACACGGTTATTATTATGCACCCGACCCTTCCAGTCAGCAAGTGTGTTCCATTGGTGGTAATCTTGCTGAAAATTCTGGTGGCGCGCATTGCCTAAAGTATGGTTTTACCGTCAATCATGTCCTCGGCATGAAACTGGTCTTGCCTAATGGTGAACTGGTCGAGATTGGTGGTCCAGTCCTTGATACTCCTGGCTATGATCTGTCCGGCATCATAGTGGGGTCAGAGGGCACGCTTGGTATCGCTACCGAGATTACCGTTCGCATCGTTCGCAAGGCAGAGGCAGTGCAAACTGTTATGGCTGCCTTCACTCATCCTGATGCGGCTGGTGAAACAGTTTCCGGTATTATCGCCGCAGGGATCGTACCAGCCGCGGTTGAGATGATGGATAAACTGGCTGTCGAGGCATGTGAAGCAGCGGTTCACGCGGGCTTTCCTCTCGATGCAGGGGCCATCTTATTGATAGAGTTGGACGGACCACGCGCGGAAGTCGCACAGCAATTCGCGCAAATTGAGGCTATTTGCCAGAAGGCAGGTGCGACTGAGTATCGTCTTGCCCGTACCGATGACGAGCGAGCAAAGATGTGGAAGGGTCGTAAGGCGGCGTTCGCGGCAATGGGTCGCATTAGCCCAAACTATATTGTGCAAGACGGTGTGTTACCACGAACCGCTCTGCCTGAGGTACTACGTGAAATCGAGGCATTGAGTACACAGTATGGCTTGCGAGTCGCTAATGTCTTTCACGCAGGTGATGGCAACCTGCATCCGCTCGTGCTCTATGATCAAAGGAACGAAGGTGCCGAGCACCATGCAGAGGAACTAGCAGGCGAAATTCTACGCATCTGCGTCGATCACGGTGGGAGCATCACAGGCGAACACGGCGTCGGGATTGACAAGAAAGAGTACATGAAGTTTATGTTTACCGAGGCGGATATGGCGACGCAACAGCTTATCCGATGTGCTATTGACCCGCAGAATCTCAGCAATCCGAACAAGGTCTACCCTACACCTCGTCTCTGTGGTGAAGTTCCTGGTCCCTATCGTCAGCATCCGCTTGAAGCGGCTGGCGTGATTGAACGTTTTTAGCACAGAACTGTAGGGGCGCAGTGCATTGCGTCCTCTCAGGAAGGAAAACGTGTTATGAGCCTTTCAATACAATCGCTACAATCCGCACTCGAACTCCTTGTGGGACGCTGGGTTCGTCCTGCTCAAGAAGCAGATAGCATCGCAGGTATACAGCCGCAAGTAGTTGTGGAACCAGGGAATGAGGAGGAAGTGGCGGCGGTACTTGCCTTCGCCAATAAAGAAGGATTACGTGTCCTCATACGTGGAGGTGGGACACAACTTGGGCTAGGCTCCCCTCCTACAAGCGGTGATATCCTTTTAAGTACGGTGCGTCTAAACACTATCGTTGAACATGTGCCGCATGACCTTGTTGTCACAGCCCAAGCTGGTCTTCCGCTTGCAACACTCCAGGCAGCATTACAAGAAAGCAAACAATGGTTCGCCCTTGACCCTGATCTTGCGCCAGAAGCGACCATTGGAGGTATTGTTGCCACGAACGCAACAGGGCCACGTCGTCTACGTTATGGTGGTGTACGTGATCAAATCATCGGCGTTCGGGTCGTCCTCGCGGATGGCACAATTGCCAAAGGTGGCGGGAAGGTCGTCAAAAATGTCGCTGGCTATGACCTGCCTAAACTGTTCACAGGAGCGTTAGGCACACTGGGCGTTATCGTCTCCGCCACCTTCCGTCTCTATCCATTGCCAGTAGCCTCTCGCACCGTCCACATTACCGCATCAACTCTTGCCCCTTTATGTGATCTGGCGGTACGTATTATTGGCTCAACCCTTGTGCCAACGATAGTAGATGTGCTAGGTGATACTGAGCATACGAATACCTATACGATAGCAGTACGTTTCGAGATGGGACAGGAAGCAATAGAGGCACAGGCAGCAACATTGCTTACAATGGCTGCGGAGATAGTAGGGGAAAGTGTCCAAGCTACACAACAGCTAGAAGGCAATGCTGAAGCTCAATTCTGGTCACAAACTTCACACATAAATGGAAGCGTTGATGCAATAAAAACAGTCCTCACCCTCAAAGCGAGCTTGTTACCAACAGAGGTCGCGCACTGGTTAGCAGATGCAGAGCAGGTATGTCAGCAAAAGCAGTTACAGGCGACGTGGCATGCACATGCGGGTCACGGCATCGTGTTCGTGCATCTTTCAGGGGATGATATGACGATTGTGTCGGTTGTGAATGAACTTCGTCAAGAAGCACTCAAGCGTCAAGGAAGTCTTGTCGTGATGGATGCGCCACCGCATATTGTACAGCAAGTTGATGTGTGGGGACCTGTACCAGCTCTCGACGTGATGCGCAACTTGAAAGCACGCTTTGATCCACAAAGCATACTTAATCCAGGTCGATTTGTGGGAGGATTGTAGAAAACTATGACAGCAAATATACAGAACGGCAACGGTGCCTCGCCAGAAGAAGCAGGCCCTCATGGACTGGTCGAATTACAAACGGGAACGGCAACACAAAAGGCACGGAAGTTTTCTGTCTTTGACAGCCATCACGCGCCCGACCCTGAACTTTTAGCGGATTGTGTTCATTGTGGCTTCTGCCTCACAACCTGTCCAACCTATTTACTATGGGGTGAAGAGATGGACTCGCCACGAGGCCGTATTCAACTCATGAAGATGGCTTCTTCCGGTGATATCGGTATGACGGATACCTTCACGACACATATTGATCGTTGCCTCGGTTGTATGGCGTGCGTTACTGCATGTCCATCAGGTGTACAATACGATAAACTAATAGAGGCTACACGTCCACAGATCGAGCGCAATCATCCCCGTACGCTATGGGATCGCCTGTTTCGCACGATGATCTTTAGCATCTTCCCCTACCCGACACGTCTTCGACTGATGACGCCGTTTCTGTGGCTTTATCAAAAGAGTGGTACGAAACGTTTGATAGAAACACCGACCGCGAAACGACTTATACCAGCACGTTTGCTCGGTATGGAAGCGATTCTTCCACCCATTCGCTTGAGTTCTCTCCTTTCACGACCAAAGGCGTTTAACCGAGCGAAAGAGACAAAAAGGCGACGCGTAGGGCTACTCATCGGCTGCATTCAGCGCGTCTTTTTTGATGATGTCAATGCCGCGACGATCCGTGTGCTCACGGCAGAGGGCTGTGATGTCGTTATTCCACCAACACAGGGCTGTTGTGGTGCATTGAGCATTCATTCTGGACGCGAGGCCGAAGGTTTGAATTACGCACGTAAGCTCATAGACACGTTTGAAGCGTATGGCCTGGACACGATTGTCGTCAATGTGGCGGGATGTGGTTCGAGCCTCAAAGAATACGGGCATCTCTTACGAGACGACCCTGAATATGCCGAGCGCGCAAAAGCGTTTTCGGCCTCAGCGCGCGATATCACAGAATTGTTAGCAGAACTCACCCCCGTCGCGCCACGTCATCCCATTCCTCTACGTGTAGCCTATCACGATGCCTGCCACCTTGCCCATGCACAGGGTGTCCGTAGTCAGCCACGCGAGGTGTTGCGCGCCATCCCTGGCATCGAACTAACCGATATTCCCGAAGCCGAGGTATGTTGTGGCAGCGCAGGTACATACAATCTGTTAGAGCCTGCAACGGCAAATCAGCTAGGAGAGCGCAAAGCACGTAACATTCTGAGTATGAACCCTGAACTGATTGCGACAGCGAATCCCGGTTGTCTCTTGCAAATTCAAGCCTCGTTGCAACGTCTAGGCACACCCACTCCTGCGCTTCATCCTGTTCAGTTGGTCGATGCCTCAATTCGAGGGGTTCTGCCTCCCGAAGTGGTGCGGAAGGAAGTTCAGTCGTAGTGAGATAGATATTAGCCGTGTGGGTAGCA
>CAZZVE010000274.1:0-5309 GCA_964657325.1 uncultured Ktedonobacterales bacterium
GCTCTTTCAGTTTCGCTAGATGATGCGAGACCGTGGGTGCTTTTAGCTTGAGCAGCACTGCCAGTTCCTCAACGTTGCGTTCTCCATTCGCCAGAATACCTAATAGCTTGAGCCTGTTCTCATCAGCTAACACCTTGAAAAACTGAAGTAAGGCTTGAAACTCATCCTGTGACATCTATTTCCTCTCTTTCTTTGTAGATTTCTATCTAATTAGAAGTATATCTACATAGAGAGAGAATGTCAAGAGGGGAAATAGGAAGGTCCTCCATTTATTAGAGGACCTAAGAGGAAACTATGCTATTATTGCTGCTGCTGTGGTGGCATCTCTGGATACGTAGCATGCGGCTCTTCGTAGTCTGATGTAGGATAGTATGCTTGTTGCGAATTCTCTTGCGAGGAAGGTACATTTGCCGATGTGGGAGCAGGTGTAGGTACGCTTCGGGGCTGATAACCTTGTTGATACTCTTGATGAGATGATGGTGTCGATCTTGGTGGCATGTAATAGACAAAAGGCTTTTGTTGTGTAGATTGTGATGGTGGTACAGATTGAAAAAATCTACTCAACGGATAGACATAGATGAAAAAGTAGATAAGAGCACCAACCCAATGAGTAAAGAATATAAGGAAAAACAACCATCCTCTTTGTGGACGAGCTTTCGCCCTGTTCAAGCAGTCAATCAGCATCCACACCCAGAAGATAGTTCCCGCTACTCCTAATAAGGGAGCAAAACTTTCCATAATTTCAGCTATAGCCCACATTCTTGCATCTCTTTCATCGTATAGGTTTATACCGCTTCACATACATATACGGATAGTATCAGGTAAAATCAAATTCGTAGGGACCAGATGTATCGCGTCCGTGGCCAATTTATTAGCTATGGGCGGTTTAGGAAACGAAGCAGGAGCGATTTCGCGCAATGAATTGCGCCTCGAACGCGATACATCTGGTCCAAAAATTGCTGCACGAAGATTGAAGACAATTACAGAACATCCATCTCTGACGCCAATTGTGATTCCAACGAGCCACCCACTACTACCGTATGTCCGCTAGGAAGCGATGGGTCTGTTGCCGCTTGCGCGATGACTCCGCCCATTTCGGTCGCGGTGGGCAAAGGGCCGATGGTAGCGCGCCTGTGTTCGGTAAGTCCTGGCGCACCACGTTCCAGGAGTTTTGGCGTGATGGTGCCCTCTATAAGATCGCCAGTCACAACAAGTAATCGAATACTGCGTGTAGCCAACATTTCTTGTTGAGCACGTAGAGCCTGTTCGCCAGCATGCTTCGACTCAGCAACAGGTTCGTACGCTGGTATTTGTTTCATCTGCCCATAGAGATGCGCCCAATGACTTGTTATAAAGACAATAGTTCCTCCACGCGTCATAAGTGGAAGGGCGTGCTTCATAAGCATGAGTTGTGCATCGTGATTGATATGCATAGGATACGCAGGGTCGAGGGCAAGGAGATCGCGTTCCAGTCCACCAGAGGCATTCAGCACGAGGATATCAAGAGCATCTCGCCAGTTCTTTAGTGTTGCGAAAAGACGTTGCACCTCATCTGGCTGAGTAATATCACATCCAACTGGTAGCGCGTGTTGACCGCGTGTGATTACTTGAGCAGCAACTTCATCTGCACGAGCCGCTTTATTGCGATAGGTGAGCGCGATATCATAACCGCGCTCCGCCAGTGCTAGTGCCGTTGCCGCACCAATACCACGGGAGCCACCAGTGATAAGCGCGACTTTTGTATGTGTAGACATTTATTTACTCTCTTGCAGCACCACTTCACGCCCTTGCAGTGCGGAAGCATAGCATGCGTCGATTACACGTACACGGCGTAACCCCTCGGTACCATTATGCAATGACCAGTTTCCTTCGGTGATATGTTGCACAAAATCATGCACCACTGTTATATGGCCTTCACCTTTCGGCGACTGAGGCTGTATGCTAGCGGGAACGCCTGCAACATCGGTATAGATGTTCAGTGTGTCTTGCCAGTTATAGTTTTTTACTTTGAGTTCTGCTCCACCATCGGTTCCATAAAGCGTGACGCCGAAGTCATCACCTGCACTGCTATTTGTTGCCCAACTTGCTTCGAGCAGGAGAGTCGCCCCATTTGAGAGACGCAAAAATGCGGTTGCCAGGTCTTCCACCTCAAAGGCATTACCTGAGCCGGACTTTCGCGCTCGCGGGTCTACTCCTTTACCACTTTTGCCAAGCTCAGCATATGTTGATGCACTCACCGTCAGAATTTCAGGTTCACCGAGGAGGTACAAGGCCATGTCAAGAGCGTGGACTCCAAGGTCAATCAGTGGGCCACCACCAGCCTTTTCTTTGCTGACAAACCACGTACCCGCTCCAGGAATACCACGCCGACGCATCCAAGCTGCCTTCGCATAGTAGACATTGCCTAGCTTCCCTTCGTCGGCATAACGTTTAAGCACCTGCACATCGCCACGAACACGATGATTAAAGACAACCTGTAGAACGCGGTTTGCTTTCGTTGCAGCCTCGACCATTGCCGTGGCCTCTTCTGTGGTACGTGCAAGCGGTTTTTCACACAGAACATGCATACCACGTCCAAGTGCTTCAATGGCGATAGGAGCGTGCAAATAATTGGGAACACACACGCTCACGGCATCAAGATCGTCACGTGACAGGAGTTCGTGATGATAGCGATAGAGATTTGGAATAGCGTAAGTTGTGCCGAGAGTGTGTAATTTCTCTTCTTCAAGTCCAGCTAACGCCACAATCTCAACATCTGGAAGCTGGCTATAGCCCTTGAGAGCCATTTCCCCACCATAGCCTAGACCAATAACACCTACACGAAGAGATTTTGATTGCTGTTGCATGAAATAGATAACTCCTTTATGTGTCATATCTGATGAACGTTGACAATCAAATACGAAAGTGTCGGTAGGGGCAGCAATTCATTGCGGCCGAAGATAGGGGTGGTAGGGCAAACGTCCCAAAGACGTATCTTATGATAACGTGAACCCCTCTCAACCCATCTTTGGGCGCAATGAATTGCTGCCCCTACCGCTCTACATCCCCGTATTTGATTACCAAATTCGCTAGGGGTCGCGTCGTGCCATTAACCCTTGTTGCCATGCGTAGACCGCGGCCTGTGTGCGGTCCAGCATATGCAGTTTGCCCAATATATTGCTGACGTGACCCTTTACTGTTTTTTCGCTGATGACAAGTTTTTCAGCGATGGCAGCATTTGAAAGGCCATCAGCTATAAGACGTAGTACATCTAACTCACGGTCACTTAAATCGGTAAAGAGATTTGGCGTATCGCGTCGCGCACCTCGAATCTCCTGGACAACACGAGCCGCAACACGTGGATGTAGTACGGATTCACCCCGTGCAGCTTTACGTACTGTCTCAGCGAGTTCGTCTGGTCCAACATCCTTGAGCACATAAGAGAGCGCACCAGCGCGTAGGGCGGGGAAGATATATTCATCTTCATGATAGGAAGTCAGGACAATGACCTGCGAATGTGGACTGACCTGTTTGACTTGACGTGTTGCCTCCACGCCACCCATGCCGCTCATCACAAGGTCCATCAACACTACATCAGGCACAAGTTCAGCCGCCATACGCACAGCAGTTTCGCCTGAATCGGCCTCACCTACAACAAGCAGGTCGGGTTGCAGCTCTAGGAATGTGCGCACACCATTTCTGACAAGGGCGTGATCGTCGGTAATGAGGACCGTGATTTGTTCAGTCACCAGACCACCCACTTTCTATACATGTGCTGGACTCACAGAATTGCTTCTATGCACACCAAGTTTTTCACAATATGCAACAACCTGTGTCCCTTTACCAGGGCTACTTTCTACATGTACATCGCCCCCGAGTGCCTGCATACGTTCTTGCATAGAGTGCAGACCAACGCCTTGCTCGTCACGTTGTGTAGCATCAAAGCCTTGTCCATTATCCTCAACCGTTAGCGTGACGGTATCGCCACTCACAACAAGTTTCACATGTACAAGAGTTGCGTGAGTGTGACGTGCGACGTTCGAGAGTGCTTCTTGCGCAACTCGGAATAATGCCTCTTCTACCACAAGCGGCAGAGTTTGCTGTCCCTCGACCTGTAATTTTGCGATAATGCCTGTTTGCTGCATCCATTGCGCCATGAGGTCTCGTAGAGCCTCAACCAAGCCTTTGCCTTCAAGTGCGGCGGGACGCAGTTCCTTAATCAGCGTGGTAAGCTCTTGTTGCGCCTGACGTACTAATTGCTCAGTCTCATCCAAACGTTTCCGTGCTGCAGCCACATCGCGTCCAAGCAGCACTTTTACCGCGCCGACTTGCATCGAGATGGCAAAAATTTGTTGTTTCACACTATCATGCAGATCACGGGCAAGTCGATTCCGTTCTTCGAGTGTGGCAAGTTGCTGACGCGTTTCTATCAGGTTCTGTAGTTGCTCAGCCATCGTATTGAAACGGCGCGTCATTTGCCCTAGCTCATCACCCGATGTATCATTGGCAACTACTGAGAAGTCTCCTTGACTCCATGTATCCGCCACTTGTGACAATCTTTTGAGTCGGCGCGTCAAACCGCGAGAGGTTACAAAGCCAAAAATGGCACCTGGAATAGCGGAGAAGAGTGTAAGAGGAAGCACGCTCCTGACTAGAAATGGCAAAGCAACTACATATATTCCCCAGATGTCCGGGAGCACACGACGCTCTAGCAATGCACCATGTATCTGTGAGTCTTCACCAATAATGGAGGCAACTGCGGTTGCCGTCATATCTGAAGCACTATGAGAGAGACCGTTTGAATCTGTCTTACGAGAGAACGCAGTTTCCAGATTTGCCCTATCTTGTGATGAGAGTTGTGTTTGTAGTGCTGCATCAGAGGTCGTCGCATGCGTACCTATAGATGCAATTACATGACCCTGCGCATCAACAATGGTAAGGAATTGGGAGGGAGAATTAAAAATTGGATTCGTGTTTGCCGTCTCAAGGCCATGCAAAAAGGCGGTTAGCGATGCAGCATTTGGTTTGCCCTGCGAAAAGTATGGAGCGGCCTGCTGAGCTTGTTCATGAACACTATCCGCGAAAAGCTGATTTTCGTTAGAGCCAATATACCAGAATCCGATTGTGAGAACGATAATCTCGATTACAAAGATTGTTGCCACCGTAATCAGGGTGTAGGAAAAGGTAAGTTTCCATTGCAGACGACGAAATGGAGAAACAATACGTTGTATAGCCATGATAATTTCCCGATCACAAGTGGGTACACACACCATCAGTATAACATATTCAAATAGAGAGATGAGTGAGATGGTTCGCATAGATGAGGCATG
>CAZZVE010000275.1:0-5133 GCA_964657325.1 uncultured Ktedonobacterales bacterium
AGGTGCATTGTACGCGTGACCTGATTCGCTTAGTAGGTTGGTCCGCGACAGCAATGATTGCATTCAAGGCAAGAAGATATGTTGCAAGAAAGAGCGAGTGCCACAAAGTTTATCAGGCATGCTTCGATGATGAATGGGGGCAGCTATTACAAGATATTTATGAATTATGTCGGGGAAAGTGGAACTATCTCATCCCTCACGATTTGAAAGAACGTAAACAATTAAGAGCTATTTGTGAACGAACATTAGGCTTTGAAAACCATTTTTTGCAAGTCTATAAAGAGTTCGTTTTGACAGAATTACGCGGTACCGACGAAAAAGGGGTGCTACAGGCTTTGTCGGTATTACAACGAATCGTTTATGCTGATGAAGATATAAAAATAGCTATTAGCAAACTTCAAGAAGACGGATTCGTAGAGAAAGGTGTGTAACACCGGAAACCTTGACAACGTTCTGAAGGTACTTTTCCCATTTTAGAAAGCATCTGTATTAATATATTGACACAGATGCTTTTTGCTGTATCATGTAGTTAATACAGATGATGTATTGATGCAGTGAAGGAAAAACAATCATGATTACTCTTGCAAGTGCCTTTGACTCTCTTTCTCTTGGCCTGGCTCTTTTACCACTACTGCTTAGTCTTTGCTTTATTATCGGTGGTTTTTATATCTTGAGAGGGAATGCTTTTTGGACTGCTTTGTGGAGTAATGTGAACTGGGAACACTTACTCTATGCGTGGCACATCTCCCTTGAGAAAGATGATGCTCCCACCATCTTAAAGGACGTAAAGCTATACTGGTGTGTTGTACGCTCATATGCGCTCATTGGTGCTGGAACATTCATGTTGGTACCCATATCTGTGCTTATTGGTGTGTCAATTGCTCTACCAGGATTGTCCTTTGTTCAAAATATGGTAGGTGTTGGACTTTTCTGGGTACCATGTATGTTTACATTGCTTGCTGGCTATATGCTGGGATACGCTTGGGGTATTGAACAAATGAGACGTTCTAGATCATCTAGGATAATGTATGCCGATGTAAGGCAACGTCGTTCTTCGGATTACTGTTCTTTAATAGTGCGCTACATACCACTTATATTCATTGCTTACAACATTATAATAGCGGCTTTGGTAGAACCATACCTTAATGCAATGCTTTCGATACCATTAGGGGAACGTCAACTTACTCTAGTAAAAAGTCCTCTTGTCGTAAGCATTATCCCTGCTTTGATGATACTCACAGTAATTATCGTTGAATTGCTTCTGATACGTGTATCATCTTTCCCAAGAGTTGTAGCTTCGTCCGACACAGTCGTTGCACAAAGAATTGATGATATGATACGTTCGGTGTCAATAGGGCAACTCCTATCCTTCGAGTTTCTTATCTTAGGTGTGCTAATGCTTGCACAGTTTTCATTACTATTACCTGATCCTGGTGTTCCTACATATGTTTCCGTTATACAACTCTTAGGCTGGTTTATAACAGGAGGGCTTTATATTGTGGGGTCTATGTTAGGTGTATGTCGTGGTCAGGTTGGAGGAAGAGTATCCGGCTGGTGGTGGCAAACAGAGGATAGTATTGCATGAATGCTCCTTTGCTTGTGCTCGATCAAAGTAGTCCTATTCCACCCTATGAACAAATTGGTTCACAAATACGAGCGTTGATTGTCGGTTCGCATCTGCCTCCGGGTTCCTTGCTCCCTTCGGTGCGCCAACTTGCACGCGATTTAGGCATTGCGCCGAATACGGTGGTGCGAGCTTACAACGAGCTTGAGCACGATGGTTGGGTTATCTCATCAGCACGTAAAGGTGTGATAGTGGCTGAACAGCTGCTTATGATAACAGAGCAAGAGCAACACCAACGACTACAACAGGCTGTAGAGCAATTGCTTATGACAGCACATCAGTTGGGAGTAGACGACGTAGCACTATATCAAGAGATTGACCGTCAAATCTATACACATAAACAAAGTCGTACATGACATGCGAGGTCTCGCATGTCATGTACGACTTTGTTTGTTATTTACTCTCCATTGCTCGAACGACAATTTCGGAGATGTCTTCGACCTTGATTTTCTCTTCGGCCTCAACACCCTTGATACCGTCCTCGAACATGGTGATACAGAAGGGACATGCGGCAGCGAGTACTTCGGCATTTGTTTCGAGGGCCTCGTTGACACGGTTTTGATTGATACGCGTCCCAATCTTCTCTTCCATCCACGCGCGACCACCGCCGCCACCACAGCAGAAACTCTTGTTGCGGTTACGGCGCATCTCCGTCACACCTTCGTTATTGAGTACGGTAAGCACGCGGCGCGGCTCGTCGTACACATCGTTGTAGCGACCGATGTAGCAGGGATCGTGATAGGTAAGTTTGCGCTGGTCAAAGCTTTCGGGAAGCTGAATTTTCTGGTTACTCAAAAGCGAGTCGATATACTGCGTGTGATGCACTACTTCGTAGTTCCCACCAAGTTGGGGATACTCGTTCTTGATAGTGTTAAAGCAGTGTGGACACGCGGTAAGCACTGTACGCTTCTTCGTCGCGACGGCAGTATGCCCACCGCCTGAACCATTCGCTGCTGAATGTCCATTGTCAGCGTCAGCAGTATTGAAGCCATAGCCGTTGAGCGTCTCGATGTTTTGCTGTGCCTGCGTCTGCCACAGGTACTCGTTACCGATACGTCGGGCAGGATCACCTGTGCAAGACTCTTCAGGGCCAAGAATAGCAAAGTTCACATTTGCTGCCTTAAGTACCTTCGCAACTGATGTGGCGACACTCTTGTTACGCTGGTCGAACGAACCCATACAGCCAACCCAGTAGAGTACATCGGCTTCAGGATTTTCGGCGAGCAGAGGAATGTCCATACCAGCGGCCCAGTCAGCACGTGTATCATTGCTGATTTCCCACGGATTGCCGTTGCGCTCGATGTTATTGAGGACAGAAACTGTTTCCTCTGGAAAGTCTGCCTCTTCCATCACAAGGTGGCGACGCATATCGACAATTTTTGGAATATGCTCGATGGCAACCGGACAAATCTCCATACAAGCCATACAGGTTGTACAAGCCCACAATGCATCGTTCGAGATAATGCCTCCAACCATTGGCTTATGATGGTCAGAAACCTCTTCTGCTGTCTTATCCACTTTGACGCCAGCAACACCTAATTTGCTATACAACGACTTCTCGCCGAGAATAGCGGGACTTTCGACAAACAGAGCCTCTTTGACGCCCAGGATAATCTCTTTTGGAAAAAGTGGTTTGCCTGTATTACTGGCTGGACAGACGGTGTTACAGCGTCCGCACTCGGTACACGCGTAGCCATCGAGTAGTTGTTTCCATGTGAATTGCTCAGATTTTGAGACGCCGTAATCCTCGCGCTCCTCAATGTTTTCCAGTAGAGGCAGAGCACCTCGTGGCTTGTAGTTGCGAAAGAAAACGTTAAATGGTGTCGCCATCAGGTGCAGGTGCTTGGAGCGCGGCAGGTAGATCAAGAAGCCGAGTACGGTAGCGATATGAAGCCACCAGAAGAGGCGAAACCAGATGATATCTGCCTGTGTGCCTTGTCCCGCGAAGAGCGGACCAAAGAGCATACCGATAGGAGACCATGCTGCTCCATTGCTTGCGGCATACTCGAAGCCTTCGACGAGTGCGAGTGTGATAACAACAAGCGCGATCAGTCCCAGGATGATAAAGCCATCCCACGGACCATGCAAGCTGCTGTTCAACTGTTTAGGGCGGAAGATGCCACGCCGAATAGCGAATACGACGAGTGCGAGCAGTACAAAGACGACAAAGAAGTCGAGTACTGATGCGAAGACGCGATTATCACCAAGTAGGGGCAGTGAGCCATTAAAGGCACCAAGAATGAGGTTGAGTAGACCGAACTGGATGATGATAAAGCCCCAGAAGGTGAAAAAGTGCGCGATACCAGGAATTGGATCACGTAGCACAGCACTCTGACCCAGCACAACCGTGAAAATCTCACCAAAACGGTCGTCGATGTGGTCTGTGCGGTCCTCTCGCCGTGCCTTTGCCAGTAGTGTTACCAGCATACCAGCACGAACGCCAAAGAGAACTAATGCTCCTAGGAAGAGCAGCACGAAGAGTATGGTGCCAAATAATCCCCCGGTGGGTGAAATAGCAGGGGGTGTCATGATTGAAAACCTCCGTGGTGTTAGTGGCGTTGCCCCTGACGAACGTCAGGGGCAACGCCACTAACACCACCAAATTATGATTTACGGCGTTTGACTTCTTCTGTGAGCTTAGGAAGAATCGTGACGGCATCACCTACGACGCCGTAGTCGGCGACGGCGAAGATGGGGGCGTGTTCATCTTTGTTGATGGCGATGATGTACTTGGAGCCTTTCATGCCTGCGAGATGTTGAATGGCACCACTGATACCAGCCGCGATATACAGAGTCGGTTTAACAGTTTTGCCTGTTTGTCCAACCTGATAGCTGTAGGGCAGCCAGCCAGCATCAACGATAGCACGTGTAGCACCAGGAGCACCACCCAGAATTGTGGCAAGCTCCTCAACGTAGTGGAAGTTTTCGGCTTTACCAAGACCACGACCACCACTGACGATAACAGCGGCATCTTCAAGGGCGGGACCATCGCTTGCGACATCAACGGTGTCGATAATCTTGATGGTTTGAGATGCCGTGCTGACAGATGCGTTAATCGTCTCGATTTCGGGCGTACGTCCCTCATATTGCTCTAAGCCAAATGCCTTTGGACGCGTGAGGACGATACCTGTACCTCCATGAGGATGTGTTGCCGTGACAACAGTTTCACCACCCCACGGAACAATCACTTTGACGCCATCATCCGCGAAAGAGAGGTCGGTAGCGTCGGTGATAAGTCCCATATTGTTGCGTATATTGAGGCGTGCCGCAATATCGCGCATATCGTAGGTCGTGGCAAGCAAGAGAATTGAAGGTTGATGTTGCTGAAGAAGACTGCTGAGTGTCTCAACCGCAGGGAGTGTTAAGTAGTTATCATATGCAGCATCGGCATGAACGTAGACTTTTTCCGCGCCATATGTCCCAAGTGTGGGAGCAACATCTGCGGCGGCGGCACCAAGCACAACGGCTTCGGCACGTCCTAGTTTCGCGGCTTTGCCAAGCACCTCTAA
>CAZZVE010000276.1:0-5126 GCA_964657325.1 uncultured Ktedonobacterales bacterium
GACACTGAAGGTCAGTTCCTTTTTTTCTACGAGTGAGAGCGAGTGATCCGGCGTCTGCGGCGAAACAGCAACAAGTGTTGCCCCAAGTTCTTTAATTTGTGGCAGGATACGCTGGTAAGCATTGAGTTGTAAATTGCAGTATGGACACCACTCACCACGATAGAAGGTTAACACAACTGGCCCCTGAGCCAAGAGCGTTGCCAATGTAACATCTTTTCCTAGTACATCGGGAAGTGTAAAATCTGGCGCATGTGCTCCGTTCTGTAGTGCGTGCTTTGTTACATCTGACGCAACTTGCCTTTTGATATCCGCATCAATACCCTCTGCCGCGCTTGACGGAATCTGTGTTACAAAATAGGCTTTAAACTCGCTAATTTCCCGCTCAAGCGTAGGGGTAGTAGAATTATATTCTGTAGTTGACAACTCGTTGCTCCTTGTTCTGACGCATTGATACTTCCAATAACAAATGATATTTATTTGTTATCATAATAATCAATATAGATTATTATTTAGGAATATGTCAAATGCGTTATCGATATCTATATAATACGTAGTTATCAATTTCCGCGCGCTTGAATAACTGCTCTGTTTGTGCAGAACGTTGCGCGAGAGCGAGAGCTTGAGGTGAACCTACCTGAAATACATAGACAGCCTGTGCGTCGTGTTCCATAATCGCTTGATAAGGTAAATATCTGTTATCTCCACTTCGTAATTGCTCATCAAGAACACTACAAATAATCCGTTCGTTGCTCTGGAAAATGACGCGATCACAAGTCCAGTAATCGGAATAGATATGCGTGGCATGCATACGTATGAGATCGTTCACCATCTTGTCCTGCTGCTGATTCGCAGCTTGCAAGGCTGGTACCTGCTGAAACACTCCTACGATACCTATAAAATATATGAGGTAGATGAAAACGAACACCCCCCCTTTACCAACATGCACGAATATCTGCAGGGACCGCTTCATCGCGTCCTCTTGGCGATCAACGACCAAAGAGGGTATGATAATGCGCTTTAACAAATTACTATGGATATATGCAGGGACCGATGTATCACGTCCTCTTAGAGTCTCGATTGCTAACGAGGACGTGATGAAGCGGTCCCTACATACCAACCAACTTGATGCAAACAATGCACCTGCGCTCTTCCAAAGAGGGGCAAGCAATACAGGAAACATGACCACCAGTCCGACAAGATAACGTGTCGAGGTTAGTGGAACTAGCGCGGGTGCAGGACTTAGCAGGTAGGCAAGCAACGTTAGTCCTCCACTAAATAAGAGAGTGAGACGTGCCGCATCATAGACCATAGTGCGTCGCTCTTCGTCTGATGGAGTAGCAACTCTTTGTCGAAGAATGTGTTTCACAAGAGTGCGGACTGTAAGCAAAAGAACAACACAATACAAAAGCAAGAAGCTCAGGCCCCAAACGCCTTGAACGAGCAGGCATGGAGTGATTTGAGTACGCCATAAGCCAGGAGTATCAGCGACAAGACATTGTGGATTTGCGCCCGTTGCGACCGGAAGGCTAATCAGGATGGTTCCGCGTACCTGGTCCCAGAGTGTAAATGGAATACTCGCAGTTGTACCGCCAGTACTATGTAGCTGTAGTAATACATCCAGCGGATGTAGCGTGGGATGTTGTATATCAAAAATGAGTGATGGAAGAAAACCTAGTAATAGGCCAAGCACAAAGAATACAAGAACAGGCAGGCGTAGTTCACGATAACAAAAAAAGACAAGAAATGTCAATGAGGTCGCAACAAATGGAAGAATTAAGAGATGACTCCACATGCCCAAGCCCATTGCCAGCCCAAAGCACCAATACAGAAACCACCGTCTTCTCCGACTCACAGTTGGTGTACCTTTTTGATATGACAACACAAGCCATGAAGAAAACAGAATCAGGAGGCAACCAAAAAGCATCGTCTCTACGGCACCACCGACGGCTTTAAGTTGGCGTGTGAGCAATTCGACAGAACCAACGCTAAACAAGACAATAATAGCGAGCGCAAATTTTTTTGAGTAGAGCAGGCTTGTTAACAAGTAGAGAGATACGAGGAACAGAGCATAAAGGAGTACAAGACTCAGGCGTAGTGAGAAGAGCGACGAACCAAAAATAAAAAAGAGTGCCGCGCCAATATGAGCCTCTAACGACCCCATATAATTCTGTCCATAGATGAAGATAGGATGCTCACCCTTGTAGGCAATGTGACGCGCCATCAGGCCCATTGTCGCCTCATCACTATTTGTAGCGGGCCAGCCCATACTTATTAAGACAATACGTATGCATAGTGCGATGACAAGAACACACCCTGCCATCAATCCATAAGGGCCAATCTTTAGATATTTCCGGCTCCGTGTTCTCATGAAATGTCCTTGCTTACTTTTATTTTCTAGCTTCTCTCATTATATGTTATGTGTTACATAGACAAATACCCTATTCTTCTAAATAAAGGGTGCAACTCTTCCTCATATCAGCTATAATGGCGGATAAGATAGAACAAGATAAAGTATGATAGGGCAAAGGAAGGGCATGAGATAGTAGGCCCGTAAAAAGTCCCTGATAGAGAAATACAGCGAGGTTTTTATAGTGAAACGTTCACATCTAGCAAGGGAAATAGTTGAGACGGTCGTGTTGACCATCCTGATCTTCCTGACCATTCGTTTTGTGCTGCAAAGCTATCACGTAGAGGGTCCAAGTATGCAGCCGGGTCTGACAACCGACCAGTACGTGTTGGTCAATAAAACAGCATATCTCTTCCGCGCTCCTGAGCGCGGTGATGTGGTCGTCTTTCACGCTCCCCGTGACCCCGGTAAAGACTATATTAAACGCGTGATCGGGCTTCCTGGCGACGTAATTCAAACCGACGACGCCAACGTGTGGGTCAATGGCGTACAACTAAACGAAACATATATAGCTGAAAAATATAATCCAAGTGGTATCAGTTGGAAGGTGCCTGCTAACTCCTACTTTGTGCTAGGCGATAACCGCCTTGTAAGTGACGACTCGCGTGACTGGTGCTATGTACCAAAAGACTTCATGGTGGGTAAAGCGGTGGCGGTCTATTGGCCTCTCAACAAATGGGAGGTGATTCCCACCTTCGCGCCGACCTACTCAAAAATAAAGGCACCAACCGCGACCGCGACTGGCGCGTGTTCGTGACGCACAATAGTAAGCTGAAGGAGTGATTCGGGATGCAGGATTTGGAGGAAGAGCACTCGTCAATGGTACCAGAACGCGCTCTGTGGTACGCTAGTGCCGCGGGCATCATCGCAGGTATACTCGTCATGATCGTTAATATCGCTATCACGCTCTCGAATAGCACAACCTACCAACGTGCAGTGAGTGAAGGCAATAGTGTTACACAAACCACAGCTTATGTAGTAACAGGTCTGCTATGCCTTAATCTTTTTATCGAACTACTGATCTTTGGCGTGACAGGGTACATTGTTGGAAGAGCGGTAGTACAACGTCGTCTTGGTTTTCTAGCGGGCGTAATTGGTGGCGCAATTGCATATCTTGCCAGTTTCCTGGTACGCTACATTCCAAACTACCCCGGCAACACCGCCACAAGTGGTGCTACAAATGTCGCTACAATTGGCGTTGCACTCCTATTCGTGCTTATCTCGGCTATTCTTGGTGGCCTCATCAGCCTTTTCGGGACCTGGCTTGCCACCCGCAGACATCCATACTACATAGCATAACATAGTGCGGCTGGTAAGCAGGCATAACAGGGGCAAGCCCTGTCACTACTATATACTAACCTTACTCTGCTATGCGGGTCCGTGTATGATAGTGACAGGGCTTGCCCCTGTCATGCCTGCCTGCGCTTACTTCCTATTATTATGACGCTTTTTTCTTGCTTAACTTGAATGATGCACGAACACGGACTGCGCGATCAGAAGACCACATTGTCCACGGTGCCATTATTAACCCTGCTAGATGAATCAGCACACTGTCATAGTTGACGCGCCAGCCGCGAAAATCGCGCCATGCCTGTTCACGATCAGGCTTAAGCGGCACACCTGCCGCGGCGAGCTTGTCATACACGTCGTCAAATTCTTCCTGCGCGATGCTGATGGGATCGTCTGGTTTAGGATTTGCATCGTAGGAAATACCAAAAAAATCGCAGATATGACGAAGCGCAAGAAATCCCGCGCGAATGCACAAATCCGTCTGCGCATCTCTCGGAACATCCACCGTCGAAGAAACCAGTGCCGCGGCATCCAGCACGGTACCGGCCGCCGTTATCCATGAGCGTTCCGGTTGGGGCGAACGGAAAAAGGAGAGCGCGGCCAGCGACGTATGGCTCTCGTCGATATCCACAAACCATAATTCCCATGTCACCCACAATTCGCCTAGTTTATCCAGACGGTTCAAACGATGGAAACGCGTGAGCATTTCAAGGGCTGAGGGTGGCGAGCCTGCGCGTACCTCTAGCATCGTCACCGCAATCTCACGCTTTGAGAACGCGGCGTACATCGTTGGTAGATAGGCGATCAGTAAGGCTACAAGAAAAAGACCAATGGCGGCTTCGGTAAAAATCAATGAGGTTGTTACGACATCATCAAAGACGGCATAGCCCAGTGTGAACAACGAGGAGCCGCTGATCTTATACAGCGCGTAGAGTGGCTGACCAGTCGTCGCCCAGAACATTGCCATATAGCCAGCTAAGACACAGACGAGCCAGACCGCTGGAAGAATGACAAGCGTAAATGGGGCATAGAGTGCCATGATTTCGTCGCGCCGCTCGTATTCTTGCTCAATGCTGATACGCAGATCAAAAATTCTGCGCATCGCAAGAAAGACAAGACGCACAAGCTTATCAGGTGCACTACGCGGCAACACAAATGTACGCACAACCGAGATCAGCACATAAAACACTATGGAGAAGCCAGCCAAAAAGGAAAGCACGCGTAAAGGAAATAGTACGTAGAACGACATGAAGTACCTCTTAAAAAAGCCAAAATGGGACGTGGGAACCCTATGTTGCATCCGTCACACACGAGGCGAGGGAGTGTGACAGTGCAAGCAAATATTCTGTTTGAGTAATGATACAACAGAAATCTTGTTAAAGGCTATACATGCCATAAAAGAGCATTGGGTAGGTATATGGCTCGGCTC
>CAZZVE010000277.1:0-5102 GCA_964657325.1 uncultured Ktedonobacterales bacterium
TGCCGCGAGGGGGACTCGAACCCCCATGCCAGTGAAGGCACAACGCCCTGAACGTTGCGTGTCTACCAATTTCACCATCGCGGCTTGACATATCTGTACCACAACAATTCGTTGCGGACATTGCAATACTACTGTATCTGCTGCGACTTGTCAAGAGCTTTTTTACATCCGTTTGACACCTCTTCTATATTCCACACGTGATATAATTATGGCAACTTCCCGTACAAGTGGTGTACACTTTGTCCGCTTCAGGCTACTTTTTGCCTGTGGCGTTTATTGTGTTTGCCATATATTAAACAATCTTTCCTAGGTGTAGGGACCGACTGATCGCGTCCTTGTCGGGTGTCGCAGTGCCAGGAGGATGCGATCAGTCGGTCCCTACTAAGCTCCATAGGAGTTTTCATATATGCAAGCTCAATTCTCTTCTACGAGCGCGGCTATAGATATAGGCAGTAATACAATTCATATCGTCGTTGCGCGGTGCGCTCCTAAAACACTGGATATTCTAGCAGACGAGGTTGAACTGGTACGTATCGGCGAGAGCGTGACGGCAACAGGCGAAATCTCGCAAGAGAAACTTGATGCTACTCTCACCGCACTACGAAATTATAAAGCGATTGCTGAACAGCATAACGCGGCCCCGATTTTTGTTGTGGCAACAGAGGCTATTCGGCAGGCGAGCAACAGCCGTGAATTTATAGAGGCCATACATCGTGAACTCGGCTTAGAAGTTCAGCTTATCGCCGGGACCGTCGAGGCCACACTAACATTTCTAGGTGCGACCTATGAGCGCAGTCGAGAACCTCATGCACCCGCTCAACTCGGTGTCATGGACCTTGGCGGCGGTAGTACAGAGGTGATTACCGCGAAACATGAACATATCACATGGCGCACCTCAGTTCCCGTTGGTTCCGGCTGGCTTCATGATCGCTATCTTCCCTCGGACCCGCCAACGCGCGACGAGTTACATACAGCCTCTACCTTTCTCACCACCTACTTTGAGGGTATGCAGATCAAACGTACGCCCCCATTGCTAATTGTGACCGGTGGTAGTGCTAACTCTTTGCTTGCCCTTGCTCACCACGCTTTTCAACTTGCTGACAATAAACAGCGTCTGACGCGAGAGGATATTGTGCGCTGTGAGGGACTGTTACAAGCACTATCTGCCGAAGAAATCGCGCAACGCTATCAGCAACCTGTGGGCCGTGCGCGTATTTTATCGGCAGGCGCATTAATTATTCGTGCGATGATGGAACGCTTGCAACTGAACGAAATCTTTGTCAGCCCACATGGTATTCGTGAGGGTGTCTTGTTGGCCTATGCCCGCTATGGGGAGCAGTGGTTGCAACGCGTAGATATGTCTGATGCAGTAGAAGAAGACCATGATACTTCCACGAATGCCAAAGGAGACAAACTACATGAGACGTTCGCGCACTCTGGTCGGCGTCTACTAGTTGACCGTACCGAAAAACTCCTGGAATGGCGTGATGACGTACTGAAACACGACGATATTGAAGCGGTACACAAAATGCGAGTCGCATCGCGGCGTCTTCGTGCAACACTTGATGCATATGAAGCTATTTGTACTCCTCAACCGTTCAAAGAAGTGTACAAAGAGACAAAGAAAATCGCGGACATCCTGGGTAATGCACGTGATACGGATGTCATGATACAGAATTTACAGGTCCAGATGCAGCACTCATCAGCAGAAGAGCAAGCAGGCATACAGTGGCTGATCGACCGTTTGCAGGGATATCGGGAGAAGCATCAGCGCGTGTTGGAAGCGTTCTTTAAAAAGTTCGATGAGCATACATTTAAGCAAAAAATAGATGCATGTCTATCGAGAGAGGAGGTACTCAATGGCAAAAGCTAGAGCAATCTCAGGGCTTGATGCACATGCATTGACGAGTACGAACGCTCGCATTATCGCGCGTACCCGTCTCGAAGAGATGCAGGTTTGGGGCCGCTACGCTCATGATCCACAACGTTCGGATGAATTGCACGACCTACGTATTGCCGCGAAACGCCTGCGTTACACGCTAGAAATATTCGCGGATGTCTTGCCAGAAGAGAGTACTGCGGTTGTCGAGGAAGTCACACAGATACAGGAAGAGCTTGGCGCACTACATGATAGCGATGTTATGATTGCTCTGCTTTCCCTCCGTTTGGAGCAACCGCAACATACAAACGACAAGGGGCATATAAACGGCAAACATGCTCAAGCAGTGGAGGCGCAACAGAAGGCCGGAAAACATCTCATTACCAACCTGGACCTTGTGGCACACCTGCTCGATAGCCATACTGCCCCTACTAAGGAACAGCATAATGGGCTAAAGCGTCTGCTACGCGATACGCAACAGCAGAGGCAGGAACAATATAAAGTGTTTCGAGAACATTGGGATACGCTGCAAGAACGTGGCTTCTATCGTGAAGTTCTTGATGTATTAGACGCATAGAATTTAATGGGATATACTACTAGACGAAGGCGGAACGCATCGATGATGTCAAACTCGATTGAAGAATTAGACTGGTGGCAAGACGTACAGCCGACAAGAGAAGAGCTATACCTGAGCGGTGGGTTACTCGTGGAAGATTGGCCTCATGCGCGTCAAGTTGTGCGTCTCTCCACACAAATGTTTGATGCGACACGTCCACTTCATCGTTTAGATCAGCAAGGGTTGCGTATGCTTGAGCGTGCAGCATTGCTTCATAACGCGGGTATGCTCATCGAAGCGCGTCGTCATCACAAGCACTCATTCCGTCTGATAAAAGAGACGAACCTGCCCGATTTCACAGAAGAGGAGCGGTATGAGATAGCACTTATCGCACGGTATCATCGACGCGCGCTTCCCAGCAACGATCACGAGGAGTTTGCCACGCTCAGTCGTAGTGCCCGTAAACGTGTTTCTACGTTAGCTGCGCTTCTGCGTATTGCCGATGCCCTTGACTATAATCACGATGCGCGTGTGCTGCGTATCGTGGCAGAGCCAGCATTATGCAACGAGAACATTTGGACAATACTGCTGCGGATACGTTCGCTCGCCGACCTTGACGCCGAGATAGAGCAAGCACACGACAAAGCTGACCTCTTCGAGAGAGTATTTAAACGCAAACTCCGCCTCGTCATGCAAGATGGCAGATACGCACAATCATCGTAATCTCATGTGTATTGTATGCTGTTGATAGGGATCAATAATGTAGTTTTCATTAACGTCCTGGTGTTGATGATGCTGTAGGCGAGACGATTGGCGTTATGAGATGTGCTCCAACAGGTGTTGCTGTTGGCGTTACTGTGGAACGCGTGGGTGTAAGCGTAGGAGAAGAGCTTGGAGACATCGAAGGTGTGACGCTTGGTGTCGCCGTGCTAATCGTTTGTAGTTGCACGGTTGGGTTTCCGTCTTGCGAAAACATATTTGCCATTGTTCCGACCTCATTATTAATAAAGCCCTCTATTGCTAGACCAAATTGTGCTTGTGAGAAGCTGACAATTGTTTTGAGAACACTATCACGTGGAATCGCTTTTCCTCCAACTCTCCACAATACATCGGCTAATGCACTTTGTTCACTACTATCAGAGAGGAGTGACGCAATATTTTGTGCACAGGCATATGCATGGGACAGCATCTCATTTGATGGGGATTGCAAGACCTGTGTATAGTTTCCAACAAGAGCTGTAAAATCTTTTATGCTTTCTAGTTCAGTGAATATATTTTGTAATGTGCCAGTTTCTAGCAAGCCGATCTGTAGATTATTCTGGTTTTGTCCAAGGAGTTGTAGAAGTAAGGTGATTACATCCAGTGTAACTGCATGTTGTTCCAGTGGCACAAGTTCTAGTTGCACTTGTTGGCCTGGACCAGAAAATGCCGCTTTCAATTTGAGCGACTCAAAGGAATAACTACCATTTGATGTGTCAAAAGGCAGTACCTGAGCAGGTGGTAACAATGGCGTTGAGCCAAGAAATGTCGTTGTAACAAGATCATTTGTCGTTGCTGCTGTCGGCACAATGCCAGACGGTGTGGATGTTATGCTGAGACTGTACCAGAGCGATGTACCATTCTGAAGACTGAAACGTGCGTTGCCTGGATCACTCATATCATCTGCTGCTACCGTCACAAATGGCACACGGAAATTGTTACTTGTAAT
The DNA here is from genome assembly GCA_964657325.1 of uncultured Ktedonobacterales bacterium. Classification (GTDB taxonomy): domain Bacteria; phylum Chloroflexota; class Ktedonobacteria; order Ktedonobacterales; family Ktedonobacteraceae; genus JBBQVS01. The sequence goes on from CAZZVE010000277.1 coordinate 4,144, forward strand.
CGTGACCGTGTATGGTGTAGTTGCTTGAGTGGAGTGTGCCGTGATACTCGCCATAGTGCCTATAACAAGAATAAAAACGAACCAAAGTGTTCCAAAAAGGCGGAGTGAAAGAGAGCTATCCTTGTGTCGTTGAGAAAAGAAACGTCGCATCGTCATCCCTACCCTATTCTTCGTCGTCATCATCATCTATATCGTCATCATCGTTGTCATGTGAGCCCTTCCAGTGAAAGCCTGCCAGCAGGAGACGACGTTTCTTTGCTGGTGTTGCTGCCTCCACGCTTATCGTTTGGAGTTTGGGTACAACAGGCTTAGGCACGATTTCCTCCAGCAAGGTATCCATTTCCTCTTCATCTTTTACGCGTTTAGCACGTCGTCGATAGAGCAAAACGCTCAAGAAAATGAGTACAAGCGCGAGTAGAACACCGCCAGCTATACTCAGTATGAGAGGAGACAAAAACGTGCTTAGGAATGGCACGGGTGCTTTGTGTTTTACTGTTGGTGTCGGCGTAACAGGCAGGACGATTGTATCCGGTGTATGTTTCCCTGCTTTAATCAGTGTTATGACTGTTGCTTCGACCTGTGGCACTGGTGTGGGTAGTAGGCTCACTGAATTTGCGACAACCACTATTTCCCCCACCATACGCTGTGGTGCTTGCGTCGTATGGTATTCATGTCCACCTAAACTGCTAAAGGTCACGCGCCATTGTTGTCCAGCAGGAATGGCAGGCGAAGAAAAACTTCCATCTGTAGAGGTAACAGCATAAGCCGTGTTTGTGTGATTCACAAAAATCACGGTATCGTACATATGAATTGTAAGAAGCGCGGGCGAGAAGCCAGGCGGTTGTGCGGGGCCATTGATCTGCACAAGCGTTGTTTCCCCAATTGCTGCGACATGCCGTGGAAAAAGAAAAAATATACATACTAAAAATATGAAGATTGGGATTACCAGGGCACCCGCG
>CAZZVE010000278.1:0-5098 GCA_964657325.1 uncultured Ktedonobacterales bacterium
TTGTCTAATAGCCTGCCGCTATTTTGTGACACGTACATTCTCATTTCAGCACAATGGCTCATTCTATGGTGAGACAGGAAACAGTTGCATTCTCCTTTCTTCTTTAGGAGCCGAGGTCCAAGTGCGTTATGGAACTGGTCTTCAATCCGATGTATGGCTTGCACAGGGTCAGACGATGGTATTGCCAGCGGCATTAGGAAGCTATAGTATCAATGGTACTGGTAACTTACTGTTTTCCTATGTACCTGCACCAGGAGATGAGGCATGGAAGGTCTGGGAAACAAGAAATAGCTGAGGCTTGGTCATACTTTCTTCCTCAGAATATCCTGTTCTGTTCTCATTACTTGGAAAAATATACATTAAGTAACATTGTAAGTATTCGTCAAAGATAAGTATTCGTGTTATTACGTCTCCTATTCTACATTTCCCTCCCCCACTCTATGAAACCACTACGTTTTCAATATGTACTATAAGAAATACAAACATCCATTAACAAAAGAGTATTTGCACCCACAAATTACAACGCATATACTGAGATATACAGGTACATCGTAGCGTAGCAAAACGCCTTGTCAAGTTTTATTGTTTTAAAGCTTCTTACTAGTTGATTGAGAGGAACTGTATGGTGAGCGAAAAGGTCAAGGTCGGTGTGATTGGATGTGGAAAGATCAGCGATGTCTATTTCCAAGCTGGAGAAATATTTGATATTCTCGATATTGTTGCCTGTGCCGACTTGGATACCGCACGCGCAAAGGCAAAGGCCGAGCAGTATGCTCTTTCTCATGCGTACACTGTTGAGGAGTTACTCGCAGACCCGGAGATCGAGATTGTCGTTAATCTTACCATCCCAAACGCACATGCGAGTGTCGCACTACAAGCTATTCATGCAGGTAAATCTGTCTATAGCGAAAAACCCTTAGCACTCACTCGTGGACAGGGGCAGGAGGTGCTATCTACAGCACAGGGTCGTGGTGTCCTTGTCGGCTGTGCACCTGATACCTTTTTAGGTGCTGGTATTCAGACATGTCGCAAACTGATAGATGATGGTGCTATTGGTGAACCAGTAGCCGCCGCTGGAAATATGCTCTCGCATGGACCTGAAGGTTGGCATCCTGACCCAAACTTTTATTATCAGCCTGGTGGTGGTCCACTCTTCGACATGGCTCCCTATTACCTCACCGCGTTTATCAACCTTATTGGTCCAGTACGGCGCGTTACCGCATCTACACGTGTGACGTTCCCGGAACGAGCCATCACCAGCCAGCCTCACTTTGGAGACATTATTTCCGTAAACACACCTACGCATATTGCGGGAGTGATGGACTTTACTAATGGCGCAATCGGAACTCTTGTCACTAGCTTCGATGTGTGGTCGAGCGACTTGCCAAATATCGAAATTTATGGCACCGAGGGAACATTACGTGTCCCTGATCCAAATACCTTTGGCGGTCCAGTACGCATACGATATGGGCGCGAAAAGGAATGGCATGATATCTCACTCACTCATGACTACAGTGAGCAAAGTCGTGGTATAGGTGTCGCTGATATGGCCTACGCATTACGCTCTGGGCGTCTCTATCGTGCGAACGGGGCTATGGCTTATCATGTGGTCGATGTGATGCAGTCGTTCCTTGAGTCTTCAGACATAGGGAAACATATTGATATTGCGAGCACATGTACCCGACCTGCCCCACTTCCTCTAGGCTTAGCGCATGGGCAACTTGATAAGTAATTGGACTACGACAATCGGGAAAAAGGAGAACGTATACAATGAACCGAGATGTAGCGAATAGAAGACTACGAGCAGGTATTGTTGGTGGAGGACAAGGCTCATTTATTGGTGCTGTCCATCGGATTGCCGCAGAACTCGATGGGCAGGCTGAAGTGGTGGCTGGCGCGATGTCTACAGACCCTCAGCGGGCTGCGACATCTGCGCAAGCATGGTTTCTCAAGCGATCATATGACAGTTTTCAAGAGATGGCGGAGAAAGAAGCACAACTTCAGGATGGCATAGATTTTGTTATCATTGCCACTCCAAACTATATGCACTTCCCCGTCGCAAAAGTCTTTTTGGAACAGGGAATTCATGTCGTCTCTGACAAGCCTATGTCATTTACGCTCGAAGAGGCACAAGAAGAAGTCGCACTTGTAGAACAGAGCGACCTTATCTTCGCGTTGACGCATAACTATACTGGCTATCCTACTGTACGCCATGCACGTGAGTTAGTTCGGCATGGCGTACTCGGCGATATTAGAAAAGTGCTGGTTGAATATGTCCAGGACTGGTTGATGGATGCCGCGGAAAAAACGGGAAACAAGCAGGCAGTATGGCGTACTGACCCTACAAAGTCCGGTATATCAGGCTGTATTGGTGACATTGGCACACACGGGGAAAACTTGCTTGAGTTCATTACAGGTCTCAAGATTGCTTCGTTATGTGCTGACTTAACAACGTTCGTTGAAGGAAGAGCACTCGAAGACGATGCAAATATGCTATTGCGTCTCGAAAATGGTGGCAAAGGTATTCTCACCTGCTCGCAGATTGCGGCTGGCGAGGAGAACAACCTGACGATCCGCATCTATGGCAGCAAAGCGGGACTGGAATGGCACCAAATGGAACCAAACACCCTACTTTTTAAGGAGCCTGGTAAGCCTCAACAAATATTACGTACAGGATTATCCTATATGAGTGATGAATCAAAAGCAGCAACACGTTTACCTGCAGGACATCCAGAGGGTTTTCTTGAAGCATTTGCTAACCTTTATAAAATGATCGTGGCTGATATTCGTAGAGTTGAGGAAGGCAATAAACCCTTAGGTGGCTACCCTACCGTCTATGATGGATTGCGCGGAATGCAATTTGTCACGAAGGCAGTTGAAAGTTCTCGCAATGGCAGTATATGGGTCACCCTTTAGGCACAAGGAGGAAATCGCTTTGGATGCGGCAATCAAAAAACAAGCATTGCGTCTTTTTACTTATGGCCTGTATGTCGTGATGTCTATTGACAAAGACGAGGTAAACGCCTTTACTGCCAATTGGCTCACGCAGGTCTCATTCGACCCGCCCTTGCTCGCGGTCTCCATAGAAAACGATGCGAAGTCACTTACAATGATTCGTAATAGTGGAACATTCACGATAAATGTGCTCCGCACTGGTCAACGTGAACTCGCTGGGGCATTAGGTCGATCTGCGTTGAAAGTCCCTGACAAGCTAGCAGGTATTCCTCATACAAAAACAGAGGCAGGATATCCAATTCTTCAATCGGCATTGGGTTGGGTTGCCTGTACAGTGAGCCAGACTGTTCCAACGGGCGATTCTACGCTTGTTATCGCGGAAGTTGTCGATGCAGGTATCCTCGCGGAAGGGCAACCGCTTACAATGGCGGAAGCAGGCTTTCGCCACGCGGGATGAGATTGGTACTCGACTTCAACAATATTCTTAATCCTTAAATACTGACAAAATATTTTCAAGGTGAGTTAACTTGCAGGTAGCTTTACATCTAAGCTATACTCAGGAGAGGAAACCTATCTTAGTATGTCAGGAGTAACTTCATGCAAAACGGGAGCAGCGTCTCCTCAGGTGCAGAACTACTACGCGCCGATTGTGTCTTTTGTCAGCGTAGCACGATTGCCCCCTATATCCTTAAAGAGACTTCAAATTTTCGCCTAGTTGCCGATCATGCCCCCCTCGTTGAGGGTCATATATTAATCATTCCAAAATTGCATTATGCTTGCTATGGTGCTGTTCCACCTGAGTTAGATACAGAACTGTTCGCGTTACGAAGTGAGGTGCAACGCTTTTTCCAACAGTACTATCTTCCTCCCGTCTTTTGGGAGCATGGAGTATTTCATCAAACAGTGTTCCATGCACATTTACACTGCTTTCCCTTCGGTCCTGTGACTCAAAAACAGCATGACCTGTGTGAAAAGCTATCTGCCGAAACCGTCCAAACACAAGAGACTATTCGTTCCTGGTATGCTTCAGAAGGTCAGTATTTCTATTTAGAACCTGACAAAGCCTTTCTCTTCTCCCCTAAATCAGATGATTATATGCGTATCACACAAAGCATCTTTTGGCCCAATGTATCAAGATTGAACAATCAAAAGATGTGGCATTCTACGCAACAACGCCAAAAAGAAGGACAAGGTCGTGTTGAGGCTACGTTTGCTAAGTGGCGTATGTTTGAACAGGAAGGAGCAACATATGCGAATGAAGCCAGTGCATGATGAGTTTCTCATTGCCGATGATGTCACATTGCGCTGGGTGCAGTGGGGCGAACAAGGTCAGCCTGTCATCTGTATTCACGGCATTACTGCTAATGCCTTCTTCTTTCAGTCGCTTGCAGATGGCCTTGCGATGGACTATCGAGTGTTTGCCTATGATCTTCGTGGAAGAGGCGATAGTGATAAGCCAGAGGATGGCTATAGTGTTCCCATCCATGTCGCTGACCTTGCGGCACTCATTGACGAACTCGGCCTTGAGCGTCCCATTATTATAGGCCATTCGTTAGGTGCGCTCATCGCTCTCTATTTTGCCGCACAGTATCCCGACAAGCTAAGCAAGTTGGTCTTACTTGATGCAGGTACGCCACTTCCTTGGCAGACAACTGTTGAGCAACCAAGGTGGCTAACGGCAGCGATAGACCGTTTAGGCACGCCTGTTCCTTCATTTCAGGAATACATTCGACGCTTAAAGGCTGCCCCGTTCCTGGGTCCCTATTGGAACGATTATATGGACATTTACTACAAACATGATGTCTTGCATGAAAATGACGGCTCTGTTCTGTCCAAGTGTTATAAAGCAGGTATCCTGGAAGAGGCCGAGCATTTCGATGAGGCAAGACCAGAGCACCAGTGGGAGCATATCACGGTACCTACACTGCTGTTACGGGCAGGACAAGGATTGTTCACGGAGAACGATCAGCTCATACCAGAGCGAGCAGCAGCAGAAGCACAACATAGCATCCGAGATTGTCAGTATGTAAATTTTCCTGAATTGAACCACTACACGATTGTTTTCTTAGCCGAGCAAGGTCCACTGCGCTACATACGGGCATTCTTGGCAGAAGATGTGCCGGGGAGTGCTTGACAGCGTTGG
>CAZZVE010000279.1:0-5094 GCA_964657325.1 uncultured Ktedonobacterales bacterium
GGGCAAGGCTGACAGCAGCAAGGCATGACAGGGGCAAGCCCTGTCACTACTATACTTCACGCACATTTACCTTTTCATAATCAGAACTTTGAAATTACCCATACCCGTGAGGTCTGTCAGGGCAGCTATACGCTGTCGAAACGTATACCATTGAAGCAGAGCTTTTTGCCCTTTATCGGTGGCCCGCTCAGTATCCATCGCTGCGAAATCTGTTTTGCGTCGTTGCTCGACCTCTTCCGTCAGCCCCGTTGCCTCTAACCATGCCTTCTGCGTTGTGAACGTATGCAGACGCAATCCCTGGCGGCGTCCCTCATCAATTAATGCGCTAAAGTTGACGTGCGCCGTAATATCTTGTTCCCCTGGACGAACAAGAGGTTTCTCTGTTAATTGATGTTGGAAGTAGCAGGCAAGCGTCCCGCGTTGTCGATTCCGTGTATAGAGGGCACGAGCCTTATCGCCGTAATCAATAGTAAGGAGGAAGCCGTGTCGTTTGCTTTGCGTGTTACTTCTCAGCATGGATGCCGAACGTTGCATCCAACCTAGCGCATCCAGGTTGATTTCAGCACGCCAACCATCGTCATAGGTTGACCAGGGAATCTTGTACGTGTCAAGATAGCCTGCGACCTCTACACTACTTGGTTCATCGAGCACCTCATGCGTGCGTCCGTGATGCATATCGACAAATACCTCGTACAGATGTCCGTCCCGCTTCTCGACAACATGAACAGGAAACGCATCAACCAATTCATTTGAGAGCAACACTGAGACAGGAGCATCATCGTTCTCTTTGGCCTGTAGCGCGTTCTGACCTGCACGGATATCTTCGGTTCGATAACGTAGTGCCTCGGACATATCGGGGTGCATTTGCTGTACCCACTCCTGGAGTTGCCGCGCGAGATTGCCACGACCGGAACCCTGCTCTAGCACAACAAATGGGTCCGGGCGTGCAAGCAACTCCCACATCTGCACTAACTGACGTCCCATGCAATGCGCGAAAAGGGAAGACACATCTGCACTCGTATAATAGTCACCCTCCCAACCCATACGCGCAGGACCAGTAACATAGTAGCCGTGATCCGGCTCATACAACGCCATGCGCATGTAGTCCGCGAACGAAAGGGGTCCATCGCGTTGAATGCGTTCAATGATGATTTGTTGCAATGTTGTTGTCGTCATATGTTATCTGTAAGGACCAATTATGGGGTTTAACAATTTATAGAGATATGTCGGTTGTAGGAGCGCAATGAATCGTACCTCTACAACCGACATATCAAGTTTATTTTTCATATCTGGTACAGTAATTTCTTATGCATAACAGACAAGAGCGTATCTGCCAGAAGCAGCATATGCTCGAATTGTTCTGTTTGCTCCTCTAACGAAAGACCTTCTTCACGCCAACGCGGAATAACGTGTTGTTCGTAGGCCGCAATCTCGCTACGTGCAAGCTGTTTGAGTTGAAAACGGATGAGCGCAGGGAGAGCGAGTGGCAGACCAAGTTCCTCAAAGTGCTGATAGAGTTCAACGAGCTGCACATCATCCTCTGTATAGACGGTCTGCCCCTCAATCTCTTGAGGGAACAGTAGTTCTTGCTGTGTCAGGTCGTCAACCTGCTCAATTGTCATGCCTTGTCTTGCAGCAAGGTCTGCTTTAGAGAGGCGAAGTTGTTGCTCACTACTAGAGAGACTCCGTGCAAAGCGTTGTTTGAACGCGAGATTCATCTGCATATCGCCGGAACGTGCCCGAATATCTAGCAGGTCTTTGATAACCTCCAACGGGAGATGCTGTTGCTCTTTCAGTTCGCGGATAATACGTAGGACCGTGACATGCTCCTGTTCATAAAAGGCAACGCGCCCACGCATAAGTGGTGCGGGCAAGAGGCCCTGTGTATTATAAAAGCGAATGGTGCGACTTGGCATGCCTGAGCGTTGCGCAAGGTCGTCAATGCGCAACAGGTGGTGCTCCTGCTCGATGCGTTGTTCTACTGTTCGGGCGTCACTTTGTACCAACGAGACTACCTCATCATATTGTATATAACATATTCGCACATGACAGGGACAAGCCCTGTCACTACTATACTACCACCACGGTGTGGCGGAGCCACGCGAGTTCGTGTATAGTAGTGACAGGGCTTGCCCCTGTCATGCCGCCCACTCGCTTACCCCTATCATGTCTTCACCTGCCCAGCGAACCACTATACATCTCATTCATTTTACTACACACATCGGCATCTGTATATCCATTTGTAGGGGCCGATGTATCACGTCCTTTTTGCGGTGGTCGATGCCAAGAGGACGTGATACATCGGTCCCTACACCAAATAGTCCTACCATATACGAATACAATGATACATCTTGGTACATTTCTATATACTTACAAAATGTAGGGGCGTGTGGACACGATCAGTTGGCCTCTACACACAGAAAGGACATTCCGTTTATGATGGTTTCTCGGTATCGTGTATTGCTATCAGGACACCCCGCATTCCGCTTCTTCGGACAAATGAGCCGACAAGCAATTCTTCTCATGGTTCTGGCACTTGTTGCAACGGGCGCAATTGGAGGCTCATTGCTGGGTCTCAGCACCTTCGCGCATGGTTCGTGCCGTTCCACAGATCGCGCATACCGTGTCAGTTGGGGTGACAATCTTAGTTCCATTGCGGCACGATATGGTACCACATATGGGAACATCGCGCGCTACAATGGCATCAGCAACCCTAATTATATTTACGTTTCCCAGTTGCTATGCATTCCTTCTGGTCGTTCTAGTTCTACGGGTAGTGGTGGTACTCACGTAGGTGGTATTCCCATTGCATCACAAAACTACTACGTCGGCGTCGCACAACAGGCCGCCAATAGTACGGGTATTCCCGCAAATCTATTTGTGAGGCAGATTTATGCAGAGAGCGGTTTCCGTACCAATGCTTATTCGGGTGCAGGTGCAATCGGCATCGCACAATTTATGCCTGGAACCGCGGCCTCGCTTGGCATCAACCCCTACAATCCCACACAGTCATTGTGGGGTGCGGCACGCTTGATGGCCTCGTACTATCACCAGTATGGGAGCTACGCCATGGCACTTGCCGCGTATAACGCAGGTCCTGGTGCGGTCAATTACGCACGTAGTTGCGGTGGCAACTGGACCTATTGCCTGCCCTACGAAACGCAGAACTACATTCGGATCATCATGTACTAGAAGCACTTTTGTAAATAGAGGTCCGTGGCAGAAGCGCGCTTCTGCCACGGACCTCTATTTATGTTCCTCTTGCCCTCTCTCCGCCATATTTTGTATAGTTCCTATACAAACACAAAAAAGTGAGAGAGAAAAATACAATGCCTTACCTTCCCATCGAACAGTATGGAGTGATTGGCGACCTGCATAGCGCGGCCCTGATTGGCAGCAATGGCTCCATTGACTGGTTATGCTACCCAAACTTCGACTCGCCAAGCGTCTTTGGTGCCTTGTTAGATGATGACAAGGGAGGATGCTTCCAAATCCATCCCGTCAACGATGGAGTGCAAACAAAACAACTTTACCTACCTGACACTAATATTCTGATTACACGTTTTCTCAAGGCCGATGGTATCGCCGAAGTGACCGACTTCATGCCGATTGAAAACGATCATGACGAGCAATGGCAACATCGCTTAATACGGCAGGTCCGTGTCGTACAGGGAACATGGCACTTCACCATGCAGTGCCAGCCCGCCTTTGACTATGCTCGTACAAAACCTACAATGGTACAGCAAGAGAGCGGCGTCGCATTCCACTCAAGAGATCTCTCGTTGGGACTGGTCAGCCAAATACCCATTGAGGTGCGCGACGATATTGCGGTGAGTGAGTGGACGCTGGAAACGGGACAAGGCACAACATTTCTGCTCTACCGCATGAAGGATGATGAAGTGTGCAGTGCCGCACTTGACAATGGCGAGACCGATGAACTCTTCCAAAAGACAGCCATGTTCTGGCGACGGTGGGTGGGCCAATGTACCTATCATGGACGATGGCGCGAAATGGTACAGCGTTCAGCACTTGCCCTCAAACTGCTCACCTTCGCCCCAACGGGCGCAATTGTCGCCGCGCCTACAATGGGTTTGCCTGAGCAAGTTGGCGGCAAGCTCAACTGGGACTACCGCTATACATGGATTCGTGATGCGAGTTTTACCTGCTACGCCCTCTTACGTCTCGGCTTTGATACAGAGGCGCGCCGTTTTATTGGCTGGCTAGAGGAACGGACACGCGACTTCGACGAACGCGTTGGTCTACAGGTGATGTACACCATTGATGGGCGTCCTGCTCCAGAGGAACAAGTGCTTCAACATCTATCGGGCTACCGCGACTCACGTCCGGTCCTGCTTGGCAATAACGCACGAAACCAGTTACAACTCGACATCTATGGCGAACTGCTGGACGCTGTGTACCTCGCCAATAAATATGATGAACCGATCTCCTACGATCAGTGGGCTTCCATGCGCAAACTGCTGAACTGGCTGTGTAAGAATTGGCAACAACCCGACGAAGGCGTTTGGGAGATACGCAAAAAACGCCAGGAATATGTGCATTCGCGTATGATGGTCTGGGTTGCCCTTGACCGAGGGCTACGTGTCGCCCGACAGCGTGGTCTGCCTGCTGATACGCTATTATGGGAAGAGACGCGCAACAAGGTCTATGAAGAGGTTATCGCTAAGGGCTGGAATGCGAAACGCAACGCCTTTGTGCAATCCTACGGTAGTAACCAATTGGATGCCGCAAATTTGCTAATGCCGCTTGTCAAGTTTGTTGGTCCCAACGACCCGCGTATGCTTTCCACACTCGACCAGACGCTCAACGAACTGACCTACGATAGTCTCGTCTACCGCTACAAACCAAATGGTGAGGGAAGCTTCAGTGCCTGTAGCTTCTGGCTCGTCGAATGCCTCACCCGCGCCAATCGTCTTGAGGAAGCACGCCTGAAACTAGAGAAAATGTTCAGTTACGCCAACCACCTCGGCCTTTACGCCGAAGAGATCGGCCTGTCCGGTGAGATGCTCGGTAATTATCCCCAGGCATTGACCCATCTAGGCTTGATTAGCGCGACAACGAACCTAGCAAAACGAG
>CAZZVE010000280.1:0-5068 GCA_964657325.1 uncultured Ktedonobacterales bacterium
TTCTCGCCTCTCGTGTTGCTCTTCAGCACGTTCGTCTCTGTATGCGGCTCAAGCTGCACGTGTCTCACTCCTATATTCGGCTTGTGCAAAGCGCACAAAGAATGTGGTCCCTTCTCCCTCCCTGCCACTACTTTCCGCCCAAATCTGTCCGCCCATTGCCTCAGTTAATTGACGGCATATGTAGAGGCCAAGGCCAGTTCCGCGAATCGACCCAGAGTGATGACGTTCCAATCGCGCAAACTTCTCGAAGAGTAATGGCATTTCACGTGAGGAAATCCCTTCGCCCTCGTTACGAACAAAGAGCAAGACACTTGTATTGTCCACTGCGCCTCCAACCGTCACCGTGGAATGCTCAGGTGAGTATTTTACTGCGTTGGAAAGTACGTTGCGCACGATCTGACGAACTGACTGTTCATCTGCCCACGCAGAGAGCGACTCGTCTACCTGAAACGCGAACGTATGAGATTGCGACTGCGTTGGATTGAGATGACTGACTTCTTGTGTGAGGAGTGATGCAAGCATCACATCCTCCATTTTCAGTGATGCAGTGGAGGCATTTGACTGTGTAGAATCAAGAATTTGTTGCAGTAAGATCAGCAGTTCATCACAACCGTGCGTGGCTTTCATCAGAAAAGTTGCTCGATGCTCCGAGTCGAGGGCATCGCCAAAATCCTTCATGAGTTCCAGGTAGCCTGATACTTCGGAGAGGGGAGTTCGTAGTTCATGACTCATGTGAATGATGAGACGGTCCTTCATTTCGTTTAATTGGCGCTGTTGCTCGTAGGCTTCCTCACGTTCGTGTGCAGCTCGTTCCTGCTCTCGCATCGTGATGTGGAACTGCCGTGCCGTTTCCATAGGTAAGGCAGACAGATGTAACAACTGCACCATGGCTTCAAGGTCTGGACCACCGTAGCGTTGTTCATCACCTCGTTCGCTAATGAGAATGATGCCAATAACCTCCCCTTGGGGTGACCGCAGGGGCGCAAACAGTGGTCCTGAGTGCCTTTCCTGCCGTCCTGCAGTGAGGACTGAACGTGTTGCTCGATCAGAATGTTTCTCTTCGCACGTGTGCGCAACTTCGCTCCAAAACAAGGGGCGCTGTGTCGCCTGGAGTTGCTGGATGAGAGCAAGGTCTCCATCAATGTGTTGGTCTTGCTGGAGAGACGATGAAAGGCATTCGTTCACCTGTGAAAGAAGCAGGGCACGCACACGCTCAGTTCGCTCAGCCTCGTGGGAAGGCGGGGCAAGAAGTGTATAGGCATATGTCTCCTCGTCTAAGACGAACACGCATACTCCTGGCGTGTTCAGTGTTGTCATCGTATCAATCACCAAAAGATGAGCGACCTGCTGGAGGTCAAACGATTGTTCCGCACGGTTTTGCTGTACCTGTCTGAGGACTCGCTTGTAGTATTGCGCTTCTGGGAAAAAGAAATGCTCGGTCAAGAGTTTCCCCCCCCACCAGATACACGGTGCGCCAAGCACGCCCACGAGCAGGAGTCCGGCAAGAGAGAACGAGGTCGTATTCGAGATCAGAACACTTCCAATTGCAAAGAGCACAAAGGTCAACAGGGCGAGTCCTACCGCGCTGACAATAGCGGTGACAGCGCGTTTTACATACGAATCGAACACGAGTAAAGAGTAGCGTAACACCGCATACCCCATGGTAAAAGGAAAAAGCACGAGAAAAATGACGCTCAGCGTGCCATCGACCACGAAGTGGAGGTGAAGGAGCGTTGGCAAGACTGTTAATCCTAGAATTGGGACGAATGAAAGAAGCGTTCCCAGGAAGAAAAAGCGCGACTGCTGCTGTTCGCGAACGGTCGTCGCACGCCTGGTCGCGTGAACGATCACAACGATAATCGCGATGGCTGTGAGCAGATAGTACGCAGGACCCACTGGAACCCACCAGCCGGGTTCATTGTAATGAAAGGAGAAGACGCTGATATCGCGAATGATCGTGAACGCACACAGAACGGTGATGGCAAGACGAACGAGACGTAAGAGCGTTCGGGGTCTTCGCGCGAGTGTCGCCTCTATTGCATAAGGAAAATACAGTAAGAGCAAGAAGAAGCATAAAATGGCGAGGGCGGTACTCGCGGCACTGAGAGCTAAAAACAATCCATCTCCTGCTGCCGATGCAGACAGCGAACTGAAGGTAATCATCATGCATGTGGTAAACCCGAAAAGGAGGCTAGCGACTGTATGCTGCTTTCCATACGCGTACAGCCAGCACAGAGAGCCAATCCCGTAGAAGAGCAATCCACTCACCGCATAGCTGGCGTAGAACACCCAAAACAGGGGAGAGACAGATACCTGAGCAGAAATACGCACGCCTGAACTCACTTGAAGGACTACATACAGCAGACCAACGAGAAAAATACTGAGTATCCGTTGCTTCCTCGTTGTCGTGATGACGATGTTTGCCATGATGTCTCTTCTCCTCGCGCGGTGCGGTCTGAAAACAGCAGACCGCACCGCCTTAGCGACTGCATGTCGCGGAAATGCCAAATAGGGACGCGCGTGAGAGAGAAGAAGAGGCATTTGCGCGTTTGAGTTGCGCCAATACAGTCACACGTTACTAGTAGACCGTGTCTATGCCGAACAGCGTGCGCAGCACCTCTGGCATGGGACCATTCAGTTGCTCAATGCCATCTACACGATTTCGCGCCTGTTCCCGCAGCTGTGTTGCAGCTCCCAGTGTCGCAAGAATCGCGTTACGATAGGCGAGGACCTGCCTCGTGGCTGCGTCTTGTCCCCTCTGCTCCTCTCTATCGGCATGTAGTGGAGTTCCCTGAAGTGCGAGAAGCTGCCGATGAGCAAAGACAAGAGGGAGTGTTTTTTTCTCACGTCGAAGATCACTTTTGCGCGAGGTGGCCGACGCGTTCTCTTGAAGTTCGACTTCAAGCCCATGAACGTCATTTTCTAATTGCGCGACGACCCCCATGACTTCCCCAACGTCTGCGAAGCCTTGTACGAGAGCATCAGGTGCATTGACGGCCTGGGCACTGAGACGGCATACGAGTCGAAACAATCCACCAGACTTTGCCGCGGCGATCTGCAAACAGACTTCTGGCGAAAATGAGGCAAGATCGGCACCTTCTGTGACGATATCTTGGTGCTGTCCCCGCATCGCGGAGAGCAGTTCAGTAGTGAGGAGCCTTTGGAGCTCAGCCCACTGTTCCAGCGACAGAAAAGAGGGGGACAGGTCACCCAGAAGCGATGGGACGAGCGTGTACAGGTAGGTTGCTGCATTCAAAAGTCGACCGTCGCCAAGTTCATCTCGCTCTTCAGAGGAATCATCATCCTCGATTTCATCAAAGGCATCAAGGGCACTGTGCAGCAACTCACAGCAGAGTGCAATCCGAATCGTGAGTGTATTTCCGGCATTGGGCATGCAGTAACGCGCAAGTGCAAATGGCAAGAGCGCCCAGAAGCCTCGCCGTGAAGAGTCGGCGGAAGAGAACAATTTTCCAGGTGCCTGAAGCAGGCGGCGGACGTCGGCACCCAGAGAAGTCGTAGCAGAGAGGTCCCACGTCTTCAGTAAATCATCTAACGCGTCTCTCAAAGCGACGAAATCAGAGGTAAGAGTGTCAGGTTGCGTGGCACACCTCCAGGGAGAATATGCTCTCCCGAGCGTGAAAACGAACACGACGATTCTATCGTCGTGTTCGTTTTTTGCCCTAAAGTCTAATACCAGTAGCCTAGCCTCACGGTCTTCTGTCCCTTCTCAACAAGGGAAGCCGACGCGATGACGCTCTTTGTATCAAGACCACGAACGGCTGCGACATGCTGAGGCTGCTGCCCAATTTCTGCGGCTACTTGTGGGGAGAGCAATGCATCAGCAATGAGGTTCGCGACGGAAAGGGCCGACCTGATAGCGGCATCAAGACCAGTGTTCATGAAAATCTCTCTTTCTCCAAACAGGGTACTTTCATACGTGAAGAGTACATCAAACAACACAACAACTACCTACGAGAGAAGCATTACAGGTAAAATATGCACCGGAAGAGATCAAGCTCTCTTCTAGCACAAGTATACCTGAGCAAGCAGGAAAAGACAAGTTGAGCGACTACATATTTTTACGTATCTTTTACTCCAGAATCAGATGTCCGCTCGAGATGCCGCACAGAGTGGTGTCCCTTTGTGTAAATTTTGGAATTGTATGGGTCTGTCTCACATTTGATACTGGTGGCGAAGTCGAGGAGAGGCTAGACCTCATCCAGTAACATGGAGGAAATGAACGGTTTGCAGCTTGCGGAGAAGGAGGTCATCCATGTCCCTCAAATCTTTGCCGATTCCACCGATTCCCGAAGAAATAGCTCGTGCGGCTCACGCAGCCTTTCCCCGTGGGAACGTGTTCATGCAATTGCGTGACACACTGGGAACCATCTACACCGATGAGGCATTTGCTGAGCTGTTTCCTCCTCATGGTCAACCTGCTTTCGCCCCTTGGCGACTCGCGTTGGTGACGATCTTCCAATTTATGGAAGGACTAACAGATCGCCAAGCAGCTGACGCGGTGCGTGATCGGCTGGCATGGAAATATGCACTCAGTTTGGAACTCACCGATGCTGGTTTTGATCATACCGTCCTCTCCGAATTCCGCTCTCGTCTCGTTGCAGGGAATGCCGAACAGCATCTGTTGAATCTGCTCTTAGAGCGGTGTCGAGAGGGAGGATGGCGGAACCGCTCATGGACGGCAACGGACCGACTCGACTCATGTATTAGCCAAGATCCGTGCGCTCAACCGAACGCTGTGTGTTGGTCAGAGCATGGTCTACGTGTTAAATGTCCTCTCGGCGCGTGGCACCGGAATGGGTTCGTGCTTTTGTGCCATCAGAATGGGTAGAACGATATGGAGAGCGGCTGGAGCATGAGCGATTATCCAAAGAGGAGGAAGAGCGCAAGCAGTATGCCAATCAAGTTGGGGCTGACGGCTGGACCCTGCTTGACGCACTCGATGCTACCAGTACCGCGGACTGGTTGAAAACGCTCCCTGCAATCATGACGCTACGGACGAGTCTTCCAACAGCAGTTCGAGCCAAGAGAGCAAGGTGGGTTATGGCGA
>CAZZVE010000281.1:0-5041 GCA_964657325.1 uncultured Ktedonobacterales bacterium
GTACCATACTTGAAGAGCCTGAAACCAGCATTGTGCCATAGCAGCGTATCCAACATTGTTCGTGTGGATCTTGTCGTGGATCGTATTGATGGGGACCGCACTGTATATATCCACGCACTGTATCAGTCGTCCCTCGTTTGCCTTGCTGTGGACAAGGTCAGGAATAAGATGGTTATACTTGCAAAGCCGTGTGTTCAACGCTTCAAATCCGAGTGGTGTAATCTGTGCGACAAAGACCTTTACACCAGGAAGCGCATTGTCGATACAATCGAGCAATTGCTCAAGGCGAGTAATTGCCGTTGCTACACTGCATCCATGAAGAATGTCATTCGTGCCAATATGCAACAAAATTGCATCAGGTCGATAGAACTGCAGCCACGGCTGCATGTGCTCACAGAGATGATCAATGCGCCATCCATAATGACCTTCGTGTCGCCATATCTTCTGATCACCAGGTTCATCTTCGAGTGAGCCAACAAAGTCCACTAACCAATTTGCTACCTGGGCAAGGTTCCAAAGCGGAGCACGATACCCTCTCAGATCGCTAGAGTTAAATCCCTGAGTAATCGAGTCGCCCAATGGCATAATTTTTACATGTGTTTTACTTATCACAGCATCTCAACTCCGTGACTGGAAACCACAACATATCTCTTCACGCTCGACCTTTCTCGCTGAAACCTGTTCAGCATTTCGACCATCGAGTCATGCTCCGACGACTGAAGCCAACGGTAGAACGCCGGTGTCTGCCATCTGCTGACAATTGTGTAAGACGACGTTTCGTTCTCTGCACGAACTAATGTTTCTCCCATGTGCCCTGGGAATTGCTGCTGTTGTGGTAGGTATTCTCGATACGCGTTTTCAAATGCGCTACAATCACCACCAATGACAAAACTGTAGAGCACAAGTAATGTGTTATCCATATCATTCCTCCAATAACACGTGACCAAGCTCAGGACGTGGTGCTAGCGGAGTCGAAAAAAAGATCATGCAGCTTTTTTCTGCTCCAGTATTATGCAAGCTATGTGGGACATTTTTGGGGATAAAAGCTGCTGATCCTGCCTCTACCGCACGGGTCAAATGGTCGTCTGTAATGCTCACTTGACCACTGATAATGTAGAGATATTCGTCACTATAAGGATGGTAATGTTTCCCATACGTCTCGTTTGGCTCTAGGGTCAATGTGCCCATAAAGCCGGATGTTGTGTTTACTGTTCGTGGGCTAAGAAGCACTTGCATTACTCCACCACGATCCCGTTTCGTTGGAATTTCTTGCTCACTTACGATAGTCAATGGCATGATAATAATCTCCTCTGATTCACTATAGTCTACGCAACAAAATACTACGTAACGTGCTAGCTCAATACAACCTATACAGGCATTGGTCGGCATTCGAGCAGACGATAAGGTGAATGCGTGACAATCGTCTGTGTAAGCTGTAAATCGGCTTGCGCTAAAAGTACCTTAAAATCTTCTTCGCTACGCTCTCGACCGCCGAACAACACCATCATCTGAAGTTGGAGGAAGCCTAAAAACGGTGGATAGCCTTCAGGGGGAGTAGGGCCTATCGGCTGAGGAAACATCTCCACAATGATCAGGCGACTAGTTGTGTGCATGGCTTTTCGACATGTACGTAAGATTGCGAGAGCCTGCGTATCGTTCCAGTCGTGAAGAATTTGCTTCAATAGATAGATGTCTGCTCCTGTAGGCACCGACTCAAAAAAATTGCCACTTTGCACTGTGCAGCGATCCAGTTGTTTCTGCATGATCAGTGGCATCGCTTCCTCGACAGTAGCGGTCATATCAAACAACGTTCCATGTAAGTTGGTGTGACGTTGTAAGATTTCCATAAGGAGAGAGCCTCGTCCACCACCTACATCGACAATGGTTTGCGCTGCTCCGAAGTCGTAAGCATCGACGACCTGTTGCGTAAAGATACGTGTGACATCATCCATCACCAGATCGAAAATACGCTTTTCTTCTGGATGCTCATTGAGATATTGCCAGATACCTTTGTCATGGGTATGAGCAAACGCAGGTTCACCTGTACGAATACTGTAACCCAGTTCATCCCAGGCATGTGTATGCCAGTCGCTACCTTGCATGAGCAAAAGATTGTAGACGGAACCCATCGCATCAGCACGTAGGAAGGTTGAAAGAGGCGTCTGTGCAAAACAGCCAGGTGACACCTCCGTGAAAATGTTGGAGTAGGTAAGAAATTGGAGCAGATGATACAGCGAATGTGGGTGTGCGCCAGTCCTTAAAGCTATCTCCTCGGTCGTCATCGGTCCGTCTTCAAGAATCGACGCAATGTTCAAGCGCACCGCTTCTACCAGTGCCGACCATTTCCATCTGTATCCGATGAGATCAATCAGTTGACCGTAAGGTGATTCCTGACTCGTTTCAATCCGCTGTTGCTCGCGTGTGCTCATGAGAAATTTCTCCATAGAGTTGACTTATAAGCCAACCGATAGCGGTTACTTACATCAATATGGCAGTCATGTATTCCGGTGACGTGAGTATTCCTAAGACTCCTACGCAATTTGAGACGTCAGGCGATTTGTGCTGAATGTTCGAGCTGAGAGCGCAATGGCCTCGACTTTTTCCATGGTATCTGCTGAAGTAATGGAAACTTCGCTACTCGTTAATTGGCTAGCGATACTTCGCACCAGTTTGGTGAGCACGTTGCCAGAACCCAACTCGATAAACGTATCACAGCCAACCGCAAGCAACGTACTTACACAATCCGTCCAGTAGACCGAGGCGCATATTTGGGCGATCAGCGTTTGGTGAACCTCTTCGTGTGTTGTTAAAAGTCGCCCTGACACATTCGCGACAAGAGGAACCTGAGGGTCATGCCATGTTAATGTCTCCATGACCTCACGGAGTGCTGTCTGCATCGGCTGCATGAGCGGAGAGTGAAAGGCTCCGCCAACAGCTAAGCGTGTAACCATGATCTTCTGTGGCAAGGTAGTCAGCTTCGCAAATACCTTTTGGATTGCCTCTTGTGTGCCCGATACGACGAGTTGCGTATAGGAATTGCGGTTTGCCAACACGAGCACATCGCTAGAGGAGATCGATGCACATAGATCACTGAGTACTTCGGCTGTCAATCCGGTGACAGCGAGCATCGCACCTGGATGCTCCGACTGTACTGCAAGCGAGAGTTTTCCACGCATCATTACTAGG
Source organism: uncultured Ktedonobacterales bacterium (assembly GCA_964657325.1). Taxonomy (GTDB): domain Bacteria; phylum Chloroflexota; class Ktedonobacteria; order Ktedonobacterales; family Ktedonobacteraceae; genus JBBQVS01. Next base: position 3,187 of record CAZZVE010000281.1, read on the forward strand.
TGTAGTCCATCTTCAAATGAGAGGACTCCGGCTGCGGTTGCAGCAGTATACTCTCCAAGACTGTGCCCAGCAATGAAATCTGCATGGATGCCTAACTCGCGTGCATAGGCGGTTAGAGCAAGGGAATGGGCAAATAGTGCTGGCTGTGCAACGGATGTTTGATTCAGTGATGCAGCCGGTCCTGTTAGGCAATAGTGTGCGACCGGAAGACCGACGACATCACTACAGCGATCCAGGTAGCTCGCAAAGAGATCGGGCCGACGTGTTCGTATATCCTCGCCCATCCCAATTTTCTGCGAACCCTGCCCTGGGTATATGAATGCCACTGTACTCACAAGTGCAACTCCTCTCGTAGATTTTAAGGTTGATGTGTATGTGGATAATATTGACAGGGAGAAATTACCTGTAAATTACAGATGAAGTAATCATTCCTCGTTGCCCCTTCTCTATCTGTCACGATGAGTTACTGTTTTAGTAAGTTTTAGGTAAGTCCTCCTTCTTATACATAGAGTATTCACTAAGCACTTAACCGACAGACCCTAAGTGAAAGTAAAGAAAATCATGGCGTACCGTGTTGTTGTAACAGGAGTTGGAGTGGTTGCTCCTGGAGGTGTTGGAAGAGAAGCATTTTGGAAGACACTCGTTGAAGGCGTATCGACGAGTGATAAACTTCTTATTGATCGACCAGAACGCTTCAGGTCTCAAATTGCGGCAGCCGTTCCCGACTGGAAGCCGTGCAAGTATGGCATTACTGATGAGGAGAGTAGACAACTTGATCGACATATTCAGTTTGCTCTTGTCGCTGCAACAGAAGCGTGGGATGACGCTGGTTTAGTCCTTTCGCAACTCACTCCTCAGACAATCGGAGTTGCTGTGGGTACAGCGATAGGCTCCTCGGCAATACTTGAGCAGGAGTATTTTGTAGTGAGTAAGCAAGCGACTGATTTCAATGTCGATCCCGAACTGGCGCAACCCTACCTATTCGATGCGTTCAACCCCTCCTATCTAAGCGCGAAGATTGCTACCCAGTTTGGTGCTAGAGGACCAGTCGAGACAATATCGAGTGGCTGCACAGCGGGTATTGACGCAATAGCACAAGCGTTTGAGTGGATACATGCTGGTGACGCTGAGATCGCGATTGCAGGTGCAGCGGAGGCTGGCATCTGTCCTATCAATATTGCGTCCTTTGATGCTATCAAAGCCACATCCCCACGTAACGATGATCCCAAACGGGCCTCACGTCCTTTTGATAAGAAGCGAAATGGATTTGTGCTAGGTGAGGGAAGTGCCTTTCTCATTCTGGAACGTCTTGAACACGCACAACGTCGGCATGCCCACATTTACGGTGAGATCACTGGCTATGGTAGTGCCTTGAACGCCTACCATATGACAGGGCTACCGCATGACGGCCTTGATATGGTGCAAGCGATCACTATGGCTATAGAAACTGCTGGCATTACTCCACAGGAAATTCAGTATATTAACGCTCATGGATCATCGACACCGCAGAACGATCTTCATGAAACCAATGCGTTCAAAATGGTTTGGAAAGAGGATGCCCGGCACATTCCGATTAGCTCGATCAAATCTATGATTGGTCATTCGTTGGGGGCAATTGGTGCAATTGAGCTGGCGGCCTGTGCGCTCATTCTTGACAGAGGTATTGTGCCGCCCACGATCAATTACGAAAATCCAGACCCCAACTGTGATTTGGATTACATCCCAAATCAGTCACGTACCTTAGCGGTTCAGACCTTGATCTCGACCGCGAGTGGTTTTGGTGGCTTTCAATCGGCTATGGTAATGTCAAAGGTGGAGTTATGAGTGAGATGTCAAATACCGCAGTGATCACTGG
>CAZZVE010000282.1:0-5032 GCA_964657325.1 uncultured Ktedonobacterales bacterium
TAGTGGTTGAGATCAATCGGTAGCAACGTGGAGATGGGAATGTTCTCTTTCACTCCCACTCTCTCATAAACGTCCGTTTTCTGCGACAAACATATCTACTTCTTCGAGTTTGTGGCACACTACCGCTGTAAGCGTAAGGTTCCCCCTTGACGAATCTCAAAACTCATCTCATAATCAGAATCTCAAAAGGTCAGACAGTTGACGGCAAACATGAGATAAAAAAAGGTGGATGAGATGAAGATTGGCTACGTGCGCGTCTCAAAACAAGAACAACATGAGGCGTTGCAAATCGATGCCCGTGACGCGAAGCCGGATGTGAGAAATGGTTCCTAGATAAGACCACTGGATCAAAAGCAGAGCGCAAAGGACTCGACGAGGCTAGGGCCATATGTGCGACCAGGGGACACCTTCGTCGTCTGGAAGTTGGATCGAGCAGGACGCTCGTTAACCCATTTGATTGAGCTGCTAAAAGGTCTCAAAGAGCGCGGTATTGGATTTATGAGCCTGACTGAGCAGATTGATACCACAACGCCAGGCGGGAATGCTGATCTTTCACATGATGGGAGCACTCGCTGAGTTTGAGCGTGATCTCATTCGAGAGCGCACCAATGCAGGATTAGCCGCTGCGAGAACCAGGGGACGCAAAGGTGGGCGACCAAAAAAGCTCAAAACGAATAGAAAAATTTCACTAGCGCGGCAGATGTTTGCTGACAAGAGTCAATCCATTCCAGAGATGTGTGCAACCTTTGGAACTTCTCGTGCGACCCTGTACCGATATGTGAAAGAGACAAAACCACCAGAATAATTGTACAGATTCTACCAGTTTAATGGCTCATGCGCACTTTGTGTGGAAGCTCAAAAACCAAGGTGCATGGCTCTTATGTTCGCAAGCCTGCCGACTTGCCATGCCTGGCGTACTCTGTCCGTTTATATCTCCATGTTCGCCATTTCTTGTGCCCAAATACCCAGTGTAAGCGCAAAACGTTTGCAGAGCCTTTGCGGGACTCGTTGTGGCCTATGCACGACGAACGCTTCGTCAAACCCAGGTGTTGCGAGAGCTAGTATTCCGTCTTGGAGGCAAGCCAGGAGCTCATCTAGCAGCGACACTGAAATGTCAAGTCAGCCGTGATACCTTACTCCGTTTGCTTCGACGAACTCCTTTGCCTCCAACTCCTGTCCCCCAGGTCCTTGGTGTTGATGACTGGTTGCTCCGGCGAGGGCATACCTACGGAACGATCCTCGTCGATCTTGAGCGACATCAGCCAGTTGAGCTGTTGCCTGATCGTGAAGTTCAAACTCTGGCGACATGGCTGCGTGAACACGCCTTTCGTGCAGATCATTAGCCGAGATCGCGGAGGCACATATGCGGAAGGGGCACGATTGGGGGCTCCTGGCGTTATTCAGATAGCCGACCGTTTCCATCTCATGCGCAAATCTGGGAGAAGCTGTCCAGGCTTTGCTCGCTCGTCATCTGCTTTCATTGCACAAACACCAGAAAGCAAAAGCCTCACAAGAGGTGAGCCAAACGGAGCGTTCTGGTCCGCCTATCAAACAACCTGTGAAAGTCACACCGAAGCAGGCAACGCTCCGGGAGACGAGGGAAGAAGAACGGTTGGCTCGCTACGAACAGGTCATTGCTTTGCGTGAACAAGGATGGTCTCATCAGGCCATAGCAGATCGTCTTGGCATAGGTCACAGCACCATCCAACGATGGTTGAAGGAAGGACGATTTCCCCAACGGAAAGCGCGTGAACAGTCCAGTCAGCTTGATCCTTTTCTTTCCTATATCCAGCAGAGGCGAGCTCAAGGCTGCTACAATATGGTCCAGCTTCATCAAGAACTTCGGGAAAGAGGATATCAGGGGTCATATGAGGCGATGAGGCATATTCTTTTGCGTGTGTTCCCGAAAGAACAGAAATGGCAGCGTATTCCCTCGGGGAAAGATGAGCAACCTCATTTGGCTCTCTCCTCGCGAGAGGCTATGTGGCTTTTTCTCTGCTGGCCTGAGAAGCTGACAGCAAAAGAGTGCCAATCTCTTGAACAACTGTGTCAAAGCCATGAAGAAGTCGCCTTGGCCTACCGCCTCGTCCAGCAATTTGCCCAGATGCTGCGCACACGCTCAGGAGGTCAGCTGGATGCCTGGCTCGATACCGTCCTTGCAACGTCTCTGGCGGATCTTCATTCCTTTGCTAATGGCATCAAATCAGACATTGAGGCTGTTGAGGCGGGCTTAATTTTGCCTTGGGGCAACGGGATGGTTGAAGGTCAGGTGAATCGACTCAAGCTGATCAAACGACAAATGTATGGAAGGGCGAATTTTGATTTGCTCCGTCTGCGGGTTCTTCATCAAGAGTCGCCTTTCCACACAAAGTGCGCATGAGCCATTTAATTATCACATTTACAGTCGAGAGCATCGGCGGGTTCCAGCTCTCGCTGTGCATGCAGCTTTGCCTCTTGCTTCGTCACCTGCCATTATTCCGATGCAGGAGTTTCCGGTTGCATTTCGAGGGACTTTGTGACCGCGGAGGCTCGGGTACCAAGACCGTCCTTGATCTTGCGCTCCCAAAGGGCCTCCATATTGCTCTTCGTCTGGGCAATCATGGACTTCGGTTCCAGATTACGATACGTGTCTATCTCACCAGCCACGACTCCCGTCATCGTGGCGTACACCGGTTCCGGATCGAATTGTGCTATGGGAAACGCCAGTTTCGAGTAATCAAACAGCCTTTCAGACGCTTCGTCCATCCAGCTTTTCCATGTCTCGAACCCACGATCATTAAAGCCGGTGAGGAATGGACCGGGGTTGATGGTTGCTACCTCCACTCCAAACTCCTGAAGCTCTACGCTCATCGTTTCGGCGATCGCTTCGAGAGCATGTTTGGACGCTGAGTAGATTCCGGTAAATGGGTTGACGTTGAGACCCTCTCGGGAGGAAACCCACACCACCCTTCCCTCACCTCGCTTGACCATTTGCTTCACGATGCCTTGTGTCAAGAGGAGTGGGCCAATCACATTCACCTCAAACTCTCGACGGATGTTCAAGGCGGGAACATCGACCACCGCTCCGCCCTCTAAAACACCAGCATTGTTCACAAGGATCTCAACGTTCCACGCTAGTGCCTTCTTGCGATCCCCTTCATCGGTGACATCGAGTTTTTCGACTTGAAGCCGAACCCCCCGCGCCGCGGCTTCACGCTTCAGTGTCTGCACCTGTGCATAAATCTCGACGGCGGCGATGACGTTAAATCCCTTTTCCGCAAGCCTCAATGAAACCTCATGACCGAAACCAGAACCTGCTCCTGTGATAAGTATCGTCTTCACGTGTTCCCTTTCGTGTGTCCCCAGAGGACATTTCCTCTGCATATAGGTACCCCGTAATCTTAGCAGCTGCGTGTGGGCACCCATGATCTTAGCAGCGGCAATCTTCAATTGAACCTATAGTGGCACTAGCACTCAGGCTTGAGTACACCATGTGTATGGCTCACTCAACAGGGGAGACGGCTCGGTTTTCTGGGATGAGCACTAGTGGTGGCACGTCCAAAGCGTTCTTGCAGGAGGCGCATGGAGCCTTCTCACCACTCTCACGATGGAATTCCCGACTTCTCAAGACAAACAGAGCGTGTATCTCCTTTTCCTCTCCTACTCAAGGGCCGTCTCCTTGAAACTGAGTGTTCAGTCTCGCAACGTGCATGTATGAACGTTCAATTTGCATAGTATAGCACTTTTGAACATTCAAGTCAAGAGTAAAATCGTGTTTTTGAACGTTTCTTTTGCAAAGATAGAAAATTGCTTGTGTTTGTGGTAAAATGACCGTACATGAAGGTTCTCAGGGATCTATGGGAGGAATATATGCTGTCTAGGAATGAGCTTTTAACGTGGGGAGAGGCCACGCAAATGTATACGAATGCTGGTGTGTCTGTCTCAACCTTTCGTAGACGAGTGAACGAGGGCGTTATTCAGGGCATACCTGGTGAAAAGGCACGAGATACCAGATATCCCAAAGTTCAAGTGCTGACTGCGCTATCTCAAGAAAAGAAGAGGGCAACGAGAAAGCGGCGCTCTGTTCCTGACGTTGTACTTGATTGGCTCCGGCTGGAAGATATTCCAGCGGGATTAGTCTTAGATCAAATTGTGTACCATGAAATGTTTCTTGCTACTGCTGGGGTGTATATGACTTGGCGTCGGAAAAACCTCAAGATTTCTATGGCGGCCTTCGATGCAAAAGATCGTCGTGTGTGCTACGGCTATATAAGTCTTATTCCGCTCCTTGAGCCTATCATTCTTGATATTCTCACAGGCAGAAAGAATGAGAAAGACATCACGGCTGATGAGATTTTGACCTATGACAAGCCTGGAGAGTATACGCTCCTTGCGAGTAGTGTTGTCATTCATCCTGAGTATCCAGAACTCGCGAGTAGAATTATTCATGCTCTTATGCAGTTCTGGATACGTCAGTATCCAGAAAAGCGTATCAAGCGCATCTACGCACAGACGGTTTCAGAGCAAGGGCGTGACTTAGCGAGAAAGCTGTATTTTGGTCCCCTCTATCTCGCCGATGAGAATGGCGTAGTGAGGGTAAAAGATGCATATGTACTAGAAATGCAGGAACGGGCAACGTCTAAGGTCATTCGCGACTTTCAGGAAAAATTGAAAGAGAAAGCACCACTTCCACCGGATCTACAGCTACCAACTTAAACGAAGGACCACTTTCTGAGAAAAGAGAGTATCAGGAAGCGAGACCTCCGGTTATGTTTTACCGGAGGTCAACCCAGGTAGTATAGGAGTCCTTCTGAAGCCTTTTGACGATATGTCATACTCTGGTCTAGGAATAGCCTCAAGAAGAGGCGTTTTCGTGCCGCTTTTGAGCCTTCTGCTGCTGATCGAGGAGTTCAAATTGAAGCCGAGCGAGTTGCTGCTGTGAGTCGATATACGCTTGTTCAACAAGCAGGAGACGTTCAACGAGATCGGGTTTTCGCTCTCGTAAGTAGCGCCGACGAACCGCCCCGAGATCTCGATCTGGGTCAGTTGGCAA
>CAZZVE010000283.1:0-4996 GCA_964657325.1 uncultured Ktedonobacterales bacterium
CCTTATCTGATTGAGACAAGTGAACAAACTCGACTGAATTGGATCGCTGCGCTTGAGAGGCTCGAAGCCCTGAACCCACGTGCCGTTGTCGTAGGCCACAAGAATCCAGCCAATGGCGATGATCCTCAGCATATTGAAGCAACCCGGGCGTACCTTCGTGATTTTAACCGTTTAAACCATGAAACGACGACCGCACGCGAATTCTATGACAAGATGCTGGTACTCCATTCACATCGTGCCAATCCAGGCGTACTTTGGCTTTCCGCGAAGGCTGCTAAAAGAGAATAAGAGGTGGGTCCAGGATAAACGTTATTGGCGAATTGCTCTCTGTTCACCCTTTTGAACACAGTACCTACCAAGGTTCACGATAGCCGACACCGGTATTATGAATAACCGCATCGAAGGTTCCCCGCGCATTTATCTGTTCGGCAATGCGCTGGGTTGCCTCTCTGCTTGCAAGTATAATGGACTCCATCTACGGCTCACGAAAAATGGCGGCACAGAGACACGCGAGAAGGAATGCAGGTCAATTGCAAAGCGGTGCAACGGCACATGCGTGAGATGGGCATCCAAGCCATTTTTCCAGGACCAAATCTGAGTCGGCGTCTGCTGAAAGAACAGCTGACAGCTGACAGCTGGTAGCGTGAATTGGACGACTACGGAGACTGAGAAGGATGATATTGTCCTGAATATGTAGATTCAGAGAAGAGAAATACAAAAGGTAGAGTAGTAAACGCTCTCTTCGTCTTCCCCTCTCAGCTCGGCGAATAGACATATGTTCTTGCTCTACGCAGAATGAACGTCCTCGATTTGTATCCGCTCAGAAAGATCCAAACGAAATGTGCCATAGGGAGTGACATGACTATAGATGAGTGGAGTGAGTGCTCGCAGGTCTTCTTTCTTCATCTGCTTAAACTGTTTCAGTTCCGCTAGTACGCGCTGGATGAGCAACGTATTGACATAGACGAGACAGATTTGTAGCAAGTGCAGTGAGAGCGCGGAGAGTTCTTGATCGGCTAGGCGATTGGAGGCAAACTCACTACTTCTGCCGTAGAAGATAAAGGCGAGGTAGGTGGGATGCTGTGGTCCCGTGCGCTTAAAGCGATTGAGGATGGCTTCTGTTTCTGCAGTCCCAAGACGCATCGCAGTTGCATATTTGATCATCTGATCGTATTGTTGCTCAATTAAGGTCCAGTTAATGGGAGGGTTGAGAACCCGTTTGAGATTTGGATAGGCGTCAGGCTCTCCTGCCTTCGGTCGATAGAGTTTTTGCTTTCCAATGTTTTTGATACGCGGCATCAACTCAAAACTAAGAAGACGACAAAATCCAAAAGCAACTTCGTCTTGACCATGCGTATCCACGAACTGCTTTTCCACCGTCATCTCTGTACAGTGCCGTAACACTCCTTTAATCATGGCTGCAACCTCCGAGGAGGAACATGTTTTCAGTTGGCAGTCAAATGCAGGTGGCGTGCTTTTCGACATGCCAGTAGATCATAATGCCCTTGCCTCCGTAGCGTAAGTGCCATTGAGTCATCAAATTTTGATCCCAGGCACCGAACTGGGTTGAGTCTGATACACAAGTCGTCGTCCCTTCACCTCAAATGTGCGGTTGACGCACTTGAAAGATGGCATTGGCAACATTGACAATAGCTGCTCGAAGTTGATCCGCATCATGGAGGTGATGTTGCCGTGTATAGAGAAGTTGCTCGTAGTTCTGTCCGTGATCTCCCATACTGATTCGCTTGAGTCCAGTATTGGTTCCCATGCCATACAGACATAACAGGAGGCGTTTCTGCAACGTTTCACGTGTGAGGACTTCACGTGTTGCTTGACTCTTGAGATGTCTTGTGAAGTCGATCCGCAGGTCTGCTTCCTTCAAGAAATCTAATAAGGACGTCATTCCCCAGCGTTTGATAATTTCTGCCTTGAGTTTGCCAAGGTTCTGCGGCTCAAGTTGAGCCGCAAAGGGAGTGAGAGAAATCCACGCACTACCTTTCTTGTCTGTAATTCTCACCTTGTTGCTCAGTTTCGGGAGTTTCTGGTCAAGAGAGGTCGTAGCTTCGATCATCTCGGTACGCAACCGATCCACGAACGCCCCGGCTTCGCGTGGCTGTCCAAGCTCCCGGTAGTATTGCTCCCGTTTCTCCTCAAAGTCTTTGGGCAGATCATCATCGGGATTGCGGTATTTATTGGCATCCACGACCCACACCTCACGACACCGTAATGCATCGCGGGTCGCCTCTAAGACGCACAGTTCGTAATTGACCCGATTGATGCGCCACTCACCCTGCGTATCCTTCTCCTGCACGAGGTCTCGCCACATCGGACGAACCACCCAGTCCATAGGTGGGTTTTCGTCTGCTGGATAATAGACCCCAGGAACCCACATACCGTTTGAGCACCTCGATGGCTTTGACCACAGGTTGATGCGTCTCATTACTGGAGCGAAACTGGAGCATGTTGGGGTCCCAACATTTTTCCCCCCATACGCACCAACTTAAGAATTGCTGTGTTTTTTGTAGATAAGGAAGAAAAGAGATCCCAACAGTTTTCTTGCACCCCACGAGTTCAAGGACCTACATCCCAGTTCGTCAAGCCACCCTCGAGGAGCTGGGCAGCATTGGGATGTTTCTTGCGTTTGTTCATGTGACATCCTGAACTCATGCGCCGTTGGACCCCTTGAAGAGCTGAAAAAAGCGTGCGGTGTCCTGCGAGAGCTTCTAATAGAGAGCCAGCAGTATCGCGAACGACCTGTGCGAGTTTAACCAGACTTCGCTGCTCATCTTGCCACGCGAACAGGATGATGAGCCAGTGTTGTAACACCACTCCAATGAGCTTGGCATAGAGCTCACAGAGCACGCGCCAAGAGTTCACGGTTCTCCATTCATCAATATGTCCATATTGCTTCCACAGCTTGTAGAGCATCTCCATTTGCCATCGTTCTCGCACAAGAACAAGAGCCTCCTCAAAGCTGAGGAGGTGAGCTGGAGCGTCGGTAAGCAAGATGGTCCAAGCGGCTAGTTTCCAAGCTCTTTCCCGCACTGGTTGCCCTCGTCGCTTGGCATCAGCCTCCAAATTGGCACGTCGAAGTGTTGCCACTTCGTCAGGAACCCGCAGGAGAAGTAGGCGCATCAGATGTCGGTGCTCATCACTCACACGAACCCAGAGTTCTTTCGTCTGTCCCACCTGCTGTGGAAGCAGAGTGTCTAATTGGAGTGGCTTGCCCTCTGGAGAGAAGTCAAAGGGTTCTCGCGTGGGCGCGAGTCAGTGTGTAACTGCCAGCCGCCCGTCGAGCAGCAATGCTGCCCCAGTCTAGGTATCCCAGGTCTGCGATATAGAGACTTCCCACAGGCAAGGGGGTTTCTTTGAATGGAGAAGACCGGTCACTAAGTCGACCATCGGTGAGACGTGGGCCTTGCAACTGCCCTCGTTTAAGGTCCCAACGCACATGTACTTTGATCCCTGCACGCCCCTGATCGGGTGCTCCGCCGCATCCTTACCAGCAGTCTGCCAACTCATCCGGTAAGGCGACACTGCTGCTGTCTTCAAGCACGACCGCCTCAAATCGGTGGAGCAACTTCACAGGGACCTCCTGATCTGCTGTCACGGCTACGCTCGTCATCTCTTCTAAAATAGCGTGCAGGAAACGAGCACATGTTTCGGTAAAACGTTTATGAACTGCGGTATCTGTCACCTGTACCTCACGTGTCGCTGCCATTGAGGTGAGGGTCTCCAAGCTGGCATCGGGATGGCTCAGCCAGCCAAAGACCAGCGTTTGCACCAAATCGGCTCCACTGAATTTCCTCTGTCGTTCAATACAGCCTATTTCGCGAGCGAGCACATTGGCTCGTTCTTCAAGGATGTGTTTGAGGGACTGTTCTACCTGTGCTACATTCACCATGGCACTGCTCCTTCTGGAATTGATGTCTTCTTCTCAGTGATATCATCGCAGATGGAGCGTTTTTTGCCTCAGCAATTCTTAAGTTGGTGCATATGGGGGGAAAAATGTTGGGACTCCAACAGAGACGGGTTTGGCAAGGTGAGGACTCGTCACTTCGGCGAGCTGCCATTGCACGTGATGGTCATGTTGTTCTTTCATCGGATGCTTGCCTTTCTTCCAAATGCCTCTGATCTGCCCGCTATCGGTTACCATACTGTGAATAGGGTGCTTGAGGGGTATGGGGGAAGCAGTGACACAGTAGTGGTAACATCAATAGCCTTGTAATGATATCATCAGATATCCAGCGATCGGAAGTCGTAGCTTTTACGAAACCCGTCTTCCAATGAAGAATCTGCTAAAACTCGGCCGTGCCCTCGAAAGCCGCTTCACAGGAGCGCAGAAAGAACATCCGTTGCCCAACCGAGGAACTCGCCCATCCTGCTGACCTTCCCCCCGAGTCCGCGTGAGAGATTCGCTGAATATTCGGACACGTGGGTCTCAGCCCAGTGTGTGTGAACATTCAGCCAAGCTTACGCGTTGGTGTTGTTACGACGATCATGCGTCCTCATTTGGCGGTGCAGGAACGCCAACGCCTTTCTCGAATCAAATTTTCTACGTGAAGCTCATCTCGGCATCAAAAGCAACTGCCTTCCCGGTAAACGGATCGGTGTCAAGGTACAAGTACTGATAGGTTCGTGACGTGAAGAACCACGTGCCTTCAACCTTCTCCATTTCATCGTTGAAGAATCCGAAGTTGTTGTAGTAGGTCTTCCCCGAAACCAAAGCTACCTCCCTTATCTGCCAGCGCGCTGATGCCGTGTTGCCGTGGATCTGAATCAGTCCACTATGGACGAAGTGAACGAAGAAGTCTTTGCCGTTCCGCAGCGTATCGATGAGTTCGACGATGGCGTCCACGCCGTTGCAGGTGACCGCGTTGGGTTCGCCGATTCGAAAGACTGCGCCTGGCTTGAAAACTGACCTGAGGATGTCGTGATCTCCACGCGTAGTAGCATCGGCAAACCGAGCAGCAAGCTCCCGGATTGCAGATTCATC
>CAZZVE010000284.1:0-4883 GCA_964657325.1 uncultured Ktedonobacterales bacterium
CGGTAAGTCGCATCACGACGATATGTATGGATTTGCCATACAGGACATCTGTGAAAGATGAAGGGGACGAAAAAACAAATTTCTTGGCGCTTGAAGCAGTAAGAGTGGGTCGTTCAGTACGATGGCTGTTGAGTTGGAGGCCCTGCGTAGTTGACAGCGTTCTGGAAGATCAGAGCTGTTGGAATGTCCTGGGAAAGAAAGAATGGGAAAGGGAGTAGCTTTGGAAGATGTGTTCCTGATATCCTGCTCCTCACCATTAAACCAAGTGACACAAGGCTGATCAGGGCCTGCCGGCTCGATTTTTCCGAGCAAGGACAAAGCGCAGCAGTAGAATTTACCTGGGTCAGACTTGTAGTCTATCTCAGACGATAGTTTCACTGACCGGACGGTTTCACTTACGAAGATGGTCATGTTCTTTGACGTTCGTTCCCCACAAATCGGGGATGATTGTTGTGTATTCCGTAATTCGTCCATCACTTGCCCTATGAGATCTTGACAACGGGACTGAAGAGGCGTCAGAAATCATTTCCAGGGCGACATGCTCGCAGGATCATATGATCAGTAGGTGGTACAAAGTCACAGTGTCGGAACTTTAGGCACCTTCTGGAAACCCACCAACGAGCCACCTATCACATTATGACTGTAACGATCATCAGGACCGTCCATGCAGTTGGCCGTCCCAAAATCCCAGTTTGCGCGATTTCCTAGAGTTTGCATAAGTGAATCTTGACCATTCATGTCTGTTTGAAATTGCTCACGATGGACTCGGACGAAAGAGTGCAATCATCCTTGCTGCACGAGGTAAATGAGGCTGTGTGCCGTCATTTGAAATTGTCAAAGGAGACAACTCGAACTTAGTCCTCTTTCTCCTGCATTGACACCTGCAGCTGCTGGGATATGGGTGCTTGATGCCGCTCGTGGCTGCCACACTCTTTCGAAAATGGCATCCTTCATTCGTCTTCCTCCCCGGGGATTCAGTCTCTGGTGTCTTCACCGCTCTTCCTTCCGTGCAACCCATTGCTTCCACCAAGAAGCAGTTGCTGCATTTCGTAAAACGAGGTGTCAGGAAGGTATGACTGTTGAAGAGGAACTACATGTTCTGGGAAGGCATCATTGAACGTCGCCGTCGCCGTGGTCGTATGGTCCTTGTGTGGGTGTTTTGCTTAATGAGCTCACAGCTTGACAGGAAAGGTCTAATCCCTGTAAGCAGCCATCTCCTTTAGTGCGAGCTGCTCAAGCATTGACGAGGATTGCGACAGCCTCGACCGCTTTCGCGACCATGTTCCCGCCGATCTTCTCGCTTCAGGACGCCGCATGCGTTGGCGGAAGCGGAAAGTTCGTGTCCACAAGCTTGACAATAGATCAGGCAAAAAAGGCAAATGAAGCCTCAGGATGATCAGGATTGTTTCTCCTCAAGTCCCCAATTACGAGCATGAGCTGGTACAGCGAACCCTGCTCTTCACAACGCCATTATCAGCCTTGATGCAGGAGTACGTGGAGCTCATGAGCCATGTTCCCTGAGGAGGATCAGCCGCATTGTTGCGTAATGGTCGCTCTAAGCTCGTGTGGTCCAAACCCGCGTCTGCAGGTAGAGCCAGGAAATCGGCGTTACTGAGATATATGTAGCGCGTCTCTGTGTCTGCGGTATCTACGACTCAGTAAGTCAAGCATGCCTACCTCATTCTCTTGAACCTATCTCAATCTGTTCCACTTCCCTCGGATTTCTACACACGAAAGTTCCGGCTCTAAATACTATTCGTCGGCCCATTTTGGTCTTGACTTCCTTCACCATAACTCATCCGGACAGACACGCCCAGAGCGGATTACCTTCCAGATGTCGTCGTCCCGCAAGCACCCCCGCTCTTACGACGACTTCCACGATGGCGGTGAAAACATTAAAGATATATACGATAACACCGACGTTAGAAAAGGCGGGCTGCGACTTTTGCGCTTGCTAGGCGGCCAAAGTCCAGAGCTGCGTGGAAATCTTGTTCTACGGGAAGATCTTGAAGACCCGCTGCAGCCATACGCCGCGCTATCGTACACCTGGGGAAAAGTCGAACGCACTGCCAGTATGGAGATTTTGTACAAACACAACGCTTACAAGTTCAAGATCACCCCGAACCTGGAAGCAATCCTGAAGCGACTCAAGTCGGAGGACAGGCCTGCATCCCACATTGTGCAATATCTATGGGTTGATGCGATCTGCATAAACCAGGCCGATAAAGAAGAAAGAAACGTGCAGGTGCGACGCATGGGCACTATTTTCAGCGAGGCCGAAAAAGTCATCGTCTGGTTAGGCGAAGAGAAAGAAAACAGCGACAGAGCTATCAAGTTCATCCCCAACGTGTTGGACCTAGATGCAGCTCCGAACCTAGCAACCGATCAAAAGTACATCGAGGACTGGGATTCCTTCTTCAATCTGCTGCGTCGACCTTGGTTCAGTCGTCGTTGGGTCATCCAAGAAATTGCCTTTGCTCAAAAAGCATGGGTTTATTGTGGCTCCAAAAGGATTCTCTGGGACGACTTTGTGGACGCAGTGTCCCTTTTCTCCTCGATGCACAAGGATCTTCGGCAATTGTTCCAGTCTTCCGGCAAACACAATTTCAATGCGAATTACCTTGGTGATATCAACGAACTCGGGGCCGTGCGCCTCATCAAGACTTACAACAATCTTTTCAGGAAATCCGACGACAAGGGCGGAAGAACAAGACTCTTGACCCTTGAGCAGCTCGTATCTCAGCTTCCAGCATTTGAAGCGTCTGAGCCTCAAGACATAATCTTCGCCGTTCTCAGCTTAGCGGTCGATGTCGGCGGCCCTACAAACCTCGGCACTGGCTCGATTAATGGTGTTCAGACATCAATCCAGAATGAGGAGGCTCCTACTTCCACGCCACGGTCTGCGAAGAAGGCAAAGAGAACTCGGCAACCTACAGCAAGGCAGACTGCCAATACTGCGGCCGACTTAGTTCCAGAAGAGCAGTCAATAGAAAATGATCCTGTCGCTAGGAAGGCGGCCGAAACGTTCCTGAGGATAACAAAAATGTCCATCAGAGGAAAGGACTACGACGCTGACTATCGAAAATCATTCTATGAAGTTGCTCAAGACTTCCTGGAGTGGAGTATGCGCAAATCAGGGTCCCTGGACATATTGTGTCGCCCTTGGGCCCCAAAGAACATCGATGAAAAGCTGCCTTCGTGGATATCAACCCTCAACTCGTTAGCCTTCAGGCCCGACGGCAAAGGAGTTTCCCAGCGCATTCGTGCTGATCTGCTCGTGGGAATGCCAGACAAGAAACGAAATTATGATGCTTCGGGCAACTACAAAGGTAAATGGCATTTTGGTACCGGAGATATCTTGAAGAGACTATTTGTTGAAGGATTCATTCTTGACGAGATCGCAGTGAAATACTTGCCAGCACAGTCAGGCAACGTTCCATTCCAATGGCTCGCTGCCGGTGGTTGGACCAATACACAAGAGCTACCACCAGACAAATTCTGGCGTACACTCGTCGCTGATCGTGGACCAGACGGGCAGAACCCCCCTTCTCACTACAGTCGTGCGCTGAAACATGCCTATGCTCTCGGCGTTGATGGCGATGATCTAAGGACGGATAAAGGCATCGCCGAAGGTTGCCCAGAGGTCGTTGCAGAAGTCCTTCGTCGTGTCCAAGCTGTGGTGTGGCAGAGATGTCTGATGTCGACGAAGGAGTATGACATGCTTGGCCTGGTGCCATACGAGGCTATCGAGGGTGATATCATTTGCATCTTGTATGGCTGCAGCGTGCCGGTGGTTCTACGCGAAAGGTGGGATGAAACCACGCACACGCCTTACCATGTGCTCATCGGCGAATGTTACGTCTACTCCATGATGGACACCAGTGCTTTCGAAGTTCGCAACGCGAAGCTAAAAGCCTTACAGGAGCAGGGCGAAGACATCCAGACTCTGACACAGGAGTTTGAGTTGAGATAGGGGGCAGTATGCACACCTGTATGCGCCCGCGGACGTGGGTGTGCTGGATTTGATTTTATTCTTGTACAACAGATTTGATACCCTTACCTGTAACAATACGTAGTCATGAAACCTACATGAATACAAAATTTAATGAGAAATGCATTTACATCGTATCGCTATCTAGCAGCTGAGTGCGCCGGAATGGCTCCCATACTGCCCTGTGAACGTATCTAGGTACTTCCTGTACTCAAATAACTCTTGACCTCATCAACGCTCCATCCATCCTCAACAATTCCTACCACAACGATGACTTCTTTGCGGAAACACATTCCCAAAGAAAAACACCACCAATCACAAAAACTCTTCTCATCCGAAACAAAGAAGCTGAACCACCAACGTAAACCTAAGGTTAAGCCTTACCTTACCTTACCTTAGGCTTCCCGTCGCGCCACTGGCAACGCAAATCGACCCTTAGCTGCATCAGTCTTATCATGAATGATGAGAAGGGCGATTTTTATCGTGTACCTCATGGACGGTCGAGTTGTACAAGGTAGATAGCCAAGCACACGAGCTGCAGTGGTGGTTTTGAAGCTCATTGGCAAGATTCGCATCGCTACGCTGTAGCCGAGCTGGGCGAGATGGTTTGGTGAATGTGATGTGAACCAGCTCGGGAATTTTCGAGTTGGGATCTGGGTAGCAGCTAATCATTATCAACATAACCAAGCTCATCCTTCAGTCTTATCCTCTTCTCAAGCATCACCGCCTCTCCCTCTCGTCCCTTACGTCTGAGAAGTCCAGGCAGAGAATCCATAGCATGCAGCGTCAGCACACCATTGTCGCCATGGACCTCCACTGCACCTTGGACGCGCTGGTAATAGAAGTCAATCGCCGCGTCGATTGCCCCTCGTTTCTCGGCCAATTGACCCAG
>CAZZVE010000285.1:0-4873 GCA_964657325.1 uncultured Ktedonobacterales bacterium
ACTAGTCTGTCAATCAATATATGTTTGTAAGAGAAACATGGAGCTGGTGAACCCTTGTAGGGTCTGCTTCAGCACACCCTCTCAGCAATCGAGAACATTTGAGGACGTATGTAACGTGACATCACGTTCTCTAAAATTGTGTGCTACTAAGAGGGTGTGCTGAAGCAGACCCGTACAGGGATTCTGCCACAGGAGCGTTGACAATCTACTACCACAATCGTGCGTTCTACGTTATACTAGTAAGCACATTTGGAATGCAATGCAAAAATTATATGTTATGACAACATAAGGTATATTCCTATGAAAGTAGTTTTTCGCAGTAAGGATTTTGTCAGTGTCACGGCTGCTGGCTTAGGCTTTAATAATCGACGACCTATGGCAGACTCATGGCACTATCAGGGGCGAGTACAACACCGCGATTGGAAGGGCACTTTCGAGTGCTATTGGGAAGGTGGCGGAGATACAACAAAACGCACCCCCACAGAACTCGTGTGGACAGTCCGCGGTGATGCGCGCCTCTTTGGGCTAGCTGCTGCCCTCAAATCACTTGGCTTTACCGTAGATGTCTTTCAAGATGAGGCATAGTAATGTATGAATAACGAAGAGAAAACACAAAAACGTATCTTGCTACTCATGTCACCTGCAACCTATCGTGCTGGTGCATTCTTGAGCGCGGCCCATCAACTACAACTCGATGTTGTGGTTGGTATCGACCTTCCTGAAACACTTTCGGATTACTGGCATGTTCCGCTTGGTGTAGATTTCACGGATATTCCTACCTCTGTGAACACCATTGTCGAATATGCGCGACAGCATCCTTTTGATGCTATTCTTTCGGTTGATGATAGCGCGACTGAGCTCGCGGCTCATGCAAGTGCCGCATTAGGGCTGGCACACAACTCACCTGAGTCGGCAGAGGCCGCGCGTGACAAGTTTCTGATGCGTAATATCATGTCGGCTGGTGGTGCCCCATGTCCAGTATTTCGTCGTTTCTGGCTAAGTGACAACCCGCACTGGATCGCAACTCAAGTGACGTACCCATGTGTCGTCAAACCGCTCCGTCTTTCTGGAAGTCGAGGCGTAATACGTGCGGACAATCCTACAGAATTTGTTGCCGCGTTTACACGTCTCAAGCGGTATCTACTCGCCGAGGGGAACAGAGAGTTGGGGACAGCGTTCCTGGTTGAAGACTTTATCCCAGGCTTTGAGGTCGCGGTAGAGGGTATCGTAACGCATGGACAACTTCAGGTGTTGACGCTCTTCGACAAACCCGACCCGCTCGATGGTCCCTTCTTTGAAGAAACGATCTATGTGACACCTTCAAGATTGACAGAGGATGTGCAAGAAGCCATCGCTCGTGCGGTAGGACTCGCTGCCGCTTCTCTTGGCCTACGTGAAGGGCCTGTTCATGCGGAACTACGTGTCAATGAGCAAGGGCCGTGGATGTTAGAGATTGCTGGACGCTCGATTGGTGGTCTCTGCTCAACGATTCTTGAGTTTGGGGCTGGCATGTGTTTGGAAGAACTGATTCTGCGCCATGCTATCGGGGAAGAGATCAGCATGCTCAGTCGTGACAAACACGCGGCAGGCGTCATGATGATTCCGATTCCCTCGGCTGGTATGCTCAAAGGTGTACATGGAGTAGAGGAAGCTCTGTCTGTACCTCTGATTACAGGAGTCGAAATCACGGCAAAGCTGAATAATCAACTTGTTCCATTGCCGGAAGGTGCAAGCTATCTTGGCTTTATCTTCGCTCGTGGTGAAACACCTGCTGAGGTGGAGAGTGCCATTCGTCTTGCCCATACTCATCTCAAATTTGATATTCGGCGCGAAATTCCTATGTTGCGACTCGTTGGATAGCAGAAATAGTCATAACAAAAGACGAGCTTGCTACATGAGCAAGCTCGCCTTTTATTGTTGTTTTTAATCTATGAGTTAGTAGCTTCTCTCGTTGCGGTATCCACCGTCACGATTGCCACCGCGACCACCGCCACCGCCATATCCGCCACCACCACCACGGTTGCCACCGTAGCCACCGCCACCACCGCTACGTGGCTCACGACGCTCGTTTGCCTCGTTTACGATGATCGTGCGGCCTTGCAACGTTGAGTTGTTAAGCTGGCTCATCGCATTCTGTGCCTCTTGATCGTCGCTCATCTCGACAAAGCCGAAGCCCTTGCTGCGATTCATCTCACGGTCGATAATAATTGTTGCTGAAAGTACCTGACCATACTGACTGAAAAGATCGTTCAGTTCCTGGTCAGTTGTTGAATATGGCAATCTGCCTACGTAAAGTTTCACCGAGATTTGCTCCCACTATGATGTCTTCAAACTTATTGCTGTCGGTAGAAACAACTTCTCACTGAACAATGCAACAATACTCGACATCTCATATTCAGTATAACACATGTCAACATACTTTTATTTCAGGTACACACGAATATCCGAGAGGATACTTTACACATGAGTCCAATGGTAGGAAACAATTTCACCTTTTTCTAGTGAAAACCTCTGCCCATTTCTATCATACTAATTCCTGATCAAAACGCGCTGGACTCCAGATTTCCTCACAAATAAGTCTGTAAAGTTGCTGTCGCTCGTCAAGGTCAGCTTTTTTAAATGCCTGATGCGGTTTAAAAGGAAGTCCGCTCTGATATACATATGTCAAGAATGATGGATTGTTATGATAACACCTCTCGTTAAGAGAGCGTAGCAAGAGGTTTTGTCCGAAGTAGTCTTCGACTTTTTTTTCGTAGGGCTTATCACCCAAGCTTTGGTTGAAGCCGCGTGGAAGTAGTACAAGGTCTCCTATACGATTGCGATACTCGGTAAATTCCTCTTCAGTAGAGAACTCATCAGTATGACGGTCGTACTTATTAGCCCATATATGCTCAATTTCAAACGGTTTCTTGCTTTCCCGCGAAATGTACGCCTCAAAGCTAGATGCTGTTCCGCTTTGCTCTTCGATGTATCGCGTCATACGCGCTAGGATATGTTGTATGTAGCGTTTACTCCACAAGTTTAGATAGAACCGTCCCATAGCATCGAAACGTTCATCCATAGTGGCAACTTTTGCTTTAAGCACTCCTGCTAATGAAGGTACGTCTAGTTCACGAATTTCTTTCATCAGGTTGAACATTGTATACACAATGGAAGAGTAATCTAGTGTCCGAAAATTGACTGCACGGCGAACAATAAAAATGTCTAAATAGCCAGAGACCAACCGTATCTTACTATTGACAGTTTTCTGATCATCGTCAGCCCTTAAAGGTGCAAGCATGAGTGGGTACTGTAAAGTGAAGTTGTTATGTGCGTTGTAGAAAATGTACTCCATTCCTTGTGTCAATTGCTTAGAAGCTTGTTGCATGCGTATGTAGTGCCCTGAAAAATTTCTGAAGCGGTTCATTACAAAATCTTTAAAATCCGCACTCTTTATCAATCCAACTCGTTTACTTTCATCATGTATCCATTTGTGGTAAGTAGTGCCTATAATCTCGAAGTCCTTATTGCTTGCCCCTTTTTTACGCTCACGTATTGATTCTGCATATTTTGCGCGTAGCCACGCTTTAAAGAAGTCAGCATCCTCTTCCTTACCTAATTGCGATAGTGCTTGCAAGTGGTCTTTCCAGAGTTCATTCGCTTTCGCCCTCTCTTCTGCACTTTTGATATTTGCAAGCAAATACCCCTTAAGCATATCGGTAGGACTCAAACTCAATCCTCTGTCATTCATTGTTTCAAAGATAGTATAGGCTTCATCATCAGAGTACGTAGTGATTTCGATAAGGTCTACATTATTAATGAGCCAAAAGATAAAATGAATGAGATTACCGTTACGAAGAGACGTAGGAAAATTATCTTTGATGTCTTCATACCGTGCAACGATGTTAAGTACAGCCTCTGCTTCGCCATCAGTTACATATCCCTTGTCGGCAAAAAGTGATTGAAAACAAGGTTCGCGTTCAGCGATATCAATGTTGAAGGATTTCTCACCGAAGTCATCTGAGAAGATGAGTGCGTCTAAACTAACTTTATGCCTATCAGCACGTTGTTTTTGTAGATTGTTTAAGAACATGAGCAAAAGGGTGAGAGAGGTCAAGCGTTGCTGACCGTCAATAATAAACTTATGTGTATCATGTTCGCTAATAATGATTGATCCCATGAAATAGTGATTATATTGCTTGACCTGATGGTAGTCGTGTCCCTCTTCATAATCCTGAAGAAACTTTGCTTCCAAGTCTTCCATAAGCTCGATAATTTGCTCTTTGCCCCATTTATACTCACGCTGATAATAATCAATAGAATATTTTTTATTACTCAACAATTCGCTGATTGATTTGGCTTTTGCATCAATCTTGTTCAAGTCATTATCTCCTGAAAACTTCTTTGTAAAATTTTAAATGTCCTTGCTGTCTATCACTATGATACTTGCTCAACTTCTGAAATTGAGCAAGTTAACGTTAAATGTTTCATGGTTGATGTTGCCGCTATGTCTTGTTGTTTGAAAAGAGGAGACATTTTAAAAATGACCTTAGTGCTAAAACTGTTCATAAAGTGTTTGTCTTTATCTCTTCTATCAAGTATTCATCGTGATAAGCAGAGGTTTAGTTGTGAAAGCAGATTACTACTTCATATAATTGATGTCAAGTTGGAAAGATACAGACTTAAAGCATAAATATGCAACAATATATCTACCCGCTCTTGAGTCTTTCACAACTTTTAAAGTGGAACATCTTTGTGAGCGTTTTTTGACGAGGAATTGTCTGAGGCCCTGAGTGGCTGATGTGCATACTGCGTTCGTGCTTGAACACTACCATAGCTGGTCACTACTGGTCTAAAACGCGTTGTTTGTTGTATCTTCTGTGACTTCCCCAAA
>CAZZVE010000286.1:0-1636 GCA_964657325.1 uncultured Ktedonobacterales bacterium
ACCATCATATAAGTCAGTGTCACCAAGATAGTATGATGCTTATACTCATTTTTCCCTTCCCCAATCTAATGCATGTTCTATAAGTTTTTCTTGATTAGCAGTCAGCCACTCCTCGCGCCACAAGGAATGCTGCACGCGATCCCGTACACATGCATCTGTTTCTAGTCCAGCCATATAGCGTCCCATCCGATGTACAAACGAGGTTGCATCACGCAGTCGCCAAATATCTGGAAACGCAACAATCTCTTCCTCGTCTAAGGGAAAATGTTTGATATACGCATTTCCGAAGGCATCAATGATGTCCCATTCTTTTCCAGTCCCTAGCAAATCGACAGCCCACCAACTCAACGCAACACAAACATCTAACACTCTAAGGTCTACATTCGCAAATTCAAAATCCAAGACGGCAGTTACTTTTTGAGCGTTTACAAGAATGTTTCCTGGGTCATAATCTCGATGCAATAACTGCTGAGGAAGTTTAGCGTATAGATCATTAACTTTTTCCATAATATTTGCAAGAAAACGTTTTATTTGCTTTGCGTGTTTCCTCTCAATCGGAAGCTGTTCGATAACAAGAAGAGGCTCTGGTACAAGTGGATGCAATCGGGTAAGAGTGCCAAATATTGGAAGTAGCTGGTTTTCTTTAGACATATATGTTGGAGGAAGCTCCGCTAGTGCATGATCGAGCCATGCAAGAGTAGAGCCAGCGTGAGATGCGATAGCAATATCGTTGCGGTCTGGTAAGACTCCGGGTAGTAAGTGAGACAAAACGGCAAAAGCTATTATTCCTTCCCTCTGTTGAAAAGGAATAACGATACCTCCTTGATGAGTTCTTAGTGGAAGCGGTAGCTGGAATGGTGGATGTTTGTCAGATAAAGCCTCAAGTAGCGTTGCTTCGTAAAGGACGTGTGGAATATGGCTGCTATCAGTAATAAGGCGTAAAACATAGGCTTTCCCATCAGCAGCATCAGCACGCAAAATGGAATTGTTCGTTCCACCCGACAAAGGCGAAAGATGCCACGGGCCAGCGATAGGCCATGCTTCCCATAGGTTCGACATGTCCATATTTACGCTCCTTCACTTAGCGACAATGGGAAGGTTGAGAATAGCGGCACCAATGTGGGCACGTTCACTATTGTTGAAAAGAGTGATACCTGAGACATGACCTTCTGAGAGGACAAGTTCACCAAGAAAATGAAAGCCTGCCTTACGAATACTCTTTTCCGCAGCGATTTCCCCTGGCTTGTAGAGAATCCAGAAACGCTCTACAAAATGCATTTCTTGCCTTAGAATCGCTTGTAGGAAATGAGGGTAGACACCACGACCTCGCCACTCCGGTAATGTTTGAAAGTCCCACAAGTAGCTATTGTGCGGAGGAAGCGTAAACGAGAGTTGAATTTCGCGAACACCTGCGCTTTGCGTAGCAACCCATCCATAAGCGACAGGTGCTTCTTCGATGAATGCAACATACGCAGAATTTCCACTTTGCATACGTGCCTCTACTTCCTGAACCGATACGTTACTCATTTTCGCAATGAGTGCTTTATCGGATGATATCTGTGCGGAAAATAATTGCAATGCAGGGAGTTCAGGCAATGTATCACCACGCCACCAAGTTCCTAAAGCCATAAAAATT
>CAZZVE010000286.1:1736-4870 GCA_964657325.1 uncultured Ktedonobacterales bacterium
ATGTATTTCTACTGGATTGTCCCAATGCCCTATTCCATTGATGAAATTGTAGACGTGTTGTGCATCCCATTCTTGTGGATACACCATGAAGTCTTTCTCTGTGGGAAATGAGTAATAGCTACTTTTCGTTGCATCTTGCGCGGTGCGTATTATGTTTCCCTTGTACAACTCTTGCACAACATTGGCTAGCAACGCACCTCCTACATGGGCACATTGCGTCTCTAGTTGTACATAGCTGATACCATCGGGAACCTCAATGTGCTCTTGTGCAAGGATATCACCCGTGTCCATCGTCTCATCCAAGAAATGGATGGTGACGCCTGTTTCATGCTCACCATTGCGAAATGTCCAGAAAAGTGGGACGGGACCTCGATTGGCAGGAAGCAACGATGGATGGACGTTGAGACAGCCAAGACGTGGTAGGTTTATAATGGAACGTGGAATACGCTGCGAGAAACAGGCAACGCAGAGAATATCTGGCTCATAAGACGCCAGTATTTCATGAGTTATCGTATCCGCTAGGCGTCGCACTTCCCATACTGGTATATTCTGCTTCCAAGCCATCTCTATAATCGAGGGATGCAGAGAAAGTAGCGGAAGGGCTGAACGCACACTTCGTGGCTGCTCTCGACGTTGGATAGCGGCTTGTTTGAGGCCAGGAACGGGAGAGACGGGTACGACAACTGCGCATATATCAATATTACTGGTAAGTAGGGCTTGTAGCGAGGGCGTAGAGAAATCGCCTTGCATGCCAAAGAAAAGTACGCGAGGTCGTTCAGTATTCGTTGTTATGGTATCTTGCATTTTATGGTATCATCTATAGAGAACATGGCAAACACGGTTAGGAGATTTCATCATGGCACGCATCGTCTATTGTGTCAAACTAGGGCGCGAACTTCCAGGTTTGGACAAGCCTCCATTTCCTGGTCCTTTAGGGCAACGCATCTTTGAGCAAATTTCAAAACAGGCATATGATATGTGGCCTGCGCAAAGCACACTCATCATCAATCATTACGGACTGAACATGGCTGATCCTGAGTCACGCAAGATACTGCGTGAACAAATGGAAGAATTTTTCTTTGGTGCCGATGCACAGATGCCAGAAGGCTGGTCGCCCGCAGGAGTTGGAGCAGGCGCGGGATCGGGATCAGCTCCCAGCAGTAAGGGCGGTGGTGGCGCACCAAGCAGTAAAGGTGGTGGCGGTGGGGCTGCCCCCAGAAAATGAGAAACCCTGGCGACATTTTACTCATTTCTTGCTATGAATTAGGTCATCAACCATTTCATCTCGCCTCACTACTTGCCATGTTGCGACAAGCAGATTATTCACCTGCCTCTGTCGATACCTCTGTAGAGACGCTTACCGACGAAGCTATACAAAAAGCTCGCTTCGTCGGTATTTCTGTGCCTATGCATACCGCGTTACGCCTCGGCGAGCAAATCGCGCAACGCATACGCAGGCTCAATCCTTCTGCACACATCTGTCTCTATGGCCTATATGCACTGCTAAACGCCGACTATCTGCTCCGAGATACAATTGACTCGGCTATCGGCGGCGAGTACGAAACACCCCTGCTTCATCTGATCTCCACATTAGATGAACACAAAGAGATCGATGTTCCTGGTGTCCACACACGGACACAGAAGAGTGGACCATGGATAGAGCGTACACCTTTCCTCGTGCCGGACCGCCAGTCGTTACCATCACCTGAGAACTACGCACGTTTACAGATCGGCGATGAGGTACGTCTAGCTGGATATACGGAGACCACACGAGGTTGTAAGCATACCTGCCTGCATTGTCCGGTGACGCCGATTTACAATGGTCGCTTTTTCGCAGTGCCAGTGACAACAGTCTTAGCAGACATACGCGCACAGGTAGCGCAAGGTGTACAGCATATCACCTTTGGCGATCCCGATTTCTGGAATGGGCCAACACACGCATTACGCGTTGCACGAGCGATGCACCAGGAATTTCCAGATGTGACGTTCGATGCCACCATCAAGGTCGAGCATTTACTGAAACATCGTTCCCTCTTGCCAGAGATGCGTGAACTCGGTTGTGTATTTGTGGTCTCTGCCGTCGAGTCGATCAATGATGACGTATTGTTACATCTGGATAAGGGACATACGGCGGCTGATGTGGTCGAGGTATTCGACGTGATGCGACATGTCGGTATTCCTCTACGTCCTTCATTGTTGCCGTTTTCACCGTGGGAGACGTTAGAAAGCTATACTGCATTGCTCGATTTCTTCGAGGAACAGCATCTCATCGAGCACATTGACCCTGTACATCTTTCAATTCGTCTGCTGATTCCTCCCGGTTCGGCCCTACTCAACGAGCCAAGTAGTATGACATGGCTAGGAGAGCTTGACGCCTCGGCCTATACCTATCGCTGGCAACATCCTGACCCACGCATGGACGAACTACAACTTAAGATAGCGCAACAGGTCGAGCAAGCCGAATGCTCACAAGGCAACACCGTTGAGACATTCCTACGTGTCAAAGCCTTAGTGCACGCCACACAAGGCACACGCATTTCTCTCTTCAAAGCACTTCGCAGTTACGGTACACCCCAGGTGCTACCTCACCTCACCGAATCGTGGTTCTGCTGAGCAGAGCCAACCAAGAGCCAGTTAGGTTCTAAGTAGGAATAGATGATTAAGCGAAGCATGACAGTTGAAGAATACTTTCAACTCGAAGAAAACGATCCTGAGGCGCGCTACGAGTACGTAGATGGCAACGTATACGCGATGGTTGGCGGAACTGCCAATCATGACACAATCAAATCAAATATCCACAGAATCCTCTGAAGTCTTCTACGTGGGAGCGGTTGTCGCGTCTATAGTTCTGATATGAAGGTATATGTTTCTGAGGAACGCTATTTCCATCCTGATGTGACTTTTTACATGCGACCCGCGAGATCGGGGAACAGTGAAAGCAATTCACTCTCCACGCTTCATTGTGGAAGTCCTTTCCCCAAGTACAGAACTCATCGACAGAACATGGAAGCTCAAGAATTATTGCGCTCATCCCACCATCGAAGAATATGTTCTGATAGACTCTCAATCCTTCAAAATCGAAAGCTATCACAAAGAACAAAATAAGTGGATTTACGAAGCTTTTGAAAATACTG
>CAZZVE010000287.1:0-4863 GCA_964657325.1 uncultured Ktedonobacterales bacterium
TTTTTAAGCTATGGAAGCGCATAAGCCAGCACCCGTAGTTCATGCCTCCCCCGACAGCAGCGAGAGCAAGCCATTGACCATCATGTAGTCGCTCTTTACGCAGAAGTTCGACCAGCGCAGTCGCAATACTAGCATTAGAGAGATTGCCATAAAAGCGGAAATTATCGACAAGTTTCTCCGTAGTCGAGGAGGGCCATCCATAATCATTCACCAACAATTCGCCTAAGCGTTTAGTAATGCGCGAGTTGGCTTGATGTGGAACAATATGCGCAATGTCAGCATAGCCTAATTGTGCGTGGCGTACCAATGCGTCCAGGCTCTCCGCCATCGCACGCGGTGCCTCACGATAGACTTCTTTACCGTTCATCTTTGTATAGCCAGTAAGATGTTGTGTCAGCAATGAATTGAGTTCTTCACCATTGCCCTCTTGAAAGAGGCGACGCATTTTTGTGTCTACCTCTGCCATTTCAATCACATCTTTGCGCAATGCTGTCTGGAACATTAGTGAGGGTCCTTGATGTGCGTCAGAGCCATTAATCACATAGGTATCTTCTTCGCCAAGCTCAAACAAGAATGCAGCTGCTCCCTCTCCAAAGAGAGAACTTGTCTTCCAGTCCAAAATATTTGTGATGTTTGGCAACAATCCTTCCGAGGTGACAAGTAGCACCAGCTTTGCTGAACCCGCAGCCAGAATCTCGCTACACACCTGAAATGCTTCGGTCTGACAGGCACATGCCCCTTTCAGCATCGTCGCACGTATCGGC
Organism: uncultured Ktedonobacterales bacterium; assembly: GCA_964657325.1. Lineage (GTDB taxonomy): Bacteria > Chloroflexota > Ktedonobacteria > Ktedonobacterales > Ktedonobacteraceae > JBBQVS01. The sequence continues at coordinate 765 of CAZZVE010000287.1, forward strand.
CCCAACCCAAGTCGCATCTGTACAAGGCCTGCGATAGTAGGGAACATGTCGTTGTCAGAAGAAGAGGCACCGATAACGGTATCTATCTCTGAAATATCGCGCCCCGAACTTGCAATGGCGCGTTGTGCCGCGATCACAGCCATATCTACCAGTGACTCCTCTTGTGGAGATGTGGCATCGACGACGAGGCCAGGAGCATCAGCACCCGCTATCTTTCGGCATAACTCGATTGAACTCATGCGTACATGTCGCGTCTCAAGACCCGTCACACGCTCTAAATCGCTCGCGCTACGTGGGTCGCCCAAACGCGTAGAGATATGGGCAAAGAACTCATTTGTGATGCTATTTTTAGGAGTATAATTGCCCAAACCAACAAGGTTTACCTTCGCCTTTGTATAGATATGCGGCACAATATATGTATAGTCAGGCCATTGGCCCTCTCGAATACGTGACATGGCTGATGCCCTCCTAATGGGGTTTTCTTTTAACCTGATAACAAGTATAGCACATCTTTCCAGGAGGCAAGAGTACGTGTATATCTTGTCAAAAGTGATATTATGAAAAAAGATTTTATTGTGTTTTTGCTGGAGGCAGCACTATGTTTACAGTATCAGCGAATACATCCAACGATGAAGTTGAGCATACACTACGTCCTCGATGTGTACATACGGTTACAGATCGCTTCTCCATGTCCAACACCTACCTCATTGACGATGCGCGTCTGATCGTAGTGGACCCTTATTCGGCCTTGAACGTGCGCCTGCTCACCGTCTACATGCAGAATTTTTTGCATCGCTCACCCGCAGACATCGATCTGATTGTTTTAACCAACATGCATCAAGATCATACCTCTGGTATCGAGTCGCTGCGACGCATTTGTACTGCTCCTGTCGCCGCCTCTTCTGCCGCTCTTACGATTACACAATCCGAGCTACAAAAGACTCTACCTAAATTGACGTATACACTACCAGGGCAAGTAGCCTCCTTTCCACCGCTCTCCATTCAGCAAGCCCGGTTCGTAGATATATGGTTACAGGATGTCGGCGGCTTACCACTTCATTCCGATTGGCGCGTTATTGCCAGTACAGGTCATACACCGGAAAGTATTTGCCTGTATAATCCCTTCTCAAGCGAATTGCTATGTGGTGACACACTTATCACTATTGAAAACGGTAAGCCGCTCTTGCGACGTGGTATCAACCGCAGTCAACTGGATGAGACGCTTCGTGTGTTACGTAGCTTACCAGTTCGCTATCTCTATCCAGGGCATGGGCGTCAAATCGTAGGGGAAACACCTTTAGCACACGTGCAAATTGAGTGGTAGAGAGCTATAACATGATGTCTGTGTGCAGCGGAGGCATGCCTCCGCTGCACACAGACATCATGTTATATGTTTTCTTTTTGTTTGCTTGGAAGTCTCAATGGACCGGGGCCACTCAGCGAACGAGCAAACGACTGTGGTGTGACAATATTTGGCAAAGGCGTCACACGGGTATGTTGAGCGGCGGTGTATTCAAGAACAATGGTGCCAAGACAAATGCGATCACCAGTATGCAATAAGCGAGGACCCGGAAGGGATTCATCGTTCACAAGTGTTCCGTTGCGGCTTGTGAGGTCTTGCACGTAGTCGCCACTTGCCTGACGCGAGAATTGAGCATGTTGACGTGAAATTGAGACATCATTCATTACAATATTACATTCAATGCCACGACCAAGAATAAGAATTGGACGGTCAAGCAATACCGTTTTACCTGTCATATCACCACTCTGAATCAACAATGCCCCATACTGCTCCGGTAGTGACGGAAGAGGTGTCACTTTATAAAGTGATGCCGTGTCTTGCCACTCGTTCATCATAGCATCCGACACACCTTCTATCCGATTGTTGAGCGAGGTTGTTGGTATCTTCTCAATAGCTGCCCTGTCTTGTAGGGGTCGTGTCGCGGGAAGTACATTGCTACCAGCAGTGAACGACTCAAGCGAAGAGCGCCATGTATGATTGTTAAGTGGATCAAATGTTTCCAAAGCGGGTTCTGGCTTTTCTGCTGGCAGAAATAAAAAGCGATCCGATCCAATCTCCAACAGATTCTCTGGTTTTACCTCAACAGAGCCGATAATACGCTTGCCATTGAGGAGTACTCCATTGAGACTGTCACAATCGGTTAAGCAGACATTGCCTTCATTCCAGGCGAGTTCGGCATGATGACGCGATGCCATATCATCATCAATCCAAATCTCGTTATCTTCGTCACGTCCAATCGTCACAATAGCACGTTTCAACGCGAGACGTTGACCCTGAAAACGTCCACCTCTGTACTCTAGCCAGCCCCACGGCGTCTCCTCGTTAAATACAAAAGGAGCTGGAACGCCTGGTTGATGACGTGGTGGCAGTAAAGCTGTAGTGGGATTGAGACGTGTACGACGCTTCTGAAGGGGAATCTCTGCCGATGTCGTGAGGAGCCGCGACGGTGTGAAGAGGCAGTAAGAGGTTGTTACACTCAACGGAAGAAACCAGCCGCAGAGCGCAACATACGCTAGCGCAACCTGCACTTCAGCTATAGGAAGTGCTGCCTGCTCTGTATTGAAGCGTATGGTGTACCATACAACGGCTGGTAACAGCAGCAAGGCACAAATAACACACACAACGATTACGCTCGCGAGTTGCCGTGTTGTCCCACGTCTGCGCAATGTTGTGAAAAGTGCGTTTGCCGCTACTGCAAGCATGCAACATGTCAGGCCACCATAGCAGCCAGCACTGAACCATGCTGAAAAATCTACCGTGTTCGTTGCCTTCCTCTTTTCTTCTTTCCTTAACTAGCTAGTTTAGGGCATCGGTCCAACACCTGCAGCACGGGCATCGCTAACCAGAATCCTATCAATAATAGCATGTTGCGCGTTGTAGTTTGTATAGCTAGTGTTCGTAGCAATGTTTGCCGAGTCTGCCCCGACATTGTTGTTCAAGTCCACCGCATCCCAATATTGCATGTTAGTGTTGTCTTCTGTGACTGCAACTCCTAAGAATGCATGTCCTGGCACAATCACAATTTCGGGATGTAGCCCTATACTCTCGACGGCCGCCGCAAGCAACGTTGTTAGCTCAATACACATACCACTATGCTGCTGAAGTACTTCCCTAGGCAACTTGATGTTCTCAACTGAGTTACTACCACTCGTTCCCGAATAGGGTACACTCTCCTGCACATATTTGATGTGATATGAGAGACGTAAAGCATCATAAAGCGCGTCAACTTCGTCACGAACCTGTTGTGCCGATGCCCCCCTATATCCAATCATGCCTGGCGGAATGGGCACAGGCTCATTCTGCAAGTAGTCTTGCGCTTTTTGTACCAGTGCTTCAATGGCAGAGTCGTTTGGCGTCACCCACGCTGCTATAAGAAGACGATTTTCCTGTGTCCACTGCATTAACCGACGTGAGTGCAAGGCAAACGGGATATCACTCTCGTAGTAAGGATGTTTATTTGCATCCGTCACCTGTACATGTAGTGACATATTTACATCACGAGTTAGCGCATCCAAAACCTGACCTTGTTTGAGCAAGGGTGGTAAGAATTGCTCGCTCTGTACCGTCGTTGTTGCGTTCACGCTTTTTGATTGTATCTCACTAAACTCATCAATACTTACATGAATAAAGAGTACTATTGGTGTTTTGCTACTATATTCAATGGTGAACAGTGTGTTCTGTGGTTGTGTTGCAAGATAGGAAGGATAATAGGCACTAAAAACTGCCTTGGGTACCAAAACGCAGATGTGAACCGGAGCCGCATCGCCACATTGCCTTTGCTTTGCTATATTTGCTTGTTGATAACGCGAATACGCCTGGGTTCCATCAACCACGTAGACACCTGATAGTACCGCTAACACGAGAACAATGAGAGTAAGAAAGATAACTTTTTTGTACATACCTTATAGCTTCTTGCACCTATAGCAGTGATGATGTTTCCTGATACATTTTGATGTGCTTTAAGCAATTTTTTCTGCCTGAATCATAGCATTCCGTTCCACGATTAGCAATCGAATGGGACTTGTGGGGGAATATTCATCTAATAAAATTGTGCAAGGGGACCACGTGGTCCCCTTG
>CAZZVE010000288.1:0-2099 GCA_964657325.1 uncultured Ktedonobacterales bacterium
AATTGCTGCAATGTCACTATAAAAGGCATAGTTACAAAAAAACGGGACACTCGTTGTTATAGTCAAATAGATATTTATTTATGTAAACAGTCCCAGGAATGCTCATACGCGGTATCAACAAGGGCTGGCTAGTAGAACGGTCTGACCGTACATCAGTACAAGACCAGAAAGAGGGACCCCGTGATATACGATGAGGGTGATTTGCTTACAGTGCGAGAAGTCGCAAAACAGCTACGAGTCGATGACACAACGGTACGACGCTGGATTAAGAACGGTGTACTTGAGGCAATTACACTGCCACATAGAGGTGCGCGACAGGCGTATCGCATTCGTAAGTCTACGCTAGATAACCTCCTTGCACCACCACCTGAGCCAACAGATAAAGAGTAGTCAGGAAACACAGAACCTGTTAGACTGTAGGCATGGAAAAAAGCAGCTAGATAGTAAGGAGGTTTCTATGTCCACAGTCGATAGTGAGGCTCTCTTTCAGGAAATGCAGGGAAACGCAGAAGCAGGTTTCGCCACAATCCATTCAGAGGTATATTCTTCATCAGGGGGAGTATCATACTTACGCAAACCCGCAGTTGTTATGCTTGCACGACCTAGTGTGCAAACTGCAGGGTTAACGGGTTTCCTACAGGGTTTTGACTCTTCACTCAATTTCTCCGAGTATACCAATGATCCTACCACCTTACCTGACGGTGCCCAGTTGTGCAAAATTGCTGGTCAGGTATGCTACATGAGCTTCGGAAAAATGCGTTCGATGAATGCACAGGCCAAACGATATTTCGACAATCTCAAATCTTCTGGTCACGGCTCCGTCTTTGAACACGCGAACTATAGCCTCTTACTCTATGGTATTTCGCGTAGTGTAACACATGAACTAATAAGACACAGAGCTGGAATGGGATTCAGCCAACTGAGTCAGCGCTACGTTGGTGGAAGAACGCTCCGTTTCGTTGAGCGTCCCGAATATCAAGACGACGACTTCCTCCACAGCCAATTTCTACAACGTATCGACCGTGCAGCAGATGAGTATGCTATGCTCACCAATCGACTGCTAGAAATGCAGAAGGCGGGAACAAGTATTCTCTCTGCAGAAGCGAAGACTGACCTGCTCAAGAAAGTACGGCAAAGTGCACGTTCTGTTTTACCAAACGAAACGGAAACGGTTATTGTTGTCACAGGCAACGCACGGGCATGGCGACACGTTATCGAGGAACGAGCCAGCGCACATGCTGAAGTCGAGATACGTGAACTCGCGGTGCGAGCCTTCCTCTGCCTACAACAAGCTGACCCTGTGCTCTTTGATGACTATACGATAGAACCACTCTCCGATGGCACATATATTGTAAAGACCGATTTTGTGAAGGTATAGTAGTTGTATAGGGAAAAGAAAATATATGACTCAAATCGAAGACCTCGCACTCTTTGAGAAACAGGTTCGCTTCCACGTATATACACATTTCGTTACTGCTGGTCAGGCTCCAACAACTGAGGAGGTGGCAACCGCACTTTCTTGTTTGCGTTCCGATGTGCAAACTGCGTATCAGAGACTAGCTGACGGCAAAGCCCTCGTGCTACAAAATAGTGGGGAAGTGCTTATGGCAGAACCATTTTCCGCCATTCCGACTCCATTTTCCGTAGAGGTTGGAGACCGCCAGTGGTGGGGTAATTGTATATGGGATGCTTTGGGTATTCCAGCAATGCTCAAGCAGGATGCACACATAGTGACAGCATGTGGTGATTGCGGTGAATCAATTACACTTGATATAAGGGACGGTAAGTTACAACAACCACACGCAGGAGTGGTCCATTTTGCACTCCCTCCCAAGGAGTGGTGGAAAGACGTGGTGTTCGCTTGAAAAACGATTTTGCTCTTCCGGTCGGAAGAACATGTGAATCGTTGGTGTAAACAATGGCATCAACCGAGTGGTGCCATCATTTCACTGGGTCAGCAATGGCATTTGGCGCAAGCTTGGTATGAAGATCGCTTGACGTTTGATTGGAGACGAAAGACTAGCGAGGAAGTAGACGCACTCTGGACCAAACTCGGCTTTACTGCTTCGTTTTGGTCTCTTGCCTGATGCAAAACATTC
>CAZZVE010000288.1:2199-3395 GCA_964657325.1 uncultured Ktedonobacterales bacterium
AGCTTTTTCTCTATTGAGGTTTCGGGTTGAGTTGCATCATAGCTATCGACATGTGCAGCCAACTGCTGAATTTGCACAAGTGTGGGCAAGTCTTCCGGTCGGTAATTGCGTATGCGCATAATTTCAGGTTCTCCACAGGTGCTAGATCACGTCTATGCCGACTTTTATCACTACCTTGCAAAGCGATTAGTTGCAGCAATCAAAGCAGCGTCCATTCCTGAGTCAGAGGTTGAGTGACCTGCACCATCTACAATCACTAGTTCACTGTCTCGCCATACCTGCGCAAGTTCCCATGCTGACTTTAAGGGACTACCAACATCGAAACGACCATGCACCATGATACCAGGAATGCCCACCAACCGGTGTGCCTTTGTCAGAAGTATTCCCTCAGTAAGCCATGCACCATGACGAAAATATTGAGTAATGATTCGTCCACGCGCCAACTGGAAGATCGGATCCAGCCAGCGACTACTTGGTATTTCATTTGCAACCGCCGAGAACAACGCCCATTCCCAATCATGGAAGTCGCGCGCAGCTTTGATACGTACATCTGGATATGCGCTGTGCATGAGTCGGAAATAGGCTTCCACCAAATCGCCTGAGCGTTTTCTCTCTGGCACACCGTCAATGAACCGTGACCATTGTTCGGGAAAGAGTGGGGCGACATCACGATATAGCCAATTGATTTCTGTTCGCCGCGTCATCGCAACACCCCAAAGAACGATTGCGGAAACCAATTGAGGGTATTCCTCGGCATAAGCTAGAGCAAGGGTTGAACCCCAGGAACCGCCGAAAAGCATCCAGTGCTGAATACCAAGATGCAGACGCAAACTTTCCATATCAGAGAGTAGATGCCACGTAGTATTGACTGACAAATCAGTAGTCAGGTCACTTGCATGCGGCATACTCCTTCCACAGCCACGCTGATCAAATAAGACGATACGATAGGCGGTAGGATCAAAAAATTGTCGCATGTTGGGAGTGCAACCCGATCCTGGTCCACCGTGAAGCACGACGACTGGCTTACCATCAGGATTGCCACACGTTTCCCAATAGACAACATTATTATCACCCACATCTAACATACCGTGGTCATATGGCACAGTCTCTGGATAGAGTACAGTCATGATATGATTGTCATACCTTTCTGCTTTGGCACACTCCTATATACACATAATTATATGCTCTCTCTCAGT
>CAZZVE010000288.1:3495-4769 GCA_964657325.1 uncultured Ktedonobacterales bacterium
CGAATGAGTATCGCATAAAATGATATAATTCAGGAATGAGTATCGTCCAGTAGTTCTTATCTTATCATGCACGTCGCCACCTTCGGCACAAAGGAGCTTTATCTTGTCTAGCGTCACCAACCTTTCACATATACAAAGTATCCGTCAAGAGATGCCTGCTGCAACTTCGCGTATTTATCTCAACAATGGCACATTTGGTCCAATGCCAACACATGTTGTACAAGCCATGCAGGAGCGTCTCCAATACGAATTACAGAACGGGCGTCTGGGTACCGAGGCATTCGAGAAAATGAAAGGCGTGTATGACGAGGCGCGTACTCGTGTCGCGCACTTGCTGAATGCCGATGTACAAGAAATCGCGCTCACCGATAGTACGGGCGACGGTATGAATATTATGAGCTATGGTATCAATTGGCGTGAGGGCGATGAAGTTGTTACAACTAACCATGAACACATTAGTGCGCTTGCCCCTCTTTACCAGCTTCGTGATCGCTACGGCATTGTAATTCGCATTGCCGACCTTGGACCAAGGGCAGACCGTTCCGCTCTTGAGGTCATAGAGCCACTTGTAACAGCGCGTACTCGTATGATTGTGCTTTCACATGTCACCTGGACAACTGGAGCAGTTCTTGATGTTGCGGAGGTCACACGTTTTGGACGCGAACGAGGCATTCCTGTAGCAATAGATGGTGCACAGTCCGCCGGAGACATTCCTATTGATGTCAAGGCTCTCGATGTAGACTTTTATGCCATTCCCATGCAAAAATGGCTTTGTGGCCCAGATGGAACAGGAGCGTTGTATGTCAATCGCAACTCGCAACACTATATCACTCCGACGTACGTTGGCTACTGGTCTGTGAAGCACGAAGAGGGAGTAGAATGGCAGCTTGAGGATTTCGCGCAACGCTTCGAGCTTGGAGGACGCCAAACGGCAGCACTTGCAGGACAGGCAACGGTACTCACATGGATGGAAGAAACCGTTGGATACCCATGGCTCTTCGAGCGTATCAAAACCCTGAGTACCTATGCGTATAACGCGCTCAAGCAGCTTCCTGCTGTTGAAATGCTCACACCACAAGTTGGTACAAGTGGACTTATAGGCTTCACGTTGGGAAAGCTTGATGTAACAGAAGTGGTGCAAAAACTCCACGATGAGCATAACATCTACATCCGTAACATCCCATCAACGAACTCACTACGCGTCTCGACTGGCTTCTACAACACGGAAGAGGAAATAGACATACTTGTACAAGCACTTGCAAAGATGTAGTATC
>CAZZVE010000289.1:0-4758 GCA_964657325.1 uncultured Ktedonobacterales bacterium
TTTTCCAGTTCAGGATACCAGACCTTTCTTTTACACACAACCTACTATACTATCGGATGAACCTTGTGAATATACTTTTTGCAAAGGATCCAAAAGTAGTAAAAGGTTACACGCTTTACCATTGATAGAGCTTAAGGCTAAAGCAACTTGTTTAACAGCTTGGATATCAACCAAAGTTAAATCTTGAGTTTCATCTACAATAATAGCATCGTAGTGTCTAAAGTCATGATAATTTTGTATGTTATGTATAACCAAAGTAGAGATATCGACCCAATCATCAAACTCTGAATAATCTAGTCGATACTGATAAGCCTTATAAATTCTCCACATAGCCTCACGCTCTTTTGGATCAAACCTTTTCCGACCTTTTCGTATCTCTGTCTTATACTTCTCCCAAGTAGTCCTGTCAGACCCTTTAATCATATACCTTATTTCTTCTTGTACGAATCTCTTTACTTGTGATGATGTTTTATCTTTAAGAAACGCAACTGTAGGATAGTCTTTTTGAATGTCTAAAATTGCTTCTCCAATTAATTCAGAATATATACTTTGTTTACCATTCTCCTTTTCTTCCTCCACTTGGACATCTACTCCGACCTTCTGTAAAAGAGTCAACATTGCAGCGTGAAAAGTTGTAACTTCCAAGTTATTAGGTATATAACCAAGAATTGAAATGATTAGCTTCTTCGTTTCCTGTGAAAGCCTACTACTAAATGTTAACAATAACACATCTTGACCTTCTTGAGCTAAACGAATAGCTCTGTAAAGGGCAACTGCAGTCTTACCAGAACCTGCAGTGCCATAAATGATTGCAGGTGGGTAGTCCATATCCACATATTTCTGCTGCTCAGTTTCGAGGTTTAACATCAACTGTTTAATCTTTCCCCCACAAAAGCTATTTAATTGATCGAGATCAGTATGATGTACTAGCAAAGACTCATCGAACATAGATATTTGCAAGTCTTGAGAGGTGTAAGCTTCTAGAAGTCTTGTTCTAGTTTCTTCTGGTAAATCAGTCAAACCAAGCAGAGCATCGTCTGTTGATAGTGCGTGTTTAACGTCTTGTATTAAATTGGCAGGCACACCGAGTATACGCAAGTGAGCGTCTTCAAAAAACTGGAAATGATTGATAGGTTTGTATTGGATTTCTTCCTCAATTTCTTCGTTTTGAGTTTCATCAATCACTAACGTTTGCTCGGAAAGGTCCAAAGAAGGAAAAAGTGGTGAAGAAGTAGCGAAATAATCATTATCGCGGTCTCCCTCGTATTTTTCGTTTTCATGCTTTTCGTCTAAAAGAGGGGTAACAGGAGCGTCAAAGTTTCTTTGAAGGATGTTAAATGGTTTAGTAAGCTTATGCTGAGAATATATATGTACATGAGCTTTATCTACAACCGAATGACTACCTAAATCCCACAAGTGTAGAATTTCACCTTTGTGTTCATACAAGATTCTTTCACTGTCAGAAATATAGGCATCCCAAACATTTTTGTCTTTAATTTGCTTAAGTCTATGTCCCTTGAGTGAAGGATGATATGGGTTTTCTGCAAGAAGTTGTATTTTTTGATATACAATATGAGGATGAGGATGTCGCTTAAGTGCCTGTTCAAAAGATTTTGTAGTAAGTATCCGAAAAGCCATACTATTTCCCCCTACAACATTATAGTCTTATCTATACAGTATATATACTTCCTGTCAAATTTCTATATGATATATACACATTTATCTATGTAACAGCGTGTGTTACCTTCTCCTCAAAAGCAAACGTACTAGAAGGTAAATGACTTAAGAGGAGTAACTCATGAAAACACTTACCATCTCGACGCGTCGCAAAGACGAAATTGTGGACATCACCGACAGAGTAGAAGCATATCTCCACGAGTCACACACCGAGAACGGTATCTGTAATGTTTTCATCGCTCATACGACGAGTGCGATTACTACGGCGGACCTGGACCCAGGAACGGACCGCGATTTTCTTGATGCACTGCGAGGGATGTTACCGCATCTTTCTTATCGGCATCCGCATAACCCGGCTCATGCACCTGATCATTTGCTTTCCTCGATTATTGGGCCTTCGGTATCTGTTCCCTATGCAGATGGCAAGCTGCTTTTGGGGATTTGGCAACGCGTTGTTTTGGTCGAGCTAGATGGACCGAGACAGCGTACAGTTCACGTCTCATATGCAGAATAAGTTCTTCATGTTAGGTCCCATGAGAGTTGCCAATGCTGCCTGCAACATGCTATAGTATGGCACGGAATGCATTGGCAACTTGGAAATTTAGGAAGAAGATTGTAGTAGTATGGCCTCTCAGGGAACCCGACCGAAAGTAACGTCTCGTACAACTCCTCCACCTCTCATTCAGCTTACCGCGAACCCACAGCAAATCGCTGCCATTGCCCATAACAGTGGACCCGCAGCATTTGTAGCGGCAGCTGGAACAGGCAAAACGACGATCCTAGTGCAACGCCTTGTACGCTTGATCGCGGATGAAAAAGTTGATCCCGAAGCAATACTTTGCGTCACATTTACACGAGCAGCCGCTGATGAGATGGAGAAACGCGCACTCAAGGCTCTCAAGAGTCGTGGCTTTACGGCGAAAGATGTCAAGGGACTACGCGTTGTGACCTTCCACGGTCTAGGCCATCACATGCTACGCGAAAAGCTTGAATGGACGCCACAAGAGCTAAACAAGCGTCTTGTCAGTGGCGAACCACGTCAATGGCTCGCGGAGGATATTCTACGTCCGTGGCGTAGTGACCGTTCGCGTGGTATGAACTGGGATGTCGAAATTGCTGATGTGCTGAGCGCGGTTGATCGAGCAAAAGAGGGTATGGTGAAGCCTGAGCAATCCGCGGACTTCTTTCGTTCTCACTTATGCATAGAGATGGACCTTGCCGAACGCTACCAGGATTTTTTTGTGCGTTACGAGCAGACAAAGCACAAGGACAAGTTGTACGATTTATCCGACCTGATTTATGTTCCACTATCATTACTTGAGAGTAGTCCCAAGTTTCGTAAAACATGGCAGGGGAAATACTTGTATCTACAGGTTGATGAGACGCAGGATACTAACCCTTCGCAATATAAGTTGATTCAATATATTGCTGCACCGAAAAATAATGTTGTGGTGGTGGGAGACCCAGATCAAGCTATCTATCAATTTCGTGGTGCTAGTCCGGAGGCGTCAATTCTTTCGTTTCGTGAGATGTATCCTAAAGGGATTATTTATCGTATCGAACACAATTATCGTTCGACGCCACAGATTCTCGAAGCTGCGAACAAGCTGATTGGACATAACGAGACAACGCCAGGGTTTGAAAAGATATTGCGTGCCACACAACCTGATGGTGGACCTGTAACCGTGACGGCTTATGAGGATCAAGAGCGCGAGGCCGACGGTATCGCTACCCGTATCGCATCGCTGGTCAAAATATGGCGCGAACGGCAAGAAGCATTATCGTTCCAGGACATCTTCATACTGTCACGCACAAACTTTCATCTTGCATCTGTTGAGATTGCATTAGCACGTAACGGTATTCCCTATCGTACCGTTGGCGGCTCTTCATTCTTCAAACGCAAAACGACACGCGATATGCTAGCATATCTTGCGTTAATCGACGGTATACGTATCCACCAGGAATATCTTGCATCACGCAACACCCCTGCACCACAGAAATGGGACGATGTATTTACACCGATTCACTGTGGTGAGCAAAATATGGCGTTTCGTACAGTAGCAAACATCCCTTCACGCGAGTATTTTGCTCGTACAACCAAAACTTCACATCGATTCACACCAACCTTCTTTGGCACACTAATGGCGCATGCGGGTGGGCGTCCTCTCTTACAGTATTGTGAGGAACATAGCTACACTATCGCGGCAGAGTATCAGCTTGGTATCAAGGATTTTGTTGCACTACTGCAACGCGTGGCTAAACAGTGTAACAACTCGCCTGCACAAGCAATCACGCTATTACGCCAGTTCGCATACGATATGCACCTGCGCCACTGTGATGGGAAGCATAGCGAGAGCGAGGAAGAGACCGAGACCCCAGCACCGAAGGAAGAGGTCAAGCTAGAAGGTCGCTATGACGAGTTAGAGGAACTCGCCCATATCGCACAACGCCATCACACAGTTCGGCATTTCCTGACTGCGATGGCTCGTCTCAAAGAACAGGCAGAAGAGAGCAGTAAGAACAAGCGAGATTGTGTAAACCTCATGACGATTCACAAAGCCAAGGGGCTAGAAAGTCCCGTTGTTTTCGTGATGGGTCTCACCGAAGGCATCTTTCCCCACAGACGTTCCTATACACTAGCAGAGGACGGTCCAATTGTACAAACAGGCATCGCGGAAGAGCGTCGGCTAGCATATGTCGCCTACACGCGAGCACAAAAGCAACTCTATCTTTCGTCCATTCTGCAATATCGGGGCAGTGATGCAGTTGCGTCACGCTTTATCGAGGAGGCTGGTCTTGTGCCAACAGATGAAGATGGCGTACTCAATCCTTATCTCTTTCATCATGACGGCTCAATAAAACAACTTAGCCCATTGGTGACAACACCAACATTGTTTGAATAGCCTATGATATGGGATAGGTCATGACAGGGGCAAGCCCATTGAGTCCAACTAATTCATGGATCGGCCTACGAAGCGAGTTGAGGCATGACAGGGGCAAGCCCTGTCACTACTATACTAACCACCACGGTGTGGCAGAGCCACGCGAACATCGTGTATAGTAGTGACAGGGCTTGCCCCT
>CAZZVE010000290.1:0-4745 GCA_964657325.1 uncultured Ktedonobacterales bacterium
TGTCACTACTATACTGACCACCACTGCGTGGCTTGCCACGCGAATTCGAGTATAGTAGTGACAGGGCTTGCCCCTGTCATGCCTCTTAGCCTCCCAGTGAGCATAAAAGGATTCATCCATGCCCTCATCCATCTCACAAAAAGACGAGTGTTATGATGTTGTTGTCGTTGGGGCTAGTTTTGCTGGCCTGAGCTTTGCAAGCGTTGGAGCTGCGTTAGGGTTACGTGTGCTGGTGGTGGAGCGGGACGCGAGAGTTGGCGGTGTTGTGCGTACAACAGGCGTCTTTTTTAATGACGTACTCGATATTCTTGATGTGCCGGATCGCTATCTGATGAACGCGGTCCGTCGTGTTCATGTGCAGGCTCCCAATCAGGTACCGCTTGAGATTGCGACACAGGCGTACCGTTTCTATATGGCTGACGTGCCAGGGGTGTTGCAATGGATGGCTGAACAGGCGATGCAGCGTGGCGCGGAGATTCGGTGTGGCGTGAAATTTCAGTCAGCGACACGTGACCCCAATGGTACTATGCATATTTCCTTAGCAAATGGAGTACAACCTCAACGTGATATTTCTATTGCAGCGCGTTTCGTAATTGGCGCGGATGGCACACGTTCACCTGTGGCGAGAAGCTTCGCGTTAGGGCAGAACACACGCTACCTTGCGGGTGCTGAGTGGTTAATTGACAATGTGCCGCTTGATGGTGAGACGTTTTATCTGGTGATGGATCAACAACTTGCTCCTGGCTATTGCGTCTGGCTGGCTCCGCATGGCTCTATAACCGCGCTTGGAGTCGCAGGGCACCCGCGCGTATTTAGTCCAACGACCTCGTTACGGGTCGCGCAAACGCTTTTTCAAAATGTCGCCGATCTTAGCAACATGCATGTGGTCGAGCGCAAAGCTGGCACGATTCCAACGGGTGGAAGACTGAAGCATGTCTATCGTGACGATGAGCTGGGGCGCGTCTTATTACTTGGTGATGCGGCTGGTTTGTGTGGTGCCGCTACTGGCGGCGGTATTTATCCTGCGTTGATTAGTGGACGCCTTGCCGCGCATGCAGTGGCAAGCGAGGTGTTGAATCATGAGCGTGGGGCGGTCAACGCGTATCTGCGTAACCTTTCACACGCGAATCGTCTGGGTGACTACCTGCGTATTGAGGACTGGTTGCGCTGGGTGCTGGATAGTATGCGCTCAAATGATGACGTGGGAATGCTTTATGGGCTGTTTCAGTCAGAAGAGGGACAGCAGGTGTTACGAAAAGCATTGCTAAGTGTACCTATTATTGGTATGGATAGCAGTTTCTTCGCCCTTATGCGAAGTTTGCTTGGGAAACATCCACGCATCTATCGCTCCGCTTTGCGAGCAGTAGGCACCCGCGTTGGATTGGAACTACAAAAAGTTATTGGGCGGTAAAGCGTTGTATGTATTATAAAAGAATTGTCTTATTGTGTGTACTCCTTGGTGTATCGGTTGCATTGTATGTTGTGCTTGCACAATTTGCGCAACCGAACGATGCATTCGTTACGCCTTTCTTGCAGACGTGGATGCTGTGTTTTCTCCCCTATTTAGGTGCATGTATTCTTGTATTTTTGACACCACCTTCAGTTGGACGGTGGCGTATTGTCGAACTAGCGATTATTTTACTGGGCGCGTTAGTCTTCCGTATCCTTCTGTTACCGCAGGTTCCCTGGTTGTCGCGTGATTCATGGCGTTATCTTTGGGATGCACGGGTCATTTTACACGGCTACAGTCCGTATGTGTACGCGCCGGAGAATCTTATCTTTAAGCCGCTTCGGGACGCGTTGATCTATGATCATAGTGGGTATCGGGATGTGCCAACGGTTTATCCGCCCATCGCGGAAGGTATCTATGTGCTCAGTTATGTGTTGGCTCCAAGCAACTTGTTTGTATTGAAGGCTATCTTCCTCGGCTTCGATATATTGGCTTGCGTGGGACTTGCTCTTCTGCTGATGCAGCGCGGAATTGACCCACGACGCATGATACTGTATGCGTGGTGTCCGCTTCCAGTTGTTGAATTTGCCATTGAGGGACATCTTGACGCGTTGACTGGTGGCTTTATCATACTGACGCTTCTCTGCGCTATAAAACGAGATAGTTCCGTTGGATGGCGTATTTTGCTTGGTGTGCTGATCGCGCTGGCAACGCTGACCAAGATTTACCCTCTGCTATTGCTTCTGGTCGTCACACGCCGACGCGATTGGGAAATACCGCTCGCGTGTTTTGCGACAATTATTCTTGCCTATATTCCGTTTATCATCCTGGGACATGGGCAGGTATTCGGCTTTTTCTCAACCTATGCGACAGAGCAACGACAGAACGCGGGTGTGGTGCCTCTGGCCGTTCATTTCTTTACCTACAATCTTTTGCACTTACAGGACCGCATCACTGTGCTTGTGCAATATGTGGTAGATGCCCTGCTCGCTGGGCCTATTCTTCTTTTCGTGTTCTTTTTGCGTCTACGTGAACGCATCAGTATGGAAACGGCAACCCTCGTCTTGATTGGTACGGTCTACGCAGTATCGACGCATATTTTCCCCTGGTACACAACCG
The DNA here is from genome assembly GCA_964657325.1 of uncultured Ktedonobacterales bacterium. Classification (GTDB taxonomy): domain Bacteria; phylum Chloroflexota; class Ktedonobacteria; order Ktedonobacterales; family Ktedonobacteraceae; genus JBBQVS01. The sequence continues at coordinate 2,570 of CAZZVE010000290.1, forward strand.
TGTTACTGCTCTTTGTGCCTTTGCTGGTAGCCCCATTATGGACGCGCAAAGGGTTGTCTGGCAAAGGGATTGCAATTGCAGGGGTCTGGTATTTTGTGTGTACCTCGCTCACGGCCTACTTTTTTCGGAGCACGCTGGATTGGACGCTTTACTATATCTTCGTGTACGGTGTAACAGTGCTTTTGCTAACTGTGGGAATTGTATATCTAATCAATAATTACAGGCTTGCAAAAGAACGTAGTGTGTGACGTGTAGACTATTATTAAAGGCTGAGGATAATGAAATCTCTGATGAACTTTGATAACCGAATTTGGGAATTGCTACCCCTACCGAGAAATTACTGTATCGTTGTCAAAATGCATTCAGGAGTCATCAGTATGGTAGAGATACATCGTCGAAGGGAATATATCCATTATGCGCGAAATCGATTCATCGTCTGCACAGGTGAGAGATGTGCCGCAATCCGGTCCGTCATATTCAAAAGTACGCACCCGTGTTCTTTCAAGCGTGTTCGTGTTAGGTGCTGGTCTAGTCGCAAGTCTCGTGACAGTGTGCGTTATGAGCATTCTACGTGTCGCGGCTGGTATTCCAACGCCAGTTGAGTTGTTCAGCTATTATGTGTTGGAACATATAACCGCTCCTAAGTTCGTAGACCTGCAGGTTGCCTTTTCGCCAAACTCGAAAACAACTCCGCTTGGACTTGCCGTGCTTGGCATGATCGCCGCTGGCACCGTCATAAGCTTACTCTACGCGCCACTTGTGAACTTGCGTTTGCCTGTAGACAGTTATCGTCCGCGACGACGCGAATGGCTTGTTGCACTTATTATTGGACTCGCATTGGCAGCGATTGCCGCTATCCTGTTTCACGAAGAATTGCGGCAGAACCAATTCGGGTTTCCTATAGTGACATCAACGTTGCTTTCAATTCTCGGTCTCTTGCTTGATTTTGGAGCGTATGCCGTTGTGCTTCCCCTTGCCTACCGTGCGATTTTACCAAAGCAAGCCACCGCTGGCAATCCTGTTGCTGGACGTAGATTGCTTTTGTCGCGGGTCGGTGTTACGGCGTTAGGAGTGGGTGCTACGGCAGGAACGGCTGGAGCAATAAGTCAGTTTCTTAAGGGTTATACGAGCTATGATGGTACACGTACACCCTCACCACAACATGTGACGCCGCCTATTACGCCGAATGACCAGCACTACGTGGTAACGCAAAATACAGTTGACCCAACCGTCAACCCTGATGTATGGCAATTGGAAGTGACAGGCCTGGTAAACAAACCTGGTACATACAGCTATGACACGTTGCAAAAATTGCCTTCAACCTCACGTGCTATTACACTCGAGTGTATCGCCAATGAAGTTGGAGCGCACCTCATGAGTACTGCTATCTGGCAAGGCGTGACGCTAAGCGCGCTGCTAGAGCAACATGGAGGCTCGACGAGTGCCGCCAAGTACGTCGCGTTCTATAGTGTCGATGGCTATACCGTGAGCTTGCCTCTCGCCGAAGTTCTTGAGGCTGATGCGCTCCTGGCTTGGCGTATGAATGGTGAGGTCTTGCCGCAGCGTCACGGTTTTCCATTGCGTGTGCTGGTTCCGGGTCGTTATGGTGAAGAGAATCCCAAATGGCTGACAAAGGTTGAATTAACTGATCAATTTGTCGGTGGTCTCTATTCCGACCAAAAGTGGTACAATGGCCCCTTGCATCTCACAAGTCGTATTGATCGTCCAATGGGAAGAGTCATTGCTGGACACCCAATCGAGGTAGGTGGTATCGCCTTTGGTGGAAGTTTGGGCATTCAAAAAGTGGAGGTCAGTACGGATACAGGCACCACATGGAACGTAGTAAAGTTGCAACCTGCTCTATCAAAGGATGCGTGGGTATTATGGACGTGGCAATGGACACCCCCCTCCGCTGGCAAATACACGCTTGTAGTTCGCGCTACCAATGGCAAGGGAGAACTCCAGGAAGAAAAGAAGCAGGGAACGGTTCCCGGCGGCTCAAAAGGCTACGACATGGTACCGGTGCAAGCTGTATAGTGGTATACTAAAACTAACCTAACATTATATTCCGAGACGGAACGGTAGGGGCAGCAATTCATTGAATTTAGCTAGTTCGCAAACGAGTCTTACAAAACGAGTTGGTGGCATGACAGGGGCAAGCCCTGTCACTACTATA
>CAZZVE010000291.1:0-4742 GCA_964657325.1 uncultured Ktedonobacterales bacterium
TTAGATAATATATCCACCTATTGCCGCCATACTAAAACTGTCCGTTGCTGAAAGACGCGCACGCGCTGATCAGGAGCGCGAATACGCGAAGCGGCATTAAAGGCTTCCGTTGAGGTGTTTGCATTGATGGTAGAACGCGTTTGCATTCTCTCGCGCCTACTCTCTCTAGCAAGGGTTCTCCTTGCTTTCTGCTTCACTCGAATTCAACATCCTCATCGGTCACAATCTCGTCCACGTCTTGCTCACTCGGTTGCAAGTCCACCACCAGGGTAAGCACGTAGGCGGCGGTATCTCCGTTAAGAGCCAGCTGTGTTGATGACGAAAGGATGTTGACCGCTAGACCGCTCTTCTTCCAAGATATCAGGATGGTGTTGGCTTGTTGCGTCGTGTCTGCAACCACCGCCCTGACGTTGACCCCATCTTCTCCTGCTTGATGACTCGAAAATGACTTCACCTGTATCATTGCTGTTTCTCCCAAATGTGATTATAAACGTGAAACAACTCTTACGCTTTTCTTGAGCCGTCTTGTTGTTCCTGTGTTCTTCTAGTTTTTTCCCTTAATGCTATATGTATCGTGTGCTTAGGCTGAATATTCTTAGATTTGGGGGAAGTCCGTGGAACACGAAAGAGGTCCCCAGTGGTCGAGATCATTGAGCTGTTGCTGAATATGTTGCCGAATGATGGTGACCGCATCTGTTCCCAGAGGAAGTCGCAGAGGTGGATGCCCAGACTCGACCACAGCGAGAAGAGCCTGAGATGCACGCGCTGGGTCTCCTCGCTGGCTCCCATTTTCGGCATGAATATGCTCACGACGAGTTTCCATGATCTCATTGTAGGCAGACATTGGTTCAGCTTTGACCATCGAGCGACCTGCCCAGTCGGTGCGAAAGGTGCAAGGTTCGAGAATCGTGACGCCGATTCCAAATGGGGCAATCTCTTTGGAGAGAGCCTCTGACCAGCCCTCAAGCCCAAATTTGCTCGCTTGATAGGCCGAAAAGCCAATGGTGCCGACCTGACCACTCGTAGAACTTATTTGCACCAGATATCCCGATTTCTGAGCACGCATAGATGGCAGAACTGCTCGCGTTACGTTCATCGCTCCAAACAGGTTCACCTCCAGTTGCTGGCGAATTTGTTTCTCTGAAAGTTCCTCAAAGGCTCCAAAGAGTCCATAGCCCGCGTTGTTGACGAGGACATCAATGTGCTCGAAGTCGTCCAGGGCAGCCTGCACGGTTTTCTGAACCTGTTCTGTATTTGTGACATCAAGTGCCATTACCCGGACGCGATCTGGGTGCTCATGTGCCAACGTTTCAATGTGCTCGATCTTGCGGGCGGTCGCGACTAATTGATCTCCATGTGCAATCACTGCTTGGGCGAACGCCCGTCCAAACCCACTTGAACATCCTGTAATCAACCAAACGCGACTCGATACTGAGGAAGTCATGCTCTCTCCTTGTCCCTCTCTAATGTTGTCTCCGTGTTTCCTTTGAAGTCCTGCCTGCATTAACAGACTCCGTCCTGGCTCTGCTCAGGCGGACGGCAAGCCAGCCTACGGACGAGCAGCACTCAATCGGTTAGCAAAGAACTCTTTTGTCATACAAGGAAACATCGCCACACACTAGCGATAAGGCACAGTATAGCGTCGATTGCACCGATAGTCTTGCTCCTTTGGGGTCATTTTCTCTCAGGAAGAAGCATGCTTCTTTTGGATTAGTTCCGCTTCAACGCGCAATGACGCTCACGATGCTTCAGTGAGTGTATGTGCAAGTAGATTCAGCTGTTGAGCGTGTACCACTGCCTGTGTGCGGTTGCGTACTCCCAATTTTTCTAAGATGACTTGCACATGCCGCTTGACGGTGTTGGGAGCAATCACCAGGGCATTTGCAATTTCCTGGTTGGAGGCACCTTGTGCCATTAACTCTAGTACCTCTTGCTCACGAGGACTCAACGGGTCAATAAGGGTCTGATCGTGGGCGATGGATACATGGCTGATCTGCTTGCTCGTTCTCTTCTCTCCCTGTCCAAACGCTTCGAGCAGACGATCCACATACAGACTCGGATTGTGCTCTCGACTTCGTTTCAAAAGCGGAACAAGACTGGAACCTTCATCAAGAAAGGAACGCACATAGCCCTCCTGCTCTCCTATCGCCAGAGCCTCTTCAAGTACTTGTAACGCCTCATGTTCTCGCCTCATTTGCTGGTACGCCCGTGCTTGCAGCAGGAACATTTCTAACACATGCGCCCAACGCTCCATCGAGCGTGCCTGAGGCAGCCACTTGGTGAGCAAATGACACGCCTCTTCACTTCTCTGCTCAGCCAGTAGCACACGCACCTGAGTGACTGCCTCTCGCTCCTGGGCAAACACCGAAACGTGGGAAGTTTGTTGCAGATGCCTCGTCCTCCTCCACTGCACAGCCATATCCTGTTTTCCTGTCGCCAGCCAAAGCCGAACCTGCAGACCGGAGAGCAGCCACATCTGTATGTATACATTGTCCCGATTGGCGGGCAGAGTGAGCAAGCACTGCAAGGTTTCTTCTGCCGCATCGAACTGCTCACGCGCAAGGAAGATTTGTAGCAGGGCTACATAAGGTTGATCGACAAACAGCAGAATACCGGCTTGCCTTAGCAAGTGCAGTGCTTGTTGGGCAAGGTCAAATGCTCGTTCCAGATGATTCTGCTCATAGAGCAGTGCTGCTTGAGAGGCATAGAGTACTCCAAATGTGGGAGACTGCTGGTTTGGTGCCTCCAGGTGTCTCACATCAAGCAGGTCAAGCATATACTCAGCCTGCTTCAATTGCCCCAGCATCAGCATATAGGACGAAGCCAAACAGGACAAACGGCTGGCTGCGGTTAGCACACCAGCCTGCTCATACGCAGACGCTGACTCCTGAAGGGCATGTAATCCCGCTTTGACCTCGCCACGAGCTAGAAAAGCCAGTGCCAGTGCATTGTTGAGCAATGCACGACCGTAGCTATTGCCCTCGTCAAGCAATTGGCTTGCCTGTTTGTACAGTGCGAGAGTGTCGTCCACGTTCCCATAGACCCCCTTGCCTATGGCTCGACGAGCGAGCAGTTCAGCAGAGAGTTGTCGGCATATGTTTCCCTCGGCCATCTGGGAGAGCGCGGTTTCAGCCTTGTCCAACCAGCCTTCCGATGCCCGAAAATCTCCCATACAATACCACAACCAGGCTGCGAACAGACCGAGCCGTGGGTGCTGACGAAATAGGTCATCAGGCAGTTGCTCAACCCACCATTGCATCATTCGCACCTCGCCTAGTTGCCCGCGCAGGTTGCGAAGAAAATGCTCAAGCAGCGTCGTGACGCGTTGCCAATCGTGGCCCCGGATAGCATAATGTACTGCCTCGTGCATCTGCCCTTGCTCGGCGTACCATATACTTGCCTTTCCATAGAGGGCGTCGATCTGCGCCTTTGGCAGAGACTGACGGAAGCGGTGGCGCAAGGCTTCTGCAAAGAAATGGTGATAGCGATACCAGACGCCTTCTGCATCCACAGCCACCACAAACAGGTGCTTGCGTTCAAGCGTCTCCAGCATCTGTTGACTCTGGCCCTCTTCCCGCAGCGCATCACAGAGAGACACACAGAACTGGTCGAGCAGACTGCTGATGAGCAAAAATCTTTGGAGCGGTTCCGGTTGTTGCCGAAGGACCTCATCGGTGAGATAGTCCAGTATGTAGCGCTGATTACCAGAGGCATGAGTCAACACTTCCGAAGGGAGGGACTGGCCCTGCAACGAGAGCGCGAACAGTTGCAGTCCCACGAGCCAGCCCTCAGTACGCTCGGTGATTTGCTCCACCTCGTCGCGAGTCAGTGAAATCTTCATCACTTCGGAAAGAAAGGTAGCCGCTTCAGTAGAAGTGCACTGCAAATGTTCCTCCCGCACTTCCACAAGGTGCCCTCGTGCTCGCAAGCGAGATAGTGGTAAAGGAGGATCGACACGGGTGGACACTACAAGGCGCAGTTGCGGTGGCAACCGCTCTATAAGATAGGTCATTCCTTGATGAATTGCTGGTTCCGTTATCAGATGATAGTCATCAATGACGAGCACATAGCAAGCATCCGGCTCTTCAAGCAAGCGATTGATGAGCAGAGAGAGGATATGTTGGATATCTGGCGTTCGTTGCTCCTGCCATAACGAGAGGAGAGGTGTCATCAAGTCAGGAGCACACTGCTGCAGTGCGAGAAACACGCACAGCCAGAACCTGTGAATATCGTCATCAGCTGAATCCAACGACATCCAAGCAGTAGACAGATGCATGTGAGAGGTTAGCAACCACTCAGATAATACACTTGTTTTTCCATAGCCAGCAGGAGCCGAGAGCAACGTCAAAGGGCCGCGCAGACCCTCATGAAGCAGATCGTGTAGTCGCTGTCTATGAATCAGAGGGTGCAAAGAAGTCGGAACAGAAAATTTTGTACCCGCAAGGGTAAGATAATGAGACATAAGTGCATTACTTCCTTCCATTGCTTCATAACCACTATAAGAAGTGTAGCTGGATGCCTTGGAGAACGCACTAGTCATCAATTGGCAAGTCACTTGTCACATGCCTTGCTTTTCAATTAACGCTCTTATGAGTTAAAGAGCAGTGATCTGCTGATAAACCTGCTATCATCAAGCGTGGAACGCCAAAAAGGAGAGTAAGGTCTTGAATATTTCAAAGCATTTTCGTAAGGAGGAAGCAATAACTCTTTCCTTACGAAAATGCTTTGAAATATTCAAGACC
>CAZZVE010000292.1:0-4697 GCA_964657325.1 uncultured Ktedonobacterales bacterium
TTCTTGCCGCCTGTCAAGCGAACGATCCTGCTCGTGCTGCCAATGCAGTGCGCCACCATATACAACAGACCATCATACATGTCAAGAACCTGCTTGAAGAGGGCATGAAAACAGAAGCAGGCAAATAACACCTTTCTTTGAACGGTCCAGGCTACGTGTGAACGAACGAAGGAGCGACTCTATGGCAAGAGATGCGTATTCAGCTGCGACAAACGAACCCAACGAAGACATTCAACACTGGCAGGGAGCGACGCCTCCAGAGACAAGCGGTCTTGATGCACTGAGCGTATCGCCTGAAGAGTATCAGATACTCGACTCCATTCAGCACCGCGTGCTTTGGCTCTGCACACTCATGATTCATCATGCCAACCATATACGGTCGAACACTGATGATTTGAAAGTGGGAGGACATCAAGCATCATCGGCCTCGATGGTCTCCATCCTCACGGCCCTCTATTTTCACTATCTGGATGCAGGTGATAGAGTGAGTGTGAAACCACATGCGTCACCTGCATACCATGCGATCCAGTACCTTCTGGGCAATTTAGATCAGTCGTATTTACGGACCTTGCGTGCATTTAACGGCCTCCAGGCGTATCCAAGTCGGACAAAAGACCCTGATCCCGTTGATTTTAGTACTGGATCCGTGGGGCTAGGAGCTGTGGCTCCCGCCTTTGCAGCGGTGGCTCACCGCTATGCGCACAAGCACTTTGATCAAGTGACGTCACATCGTTTTGTTGCGGTGATCGGTGATGCGGAACTCGACGAGGGGAGTGTGTGGGAGGCAGCCTTCGATGAAGCATTGCAAGGATTAGGAAACGTGCTTTTGATTGTCGATTTGAATCGACAAAGTCTGGATCGCGTCGTCCCTGGTATTCGTGCGACGCAATTGAAACGGCAGTTTCAGGCAGCAAACTGGCAGGTCTTGGAGGCGAAATATGGGCAGCAGTTGCAGCAGGTCTTCGCACGCCCAGGTGGGCAAGCACTCCGACGCCGTCTTGACGAGATGAGCAACGAGGAGTATCAGAGCCTGCTACGTCGGCGAGGGGCTGACATTCGTACTCGTCTCACCCATCCCTTTGGCTACACGTATGCAGGGGACCAGGACATCGTACTTGCGCTTGATGAGACACCAGACGAACTGCTTCCCGCACTTGTGAGCAACCTGGGTGGTCATGATCTCACAAGTTTACTGCAAGCCTTCTCACGTGCCGACCAGAACGAGGACGTACCAACGGTGGTCTTTGCCTATACCATCAAAGGGTGGGGTCTGCCTTTTGCTGGGGAAGCACTCAACCACTCGATGCTGCTGAGTGTTGAGCAGATGGCACGCCTCCAGCAAGAACTGGGTATTCTTAGCGGACGCGAGTGGGAAACCTTTCCCTCCGATTCGCCAGAGGGTCGTTGGTGCCACAAAGCGGCTGAGCGATTGCAGCGTGGAAACGAGCAACGTCATCCGCTACTCGACCCGGAGTTGGTTCCTCCCAGCATTGACCTCTCCTATCCGAGTAAGCTTTCCACCCAAGAGGCATTTGGTCGTGTATTACCAAAACTCGCGGACCTTCCTTCTCTCGGCGAACGCGTCGTGACTGCCGCACCTGATGTCGCCGTCTCGACCCATTTGAGCACCTGGGTGAGCAAAGTTGGTGTCTTCTCGCCAACTCTGCGTCCTGATTATCAGGAAGAGACGCAACGCCTCCTCAAGTGGCAGCCGAGTCCTACAGGTCAGCATATTGAGTTAGGCATTTCCGAAATGAACCTGTTCATGTTACTGGGGCAACTGGGGATGAGCTACGAGTTGTGTGGGCAGCAGCTTTTTCCGATTGGAACCGTCTATGATCCTTTTGTGTGTCGGGGATTAGATGCGCTGATCTATGGACTTTACTGCGGAGCAAAATTTATCTTTGCTGGTACCCCCTCTGGCGTGAGTCTTAGTCCTGAAGGAGGAGCGCACCAATCGACCGTCACGGCATCACTTGGCATTGAACTTCCAGACCTCACGTATTATGAGCCAGCATTCGCGTGTGAGGTGGAATGGATGCTGCTCGATGCGTTACGTGAGTGTTGCGACCGAGCACACGGCCGCTCAACCTACCTTCGTCTCTCGACAAAAAAGCTTAACCAACAGGTGATTGAGCCAGTCTTACAGCGTCTTGGAAAAGATGAATTGCGTCGGCAGGTTCTTGCAGGAGGATACCGCTTAATCGCGGGTCGTGATGTCGTGCCGGAGGCAACAGCCTCTGAAGTAGTACATATCGCAACGACTGGTGCGATGGTGCCCGAAGCGGTTGAGGCGGCACAACAACTGGCTTCAGAGGGGATTGCGGCAAACGTCCTGCACATCACCAGTCCGCAAAAACTCTTCGCGCTTTTCACCGAAGAACGTCATCATCGCCTCAAGTACCCAATGGAGTCAAGGCAACGGAGTCATCTAACAACACTGTTTTCATTAGAAGAACGTCATGCCCCCATTGTGACGGTTCAGGATGCCTCAGCACACAGTCTAGCCTTTCTTGGCAGTCTGTATGGAGTCCCGACTGTTCCACTGGGCGTTGACCGTTTTGGGCAATCCGGCTCACAAATGGACCTCTATCGCTATACCGGGATTAGCATCGATGATATCGTTAGTGCCGGATATCTGGCGTTGGAATTAGGGGAAGATGCCTGATAGGACCCTTCTTTGATCTGGCAAAGGGACACAAGCCACCTGGACGATGTCGTTCCCATATGGACGTATCTCATGTCAACAGAGAAAGCCGCGCTCCAACTGGAAGCAGCATCTTCTGATCTCGAATTAACCAATGGCCTAGTGAGTGTGCGAGGCGTGCCCAGACGTACAATCAGCCTGGGTAAACTAGCAGCAATAGTAGAGGAGCAACCAGCACTGATCGAGCGTGAAAAGCCCAATCCAGTCAAAGGGACTCCGATTGAAGGTCTGGCAGCTTGGCGCGATTTTAGTCTAACCAACGCAAAAAGTATTTGATGTGTGGTTAATAACCATTTGTCTCATTGAGAGAAGAAAGAAGGAATTGTACGCATGCCTGAAGCAATCGCCATTATGAATGTCAAAGTGTTTGATGGTAACGCCTTGACCGAGGAACGCACGGTGGTCATTGAGAATGGAGTCATCTCGAATGCAACGACAGCTGAGAGAACGGTTGATGGTCAGCATGGCACTCTTTTGCCTGGCTTGATCGATGCCCATGTCCATCTGCTGAGTCTTGCCCAGTTAGAGCATGGGACACAGTGGGGCGTGACAACTATGCTCGACATGGGGTCGCCAGCAATGGCGTTGACCGACTCACTGCGTCATCGGCAGGGATTAGCCGATATCCGAGGCTCAGGAAATACGGCCAGTGCTCCGGGAGGCGTACAAACGACGAGAATGGGTATGCCTGCTTCGAGTGCGGTGACTGGCCCTGCCGATGCGGATCGCTTTGTAGCAGAGCGTGTGTCAGAGGGCGCAGACTATATTAAAGTGATTGTTGAGGATCCTCGTAGAATGGGAACTGCTGCCCTTGATGGTGGCACCATCGCCGCATTGGTCAAAGCCGCGCATCAAGCGGGCCTCAAAGCGATTGCGCATGTCACCACCATCACCGCCCTCATAACTGCTGCCGATGCAGGAGTGGACATCCTTACACATGCTCCCATTGATGCAGATGTTGACGACGATCTGGCACGCTCTCTTGCAACACGGGGTATCGTGTCGGTACCCACGTTAACCATGATGCGTGCTGTGGCGAGTCTGGCACACCGTCTACCAACGCATGGAGCTGATATAAACTATACCCATGCTCAAGCAACAACGTCAGCGTTCCACCGAGCAGGCGTCACTATCTTGGCTGGGACCGATGCGAACTCCTCACCTGCTTCGCCCGCACCAATTCTGCATGGGGAATCATTGCATGATGAATTACGTTTGCTGGTTGAGGTTGGGTTGACGCCTGTGGAAGCACTTCGTTCTGCGACGGTCGTCCCTGCTGCGTTCTTTGGTTTCACGGATAGAGGGATCATTGAGGCGGGTCGTCGAGCCGACCTGCTTCTCGTTGAGGGAGACCCGACCCAGGATATTGCTGCGACACGTGCCATTCGTGGTATCTGGGTTGCAGGAGTGCAGGTTCGATCGCAGCGACGAGAAAAGGACCAAAGTGGGCATCCGCCTCTTCACGGGAAATGATGGCCACTGGCAGGTTCAGGTGGAGACCGATGACGCTGGCAATATCGCGGAATGACACACCCTCATCGCGATCTCATCAAGCCATGACCCCACCGAGGTGCTTTCCAGTGCCTGGCGGAACAGGTGCGCTGCATCTAGGCGATGCACCAGCGGGCAGCGATTGGACCCGTCGCCGATGTAAGCCGAGATGCCCTTCGTGCGGGCAATGATGAGCAATCTCGGCACGAACCCTTTGTCGCCTTCGCGATGTACGGATGGCACAAGCACCACGATCGCCGTGCGCACCCCTGCTCTTCCCGCAGGCACTCACAGGTGCGCTCGACGACGCTCGTCCAAGGATTGCTCTTTGCATGACGGCCTTTGAAGGACAGCGAGACGGAAAACGACCGTTCGTTAAGGCTCGCACAGTATGTCGCGGGCCGTCGTTACCCCGCTTGCACGGGGAGCTGCAGATAAGAAGGATGCGCGCCACCCGTGTGGATGACGTGTGAGCCACTGTTCGCACCGACGTATTCCT
>CAZZVE010000293.1:0-4617 GCA_964657325.1 uncultured Ktedonobacterales bacterium
TATTCATTAGGGGCCATAATTCATTACGCTCTCGTCTCCGTTGACCATTACGACGAGGGCGTAATGAATTATGGCTCCTACATCCGTTCTTTTCTTAGAAACCTCTATCACTAGCGATAAGAATGTCATGTGTGTATAATGGAACCAGCATATACTATCCCACTTTCAGGGAAGAATGCGACGGACAATTTTTTTGTCCGTCGCATTCTTATTTACAGAAGGATGTATTATTTTTTATGCAAGAGATACCAGAGATTCGACTAGTCGCCATAGATATTGATGGCACACTGCTTACACCACAACGAGAAATCGCACCACGTACACTTAGGGCAGTGAGAGCCGCACAGGAGGCTGGTATTATTGTGACGCTGGCAACAGCACGACGTTATCTGAATACGCGTCAGATTGCCGAGGCTTTAGGATTATCCATTCCGCTTATCCTCTATGATGGTGCATTAATCATCCAACATCCACAGGGGCAGATTCTCCATACAAACCCATTCCGGGCATTGATAGCACAGCAAGCGGTAGAGACACTGGTACGGCACAGCGTTCAGCCAGTTGTCCATCACATTGTTGACACGGTGGAAGAGATATGGACAGGGCCTGCCGAACTAGATAACGAATGGATCACGAGTTATTTTAACGCGTTTTCTCATGGAATACGACGCATGCCCTACGCGACACTCTGCACAGGACAGCAAGACCCACTACGCGTTGTCGCATTCGCACCTGAAGATGTTATTGCGGACTTGGTACCAGAAGTATCAACATTACAATGTTCATGGAATGCAATTAAGCAGGGTAACTATGGTTATGCTGAAATGGCGATCATGCATACGCATTGTTCAAAAGCAACTGGCGTAACAGCCCTCGCGCAACAACTAGATATTCCACTTGCTCAAGTCATGGCGATTGGTGATAACAATAACGATATCGAAATGTTGGAGGCTGTCGGTTGGGGTGTTGCGATGGGTCAAGCACCGGACGCTGTACGGTCTATAGCACGGGCCGTCACCACCAGCAACACGGAGGATGGTGTCGCACGAGCAATCGAGCAGTATGCGCTACGCTCACGCACTACGTTGTGAGAGTAATGTGGCCTCAAATTCTTTCAGGCGCGCGACTTGTCGCTCATTTGGAGCCGCCTGCCAGCGTTTCTGCTGCACTAACGCGAGGGCGTCACGGGCGGACATGCCATCATACATAAGTGTCGCGCATGTTAGCAGAACGCTGCGACCTACGCCATGTTCACAGTGAATAAGAACACGCCCACCATCTTTCATGTACTCATTTGCCCATTTCGCACCCTCTGTGAGCTGCTCGACTGTCAAAGGGTAAGTATCGGGCGTTGGCAGATACAGTAGCTGAATATTTTCTTGTGCCAACGCCTCTTCGTCATCATGATATTCCGAACGCGTGTCGATGACGTGTGTAACGCCACTCAGCCCTAACGTATGAATATCCCCTGGACGCACACGCCCACCGACGGCGAGATTATCGTTGACCCAACTCATGTTCAGTTTATCGGGTAAAGGAATATGTAGTGTGCGAGCGATCTGTTCGCTCTTCGAGTTTTCGGGAAAGAGGCGTACAGCGATACGCGTCCAAAAACGGTAAAGAACACGCTTCACGCCTGTGGTCGCCCAGCGTGTGGTGGAAAATTGAATATGTGCTGTTGGTTCTGTAGTTGGTGTATTCGATGACATGCAAAAATATCCTTAGTTGCTATTGAATTATTATGTATCTTTATCGTTTTCCCCAAAGGCACGTATACGCAGATTTGTGAGGCGACGCATCACAGGGCTTTTCATTAATGTTCGTGGTAAGCGGCGACGCAAACGGCGAATACGGATCGCAGATTTTAAGCGGCTCGACATGGTACGACGGCGCACCTGCCAGTTCTGCGATTGCCATGCTCCTGGTTTATCCTCAGTTGGAAGATAGCTCAAGATACATTCAGCAATATCAAACGAGGAACGAGGGCGGCTGATGCGTTTCGCATTTGCTTTCTGACGACGCAACTCCGTTGAACCGGGACGAATGAGGCGGCGCAGTGCATCTATAAGTGTTGGCGACTCAAGAGCTAGCACGCCGACTTCGTTGTTGACCACAAAATCAATATTGCCCTCTTCCTGCCCTGGCACATAGCCACTCAGAATCACTGGCAAGTTACACGCTAATGCCTCACAAATCGTGCCTGGACCAGCCTTCGTGATGATGACATCGGAGGCATGCATCAATTCAGGCATGTTCTGTACGAAACCAAAGATTTTCGCTGGCACATGTAGACTCGAACGTGTGCGCTGTAGGTGTGTATATAGACGTCGGTTACGCCCTGTGACCACCATGAGTTGTACAGGCAGATGCGCGCGCGAGATAGCACGTACCGCTTTTTGCAGACCACCCGCACCATCGCCTCCACCAACAAGTAAAATAGTGGGGATACCCGGCTTTAAGTTGAACTTGCGCTGTAACTCTACTTTGCTTGCTACGGGCACTGAGAATTTGGGGTCGATAGGCATACCGAGTAAGCTGACGTGCTCAGGGTCCAAACCACGTTCTAAATACAGTTTCTTTGCCTGCTCTGTTGGCACGATGTAACGGTTGACACCTGACGTAAACCATGCATGATGAATGCTTACAAGATCAGTTACAACTGTAATAAAGGGAATGTTGAGCCGTAATTCTTGTAACGCTTGCACAGTAACATGGTTCAGCATAGGGTGAATAGAGACAATTACGTCAGGCTTGACGCTCGTGATGAGACGTAGTAACCCATTAAAAATGAGCGGTGTTGCGACTGTTTTTACGGCCATCATTGCAGAGTCTCTGTTACTTTGCTTAAAGAATTCGCCGTAGAGCTTTGGATTATAACGAATAGTTGGGCCATAAAGTTTGACAGCCTCGCGTAGCGGAAATCGGCTATATTCTTCAAAGACATCCACAATTTCTACGCGGTAGGTGAGTGGTTGTGGCAGAACAGCCGTAGCCTGCATCGTCTTTTGTGTTCCGCCACCAACCTCTACAGGCTGTGCATCGATTCGCGCTTGCCACTCTTGCTGTTGTTGTTTAGAAATCAGCGTAATAGCATTATTGATTGCGTTGGCAGCACTACGATGACCTGCACCCGTATCCGCAATCAGAAATAGGATGGTTCGTTGTGTCTCATTCACCAGAAAACTCACCCTTTGTATTCAGAAGTACAATCAAAAAAAGAGATAAAGGATTGCTTGCACACCCCTTTATCTCTCGAATATGCGCTATTATAATCCTACTCTTCTTCTTTCAGGTTGAAGCGTTTGCGGAAGCGCTCCACACGACCGGCGGAGTCGAGGATACGCTGCTGACCCGTGAAGAATGGATGGCACTTAGAGCACACATCGACCTTTAACACAGGCTTGGCACTTACTGTCTGAAAGCTGTTGCCACAGGCGCAACTGACCGTGGACTCAACATAGTTTGGATGAATTCCCTTTTTCATTTTTGGCTCTCCCATAATATCAATGGTAATAGGCTTTATTCGTCACGGGGGAGCATTTCTTCCACCGCGTTTCGTCTACCAGCACTCTGCTATTTTCCTTAGCAATGCAGACATGATTGTACATGTAATACATCGCCACGTCAAGTATGTTGTTAGTAGCCTACTTAGCCCTCGCGCCATTGTTCGCATTGTACTATAGATAACACAGGGGGTGACGATTTTATGCCCGATACCACCATCTTGTGGTAAACTGCCATGAGAACTACTATACACTCATATATTGTGTAGGAAGGCCGTAAGGGTATCCCTACTAAGGAACTCACACACATCATGATTGAACGCTATTCTTTGCCGGAAATGGCTACTCTGTGGTCGGACACGCATAAAACAGACAAATGGTTACAGGTCGAATTGCTCGTCTGCGAGGGCTGGGCGCGTGAAGGCGTCATCCCGCAAGATGCTATCGAGAAGATACGGCAAGCAAGCTACAATGCACAACGGATGCAAGAGATAGAGCAAGAGACGCATCACGACATTATCTCGTTTCTGCGCTCAATTCAGGAACAACTGGGACCCGAAGGGCGCTTTATCCACCTCGGTCTCACTTCATCTGACGTACTGGATACCGGATTGGCGGCACAAATAAAAGAGGCTGGTCAATTGCTCACAACCACACTTGCGCGCCTGATCGAGGTTGTAGCGCGAGACGCGGTACAATACAAATTCACGTTGATGGCTGGTCGCACGCACGGTATTCACGCGGAACCGCTCACCTTTGGTCTCAAACTCGCGCTCTGGGTGGACGAACTACGACGCAATCAGCAGCGTCTAGCGGCGGCGTTAGAACAGGTCACGGTTGGCAAGATTTCTGGTGCGGTTGGTACACACGCTACTGTTCCACCACAGATCGAGGAGTTCGTGTGTGAACACATGGGCTTAGGAGTCGCACCCATCTCGAACCAGATTGTGCAACGTGACCGACACGCGCACTTTATGACAACCCTTGCACTCGTCGGCAGTTCGCTTGAGAAGATGGCGCAGGAGATTCGTCACCTGCAACGCACGGAGTTAAGTGAGGCATTCGAGCCGTTCGGCTCCGGTCAACAAGGCTCATCGGCGATGCCACATAAGCG
>CAZZVE010000294.1:0-4590 GCA_964657325.1 uncultured Ktedonobacterales bacterium
GGGAATGCCCCTTGCGGGTGCCCTTGCCTCACTCTATCATTAAACACAGCCAGCGCGAGTATGCCCTCACCATGACTTTTCCCTCACGGGTGATCTGCTGAAATCGACTGCATTCCTGAACTGTTGAAGGGAAAGGCTCAAGCCAACTTTGTATCTCTAGTTGTTCACCAAAACGAGGACTATCCACATATTCGATATCGTAGGAAAGCGCACTCAGGCTTGTAGTACCGGGTAATATGCCATTTCTAGCGTATGCTTGCCAGCCTGCATTGTCTAGCATCTCGACAGCTGAGGCGTTATTGAGATGGCGCGCCGAGTCAATATCAGAGAATTGTACACGCAAAGAGGTTGTTTCTGGCGTTGTCTCTGGAAATACTGGTAGAGGCTCCTCTGGCAGTTGTGGCATAGGGCCATCAGGTAGCCAGACACGAACTGTTTCTTCTGGGAGACGCGCCGGACGTCCGTGAGCATCAACATAGACCCACAATGTCCGCGCGGCAACAACAAGCGTCTCTGTATCCGCGATATATGCTTCATATCCTCGTTGCGCTGTAATGCGTGTGAAGCCGATGCCGTAGGTCTTCAAGTTCAGTTTCGTGTGTACAGGGACCGGAGTTACAAAGGAAATAATGGACCTTTTGACGACCCAATAGCCACTACCCGAAAGTTGAGCATCCTCAGCATCCAGCCCCGCAATTTCCTGCATATAACGCAAAAATGCGGTAGGCGTAAGGACACTATCACAGTTGCATTCATCATAACGAACCGTATGTGTCCGCCAAAATTGTCGGTTCATAGATATTCTCGTTTCCACTCGAATACGGTAGGGCAGCAATTCATTGCGCCCAAAGATGGGCAGATAGGGGCAATACATCGGCAACGTTTCATTTTCCCGACATGACCCCAACCCATCTTTGGGCGCAATGAATTGCTGCCCCTACCGTGGCATTATACCGCTTCCTCCATCAGAGTGCGACCAACGAATTGACTGTTATAAAGGTCGGCATAGAAGCCGTGCCTCGCCAGTAACTCCTCGTGCGTTCCCTTCTCGATGATCGTACCATGATTCATAACTAGAATCAGGTCCGCGTCACGAATGGTGGAGAGTCGGTGTGCAATCACAAAGCTTGTCCTGTCCTCCATAAGGTTAGACATTGCCTTCTGAATCTGCACCTCTGTACGTGTATCGACGCTACTAGTTGCCTCATCCAGAATAAGGATTTCTGGATTGGCGAGGAAGGCACGAGCAATCGTGAGCAGTTGCTTTTGCCCCTGCGAAATGTTCGTCGCATCCTCGTTCAACACTGTATCATAACCATCGGGCAGCGTCCGAATAAAGTGATCGGCATTAGCAGCTTTGGAAGCACGGATAATCTCGTCTTCCGTCGCATCCTCACGCCCATACGCGATATTCGCACGTATCGTACCATTGAAGAGCCATGTGTCTTGTAGTACCATACCGAATGTGCGACGCAATGCTCCGCGTTTGATCTGCGTTATATCTATACCATCCACCAGGATACGACCAGCGTTGACCTCATAAAAGCGCATCAGCAGGTTGACCAGCGTGGTTTTGCCAGCACCCGTTGGACCAACAATGGCGATTGTCTGTCCAGGCCGCACAGAAATGTTCATGTCTTCCATCAACACATTGTCTGGTTTGTAGCCAAAGCGCACATGTTCAAACTCGACTTCACCTTGTATGCCTGCAGGGATAATAGCATTGACCTCTTGCTCTTCCTCTGTCTCATCGAGCAACTCGAAGATGCGTTCCGCCGATGCCATCGTCGATTGAATCACATTGGCAAAGTTGGCAAGTTGGGTGATTGGCTGTGTGAACTGCTGTGCATACTGAATGAATGCCTGCACGTCACCAATACTAATCGACCCTCTTGTCACCAGAATGCCACCACCAACGGCAACAAAGACATAGCCGAGGTTGCCGATACAGCGCATAAGCGGCATAATCGTGCCAGATGCGAACTGTGCTCGCCAGCCCGCGTTATACAGTTTCTCATTCAACTCGGTAAATTCAGCAATGGATTTGTTTTCATGTCCAAATGCTTTGACGATTCTGTGACCTGTATACATCTCCTCGACGTGTCCATTGAGTTGCCCAAGCACACGTTGCTGACTTCTGAAGTAGGTTTGCGATCTTTTCGCAATGCCTATTGTGACAAGCAAACTGAGCGGCAAGGTCAAAAGTACAACAATGCTGAGCAGTGGGCTAATCGTCAACATCATCACGATGACACCGATCAACGTAACTGCTGATGTGATAAGCTGTGTGACGCTCTGCTGCAATGTAGTACTGATGTTATCCATATCG
Organism: uncultured Ktedonobacterales bacterium; assembly: GCA_964657325.1. Taxonomy (GTDB): domain Bacteria; phylum Chloroflexota; class Ktedonobacteria; order Ktedonobacterales; family Ktedonobacteraceae; genus JBBQVS01. Next base: position 2,330 of record CAZZVE010000294.1, read on the forward strand.
TTGACGATACGGCTAAGAATGTCTCCATGTGGGCGTGAGTCGAAAAACTTGAGCGGCAGACGCGACAGTTTCTGATCCACTTCTGTACGTAGACGATACACTGTGCGCTGTGCTACACCTGCCATTACATACTGCTGAATGTACATGAATATCGCGCTGATGACGTACAGTCCAAGCAGAATAAGTAGGACTGTTGCGATATAGTTAAAGTCAATTTTCGCACCCGGTATGTGTCGAAATTTTGAGATCAGACCATCAAAAAGTTTAGTCGTTGCTAGTCCAAGTATCTTTGGACCAACGATATTAAACACGGTACCGATGATAGCCGCGCCAAGCACGATCAGCAAACGATACTTTTGTGGCACAAAGTAGCCAAGTAAACGCTTAGCTGTCCCCTGAAAATCTTTAGGTTTCTCTACGGGTCGGCCCATAGCACCCATAGGTCCTCTATTCATCGGCCCCATGCTGCTCTGCTCAGTAGGTCGCCGTGTACTACGCTCTTCGCTCATGCGATTTCCTCCGCGATTTCATCCATAGAGAGTTGCGAGGTAACAATTTCACGATAGACCTCACTGCTCCTCATCAAACTCTGATGGGTGCCGATACCAACCATGCGCCCCTCATCCAAAACGATTATTTGATCCGCGTCCATGACGGTACTGACCCGCTGTGCCACGATGAGTACGGTGGCATCAAGTGTTTCTCTTTTGAGTGCCGCACGTAGTTTGGCATCTGTCTTGAAGTCCAGAGCCGAAAAACTATCATCGAATATGTATACTTCTGGCCTTCTTACCAGAGCACGCGCTATCGAGAGACGCTGCTTCTGACCACCAGAGACGTTCGCACCACCTTGCTCAATAGTGGAGTTGAAACCGTCTTTCATGTCCGAAATGAAGTCACTCGCCTGCGCAATATCGGCCGCGTGCCGTACCTCTTCGTCTGTTGCATCTTCCTTGCCATAGCGAATATTTTCGGCGATGGTGCCTGAGAAGAGGACCGCACGTTGTGGTATAAAGCCAATTTTCGCACGCAGGTCTTGCTGTGCCAGTTCACGGATATCAACACCATCCACACAGACACGTCCACTGTCGATATCATAGAAGCGTGGTATCAGGCTCACAAGCGTTGATTTGCCTGAACCAGTGCCACCAATAATTGCCGTGACTTCGCCCGGCCTAGCACTAAAAGAAATGTTATTGAGGGCTGGTACTTCAGCACCAGGATAACTAAATGTCACATCCTGAAACTCAACATAACCGCGTTCCGCGTTGGCATGCTTCACCTGCTCAGCATCGGAAATCTCAGGCTCAATTGCCAGCACTTCGTTGATACGGTCCGCGGAGGCTGCCGCACGCGGGAGCATAACAAACATCATCGAGACCATCAGTAACCCGAATAAAATCTGCATAGCATATTGTAGGAAAGCGATAAGGGAGCCAACTTGCATCTGACCGTTGTTGATGCGCATTGCACCAAACCAGACAATAGCGACACCGGAGACGTTCAAGACAAACATCATCAGAGGCATTAACCATGCGATAATTCTGTTGACGCGAATTGAGACATCAGTGAGATCAAGATTGGCCTCGTCGAAGCGTCGCTCCTCGTACTTCATGCGATCAAACGCACGAATGACGCGCACGCCAGTCAAGCCTTCATCTAAAACAAGATTAAGTTTATCAAGCTTCACCTGCACGATGCGAAAAAGTGGAATAGCTCGACTCATGAGGAGCACAATGGCACCAACCAATATCGGCATAATCACCACAAGAATCCAAGCAAGTCCGGCATCTTGAGCAACGGCAAGAATAATACCGCCGATAATCATCATAGGAGCTGTCACCATAATACCCAGGATAATAACCCAGACCTGTTGCACTTGAGTTGTGTCGTTTGTAGTTCGTGTAATAAGTGAAGCTGTGCTTACTGTGTCGAATTCGTGTAGCGAAAACTGCTCGACACGGGTGAACAGTTGAGCACGAATGATTTTACCGAAACCAACGGCAACTCTCGCAGCAAAAAAACTACCAAAAACGGCACAAATCACCCCACCCAAAGTTATGAGTAGCATGATACCGCCTGTACGCCAGATAAAGGCATTATCGCCCTTCACAATACCGTTATCTACAATATCCGCCATTAATTTTGGCAGATAGAGGTTCGCTATAGCTTGCGCGAAAGCTAGCACCAGGACGAGCGCAACTGTCAATCGGTACGGCTTCATGAACCGTAGCAACTTGATCATATATTTTCCTCTCCAT
>CAZZVE010000295.1:0-4586 GCA_964657325.1 uncultured Ktedonobacterales bacterium
CTCGACCAGCTCAAGAGCATCGTCGCTAGTACATAACCACGCCTTTCGTCAATCCCAAGACTCTGCTCAGATGTCAAACTCCGTGAAGTGATCCATCGCAGTACCAATAAAGTAGAACAATACAATGCCTTTGAAGATTGGATTACCTTCGCCTCGGCAGGAACCATCTACGAACGAGCCTATGAAGAGCAGGAAAAACGCATTAAATACACGGGGTTGCTTGCAGATTGTATTATGTTAGACAATACCGTTGAGATCAGCACAGCCCTCAATGCACTTGCAAAAGAGGGGTTGATCCCCACGATTGATGAACTGGCTGCACTCTCACCGTATCAGACCAGGCACATTAAACGCTTTGGCAATTATGAACTCGATCTCCAGGCTATTGCTGCGCCGCTCACGGATGATCTTACCTTTGAGATTGCGCCTCCTCCACAAGCTGATGTCGTAGAGGCAGGTCGAGATGGGCCGCTCCCACCAGAGATCGAACCATCGCTTGACTGAGAACCTGCGAGAGAGAAACCCATCGTTTTCTCAGCTATTCAGAGAGAGGCACGTAAGAAGTAGAGGAGTATTAAGTACCAGTGTATAAATCCCACCCTTGAGTAGGATTTATACACTGGTAGGGCGTTTACCAAGTGCGGAGAGATAGCCATAAAACGCGAAGCGGTGAAACCATGTTGCCATTTGTCTAGGAGTATAGTTTTTTTCGCTCTCTAGCCACCAGACGATGGTGCCGATCAGGACATGGGAGAGTTGCATTGCAGGCAGTTCTTGGGGCATCGCTGAGTCGATCTGGTAACTAAATTCCATCTGTTGTTTCCACCGTCTCTCTTGCTCAAGCATAATCTTGATGGTGTACTCACGCATCTTAGCTGCAAACCACGAACTGCCGTTTTTCCCTAGCATTGCTCTATAGAGAGGGGCATGGTCAGCGACATGCTCAAATAATTGTATCCAGATCTCTGGTGGATTCTCCATCTCTCCCTGACGAGTGTCTTTTTGGATGGGCTTCATATTTTCCAGCAGTTCGTTCGTGGTTTCCTCAAATATCTTCGCCATCAAGTCGTATTTATCCTGATAATGACGGTAGAACGTGGCTCGGTTGATCATTGCGCGTTCGGCAATATCGCCCACAGTGAGAACATCGAACCCTTTCTCGCTAATCAGTTCAATCATCGCTTCTTGCAAGAATTTATGCGTGCGCCGAATGCGCAAGTCGGTTTGTACTTCGTGCGACATATTTCCCTCTGTGTTGCATATATAACAAATTGATGCTTGCCTACTGGTCCTGTTCAGGCTACCTTGTCTATTGTAACATGCTGATGCCTTAACAACAATGTGTCGCTACATGGAACGCTTGATACAAATATGGCCCTTGTTTCCTTACCTGCGAGCACTTTGTTGGCACCATAGAAGAAGCCGAAGAGTTGAGTTCCGCAAGCACCGATTTCTCGCCGTCAATACGGACATCAGGATTTTTGTTGTGGGCAATATGTCGCGCGATCTAAAGGGAAAGGGTGCCCAGTCTATATCTCACAATGTAATGAGACCCTTGCGTAAGCCGAGACGTACAGCATCTGTGCGACTTGCGGCACCTAGCTTCCCAGAGACCGAAGAAATATGAAACTTTACAGTGTGTTCACTGATTTGTAGCTGTCGCGCAATCAGTTTGTTTGATAAGCCCTGACTGACAAGCTCTAATACTTCTCGTTCACGCGTGGTGAGCACCTCGTCCGCAGCATCTAATTGCACAGGTTGTATACGCAGATTCTCTTCATATAAGCTATGCATAAGGATACCAGGAAATACAACTGAGCCTTGAGCAACTGCAATGACTGTTCCTTGAAGGTACAAAGCAGAGGCAGTTGTTGGAAGAATGCCCCAACTTTGTACCTGCAAAGAACGTAGTAGCGAAAATGCTTTCTGTTCGTTGTTCGCCATCACAACAAGTGCAACCGTTTCACCACGAGGAATCGTACGTACTGCATCCTCTAAGAGTACCTCGTCCGCAATCATGATTACGTCACTTTCTGATAATTCTTCTCGTGCGATATCTGGCACAAGCGACTCGCCCACAATCTCTATATCAGAGGAGGTGAGCATGGCACGTAAACCAGCTTGTTGCATAGGCGTTGTTGCGATGACAAACACACGAGTCATTAGATGCTCTCCACTACCAGTGCTGTGGCATCAAGGGAAACGACAGCACCTGCACGAAAAAGTGTGACTGGTACAGTTGGGGCTTCGCCTTGTTGCCCTAGAATATGACGTAACCCGGCTGGATCGTTGACAGGCTTATCCGCAACGGTAAGGAGAATATCACCAACTAGTAAATCGCTTGTCTGCCGCGTTTCCTCAATACCCACTATGAGCAACCCCGATGTACGTTGTGTATCGAAACTGTGACGAATAGCATCAGATAATTCTATAGTTTGGACAGCGACGCCAAGCTTTATAGTGTGCTTGGTGAGTCCGGTAAGCCAGTCTGTAACAACGTTACTAGGAATAGCTACCGCGAGATCGCCGCCAAAGATCATCGCGTTGATGCCTACAACACTGCCATCTGCATTTAATAGAGGACCACCTGAGTTTCCAGGCGCAAGGAGTACATCTGACTGAATGTACTGTGTTGTTATATCGTCGGCGATTTTTGCGGTCCTTTGTGTGCTGACAATGCCCGCGGTGATGACCCAGCGTTGACCCCATGGGTGCCCAACAGCAAAGACCCATTCTCCGACGCGCAGTTTCGACGAATCCCCTGCGTTAAGTGGTTTCAGGCTTTCACCTGTTACCTTAAGTAAAGCAAGGTCAAGACGAGGGCTACGGTGAAGCACTTTTGCGTCTAGCGTTCTGCCGTCAGCAAGAAACACTTGAACACGAGTGTTGTCTTTGGCAACAACGTGGTTGTTGGTGATGATATGCCCATCTACATTCCAGATGATACCAGTTCCGGCCCCACGTCCCTCCGTATGTATCTGTACAACGCTTGGTTGTACAGCGGTAAACAATGAGGTCAGTTCTGTTGAAAAGGCGTCAGGCAGTGGAAACGAAGATTGTTGTGTATATGTCTCTGTTTGTGTCATGTTATACCTACCAGTATGCTATTAGTTGCGCTGTCCAACGGTCACTTGAAGTGCCTGAACAGTATTCCCGCGAATCACTTCGACAGGGATAGTTTTTCCTACGCGGTCACCAACCAGCACGATTTGAAGGTCCTCTGAATCCTTGATGGCATGACCATCAAGCGTGACAAGAATGTCGCCAATCATAACGCCACCGCGTTGTGCTGGGCTGTTCTCTTCAACCTTGACGATTAATAGCCCATGCTCTTGTTCACGACCAGCGCGTTGACCTGCGGGTACATGTACGAGTTGGCTACTAATACCGAGATAGCCGCGCTTGATATAACCTTGCGTTGCAAGTGTCTCAGCGATACCCTTAGCAAGTGTTGCAGGAATTGCTAACGCGACACCATTCGCGAGTCCTGTTGTGAGCACTCCAATCACCGAGCCATCCAGGTCGATAAGTGGACCACCGGAGAAACCGGGGTAGGGGGTGGCATCAGTACGGATATAGCGTTCGAGTGTTGCTCCTCGACCTGTACGAAGCGGGCCTCCGACAGCACTGACAATACCAACACTTGCCATTGGGCCTTCGCTGTTTGAACGCCCAACGGTCAGAATAAGCTGCCCAACACGTGCCTCAGTAGTAGCTAATGATGCTGGCTCAATTTTGAGATCATTGACGCGTAATACCGCGAGATCGCTGGCGAGGTCACGACCTACAAACTGTGCGGGAAGTGTTCGTTGATCGTGTGTCTGAATAGTAATGTCCTCTTCGCGTTCCAGCACATGATCCGCTGTAAGTATGAGATCATTTGCATAGACAATACCACTCGCAGGCTGACGCTGACGACCATTGACCTGTACAAGTGCGGAACTTATATGTTCAACAGCGTCTGCCATCTGATTTGAAAGTGAACGAAGTGTATTTGTGGGGGAAGTAGTTGGCTGTTCCATAGCTTTGTTTATCCTTTGTATCTCTCTGTCTGGGCTATCTGCCCCTTGTGCTATACTATACTTGCTGTAGACAAAGGTGACATCAGCCATTTGACTAGCTTGATACCTGGAAGAATAGCTAGGATTATGTCAAAATACATCTCTAGATTATCTTATAGTCTTTTAGTGTTGATGATGGAGCTACACTCGTTTGAGTCTTACCAAGAGCTAATTCATTGGCTTTGGACACGAAACATCTGGTCCCTACGAAAGCCGTGACATGAGAATTGTAGGACAGAGGAGTGTGCCAATACTAATACTACTCACGAGGGATCTTCATTCTTTTTTGAAGAGTCTCTCTGTTTCTGTCCTCTAGGTCGATTCCGTACGTTTGTTGTGATCAACGCTGTTTGCCACAGCAGGGTGTTATGAACAAACACCCTGCTGATGAACCCCTCTCCCTATGCTCGACTGTTTCACGCTGATTTCCCAGATTTCACCTAAAAATCGTCTATCATTCGGGTCATACACACTCTTGATGAAAATGATCAGAGACCACTTCAAGATGCCATTTAGTCGTGCTCA
>CAZZVE010000296.1:0-4570 GCA_964657325.1 uncultured Ktedonobacterales bacterium
CGTGGCTTGCAACGGGAGTTCGTATATAGTAGTGACAGGGCTTGCCCCTGTCATGACCTGTTCAATGTGTAACCAACATTGCATCAGACTTGCTTAAAACACGCGAATATGCTATAAAAGAGACACTATAAAAACTTCATGAGACACTATAAACATACGTTGCCTCATACTCAGTACACGAGAAAACATACATATGAAGCCTACATCTTTTTGGAATACTCTTGCACAACCTATAATTGGATTGGCACCCATGGATGGTGTCACTGATGCACCATGCCGCACGATACATGGTCTTTACGGACGACCCGATATTGTTCTCACCGAGTTTACCAACGTTGAGGGACTTTGGCGTGGAAGTGATCGCATCTTCCGCGATTTTCTGTATACATCCGCGGAACGTCCTGTGGTGGCGCAAATCTTTGGCTGCAAACCTGACTACTTTTACAAGGCGGCGCATGTTGTTTGTGAACTAGGCTTCGACGGTGTTGACATCAACATGGGATGCCCTGCAAGTGCCGTTGCTAACAAGGGTGGTGGAGCGGCACTCATTCGCGTACCAGACGTAGCGAAAGCGATTATTCGCGCGACTCAACAAGGTGTACGCGATTGGGCCAATGGGCAGACACTTGAAGACCTGGATATGGAGCCATCACGCATTCAGCGTATTCAGCAAATGAATGAGGACCGTGTACGCATTTGGGGCGATACGGCAAGAATCGAACGTCGCTTGTTGCCAGTTTCGGTGAAGACACGTTTAGGTTATGACACCGTTATTATTACCGATTGGGTACAAGAACTGCTTGAACTAGAGCCTGCAAATATCTCTATTCATGGACGTACTCTTGTACAGCATTACAAAGGTGAGGCAGATTGGGATGCCATTGCTGCTGCTGCGGAAATTGTACGCAAAACAGATACGCTTATCCTGGGCAACGGCGATATTCATACGCTCTATCAAGCAGCACAACGTATTCGCACGTCTGGTGTAAATGGCGTACTGATTGGGCGCGCAAGCTATGGAAATCCCTGGCTCTTTCAAAAGCGCGAGACGCTCAAGCACCTTTTGAACGCTGGCGTCAATCCAACTCCTGAAGAATTGCCAGATGTATTGCCAACACGAGAAGAGCGGCTTTACATGGCACTTGAACATGCACGCGTCCACGCGAAGCTTAAAGGGGAAGACCATTTCGTCGAGCTACGGAAGCATATGGGATGGTATCTTGGTCACTTCCCAGGAGCGAAACGCGTTCGTAATGAGCTTGTTCGTATCAACAGCCTTGCTGATGTCGAGTGTATCATTCAAAACGCACTCGATCATCCAGAGAACTACAATGAAGACGTGCCAGCTCTTCCCATAGAGGAACCACGCGACCCAGAATTAGATTTGGCTTGTGTGGTCTAATCCACGAAGATACGGTAGAGACAGCAATTCATTGCGCCAAAAAATGGGCCGGGAGGGTTCGCATTGGGAGCGTTTGTAGTTGCCGACGCGTTGCCCCGTTACCCCATCTCTGGGCGCAATGAGTTACTGTCCCTACCGATTTTGTTATAGTTGGTTGTCAACATTTGTAGTGAAGGCAATGTCATGGATCGCGCTCAACAGTTTATTCAACTTTATAATCAGCTTTCGCGCTATTTACGAGAGCATAGCGACTCCGACACAAACTTACCTTTCTATCAACTTATTCGAGTTGCTTCAACGACGCATAGCACAGTGAGGCGTTATCTCGCAGACCTCAAAGAATATGGCGACTTACGAAACGCCATTGTACATAACCAGACGTATCCACAGCAAGTTATCGCTGAACCCACACAAGAAACGGTAGCACAGTTCACCCATATCGTCGAGAGTATTACCGCTCCTAAAAGGCTGACTCCGACATTTCAAAAGAACATCCATCTCTTTTCTGCACAGGCTTTACTTGTAGAGGCTATAGACTATATGAAGTTTAAAGAGTTTTCACAGGTCGTTGTGCAGAGTAAGGATGGCTTCTCCTTACTGAGCCTGGAAAGTATTACGCTGTGGTTTGCAGAGCAACTCAAGGCAGAAATGAGTATAGCGAAGGTAACAATCGCCGATGCATTAATTCACGAACCTCCTGATAATGTGCTCTTTATGACACGTAACGCTCTTGTTGACGATGCACGAGAGGCATTTTCCACGACACTTGCCCGTCCCCATCCGCGTTTGTTAGCTATCATTATCACCAACACAGGCAAACGTACAGAACAACCTCTTGGCATCATCACACCTTGGGATCTCTTGCAAGATGCAAGTACTTCCTAGTGATCTTCCAATTTTAAAGGTGAACACCCCCTGACACTTCTATTTTCTGCCAGTTGATCGAGCGTGTATCCTCCGCCAGTGATAGTTGCTACTTTCGTGGACATTCCTTTCAAAAATATATCTTTTTTTCCTTGCTAATCTGCTTTACCAGACCAGCAGTGCTCTTCCAATTTCTTTCACTACAAAAAAGGCATCATACACAACCTAGAGTGCTCTAGGTCAAGAGTTTTTCAAATCTCTTTTGGAAATGGGTAAGAATTTCCCAAGAAAATCATGTTGTTACTTTTTTAGTAATGTTCTTGTTCCAATATATCTATTTATATCCATCCATGTACCGATATTATTTTGTGGGGGTTGTTGATGAAGTAGTGCTGAAATTCTTGGAAAGGAGGATAGAAGAGACTTCTCGTGTCTCTTTGACGTAAGAAACGCTTGTCTAGCAGTAAAGTCTGACTACACAAGCACTAGAAAAAACTTTGGAGGCAAACGTTATGAAAATTCGTCGTATCCATCCCCTGCGACTACTCACAATTCCGCTTCTTATGTTAGTCCTGACATTCATTACGAGTACGGCTGCATTCGCAGACTCTAGTCCTGGCTCAACCGTGATTAATGGTGCTGGCAGCGTAACAGAGGCAATGACAGCTCCAACTATCCCTCCGGTCACATTGAACGGTACAGACCAAACTGTGAACTATACCCTGCCAACTACCGTTGTTGATGCAACAGGTACTGGCAATGGTTGGAACTTAACGATTACCTCTACAACCTTTACCACGGGTGGCGGTAGTCCACATACCCTGCCAACAAATGCGTCAAAAATCGAGTCTGTTGCGTCTTCATGCGCGGCGTCAACGACATGTACTGATCCAAGTAACTCCGTCAGCTATCCACTTGCATTGCCAGCAGGAGCATCTGCTCCAAGTGCTGTGAAGTTTTTTAATGCTGATGTAGACACTGGTATGGGCAGATTTACCATTACACCAACAGTTTCTATCGCAATTCCTGCAAATACCTATGCGTCATCAAGTTACAGCAGCACGATCACTGTTGCGATAGTAAGCGGACCATAATCGTCCTTTCTCTTAATGTTCGAATAAACATACGGAGGGCAACAACGAAGTTTCCTTCCCTGTATCCTTAAAGAGTTATTGTTTGCTTACCTTTTGTCAGGAGGATGTAGCGGATGTTTTTTTCTTTGCACGCTCGAACTCTCACACGCATACCACTACTTGCTCTTCTCATTATTCTAGCACTCGTTTATACAATGACATTTGAAATACATACTACTCATGCAGATGGCGGAGGGGCCAGTTTTAGTGCCCAGCCATTACGCTATGATCCGTCGAACATAGCCACAAGGTCGTATTTCATTCTTAATGGCAAGCCAGATACGACTGTACAGAATGGCATCCGCATCAAGAATACTGGCTCCGCAACGGGAACAGTTACACTCTATTCAGTAGATGCGACGACAGGTCAGAACAGTGGTCTTGTTTATAATTCACAAGATGTACCAAGTCATGATGTTGGTTCCTGGTTACATCTAGCTCAGCAACAGCTTACACTTACACCTGGGCAAAGCCAAACCGTTCTGTTTCAGGTAAACATTCCTAGAGGTGCGCGTCCGGGTCAACATATTGGTGGTATTGTGGCAAAGAGCGTTGTTCAAGCGAGTACACAAAAAAGTACCTTCCATGTAGATGTACAAAGTCTCTCGATTGTCGCCGTTCAACTAAACGTAGCTGGTCCACAAGCAGATCGGTTGGAGATGACTGGAATACAGGCGGCTGGAGCAAATGGCTATCAGAATCTTCTCATTCATTTGAGTAATACAGGAACATCGTTACTTAAACCACACGGTACACTGCAAATTCTTGATGCACAAGGAAATATACGTCAAAATCTTACCGTCAAGTTGGATACCTTTTTACCCGACACGACCATTAACTACCCCGTTTATATGCAGAATCATCCTTTGGAAGCGGGCAACTATACCATTGACCTACAACTGGCGTATGGTCATCAGCACACGCTTTACACAAAACAAGTTTTGACCGTGACACAACAGCAGGTTTCACAGGTCTTCAAGTCACAGGGTCCATTACAGTTCACAACAAATCTTTCTAATTGGCAGGAGGCTCTTATTGGTCTCCTCCTGGTCCTTATCGCAGGAAGTGTGCTTTTCGTAGGCTATACTCTGTGCCGTAAGGTTGTTGTTTCACTGGTGAAAAAGAGGTAGAGTAAAAAACACAGAAGACAGGGAGACCTAGGCCGGTCTCC